>JAKALD010000157.1 GCA_021813275.1 Pseudomonadota bacterium | reverse complement strand
GCAACCAGGCGTGCCTGGATCACATCTTCGAGGGCGATTTCGCCTCCTGCCTGGTCAACCCGCGCGCCGGCCGCGAAACCGAGCTGGTCTACGCGCCCGCGCGCGCGAGGAAGCGCATCGCGGTGGGGGGCGGCGGGCCCGCGGGCCTCGCGTGCGCGGCGATCGCGGCCGAGCGCGGCCACGCGGTCACGCTTTACGAGAAGACCGCCGCGCTGGGCGGCCAATTCAATCTCGCGCAGCACGTTCCCGGCAAGCAGGAGTTCGCCGAGTCGGTCGCCTGCTTTGCCGAGCGGCTGCGCCGCGCGGGCGTGAAGATCGTGCTCGGGCACGCGCCCGGCGAAGCCGAGCTCGGCGCGTTCGACGAAGTGGTGATCGCCACCGGGGTCGACCCACGCCGGCCCGACATCCCCGGCATCGATCACCCGCGCGTGCTCGGCTACGCGGAAGTGCTCGCGGGACGTGCGCCGGTCGGGCGCAACGTCGTCATCCTCGGCATGGGCGGCATCGGCTTCGACGTCGCGCTCTATCTGCTCGGGCGCTCGAGCCGCGCCACGCTCGATCCCGCGGCGTTCGAGCGCCACTGGGGCATTGTCGAAGACGACGGCGTGGCCGGAGGTCTCGATCCAGGCGGACCGCCTGCCGAGACGCCCGCGCACCGCATCGTGATGCTCAAGCGCTCGACGACCCCGTTCGGGCACACGCTCGGCAAGACCACCGGCTGGGTGCACCGCATCGAGCTCGCGCGCAACGGCGTCAGGATGCTCAAGGGAGTGACCTACCGGCGCATCGACGACGAGGGCGTGCACGTGAGCGCGGACGGCAAGGACGAGGTGATTCCCGCCGACACGGTGATCGTGTGCGCGGGGCAGGAGCCGCGGCGCGCGCTCGCCGCCGCGCTCGAGAAGGCAGGCCGCAAGGCGCATCTCATCGGCGGCGCGAAGCTCGCCGCGGAGCTCGACGCCAAGCGCGCGATGCTGGAAGGCGCCGAGCTCGCGGCGAGGCTCTGATATGGATCGAACGCCGGTGGCCCTCATCGTGGGCGTGGGCGAAGGCCTGGGATTCGCGCTCGGCAAGCGCTTCGCAAGAGCCGGCTTTCGGGTCGCGCTCGCGGCGCGCAGCGCCGAGCGCCTCGAGCGGCTCGCCGCGGAGATCCGCCGCGACGGCGGCGCCGCCGTCGCGGCGCCCACCGACGCGCGCCGCGAGGAGGAGGTGCTCGCGCTGTTCGACGAGCTGGAGTCCGAGCACGGGCCGGTGGAAGTCGCGGTGTACAACGCCGGCGCGAACTTCCGCGCCCCGATCGTCGAGACGCCGGCGGAGATGTTCGAGAAGATCTGGCGCCTGGGCTGCTATGGCGGCTTCCTGTTCGGGCGCGAGGCCGCGCGCCGCATGGTGCCGCGCGGCCGCGGAACGATCCTGTTCACCGGCGCCACCGCCTCGCTGCGCGGCGGCGCGCAGTTCGCGGCGTTCGCGGCAGCGAAGAACGGCCTGCGCGCCGTGGCGCAATCCATGGCGCGCGAGCTCGGGCCGAAGAACGTGCACGTCGCGCACGTCGTGATCGACGGCATGATCGACACGCAGGCGGCGCGCCAGCGCTTCCCCGAGCGCGCCCAGGGGCTCGGGCCCGAGGGGATGCTCGCGCCCGACGCGATCGCCGAGCTGTACTACCAGCTCCACGTCCAGCCGCGCTCGGCCTGGACGTTCGAAGCCGACCTGCGGCCCTGGGCGGAGAAATTCTGAGCCGGCTGGCGCTTAGAGGGCGCCGAGCGCCTACAGGACGGCTAACGCCGTGGCGACGAGCGCGTCGCGGTCCACGCCGAAGAACTTCCTGAGCGCGGCGCGCGTGTCGCTGCGCCCGAAGCCGTCCGTGCCGAGCGCCACGTAGCGCCTGCCCGCCGGCGCCCAGGCGCGCGGCAGATCGGCGAGCGCGCTCACGTAATCGCTCGCCGCGACGATCGGACCCGTCGTGCCCTCGAGACATTGCGCGATCCAGGGCTTTTCGACCTTCGCGCGCACCTCGCCCACAGCGGGCGAAGCGCGCGCGGCGAGCCCCTCCCACCTGAGCTCGCTCCAGCTCGTCACGCTCCAGACGTTCGCCGGCAGGCCGTGCTCGCGCTCGAGCACCTGCGCGGCGGCGAGCGCCTCGCGCAATATCGGCCCCGAGGCGAGCAGCTGCAGCTTCGCGCCCGCGCGCGCCTCGATGAGGTACATGCCCCGCAGGATCCCCTCGCGCGCTTCCGCTGGCAGCGGCGGATGCGCGTAGTTCTCGTTCGCGACCGTCAGGTAGTAGAACACGTCCTCCTGCGCCTCCAGCATGCGGCGCGCGCCGTCCTCGACGATCGTCGCGAGCTCGTAGCCGAAGCACGGGTCCCAGGCGTGGCAGCTGGGGATCGTCGCCGCGGCGAGGTGGCTCGATCCGTCCTGGTGCTGCAGGCCCTCGCCCGAGAGCGTGGTGCGGCCGGCGGTGCCGCCGACGAGGAACCCGCGCGCGCGCGAGTCGGCCGCCGCCCACACGAGGTCGCCGACCCGCTGGAAGCCGAACATCGAGTAGTAGATGTAGAAGGGCAGCATCGGCGTGCCGTGCGCGGAATAGGCGGTGGCGGCGGCAATCCACGAGGCGAGCGCGCCCGCCTCGGTGATGCCTTCCTCGAGGATCTGCCCGTCCTTCGCCTCCTTGTAGTAGAGCAGCTCGTCGTGGTCCTCGGGCTCGTAGAGCTGGCCGAGGGCCGAGTAGATTCCGACCTGGCGAAAGAGCGTCTGCATGCCGAAGGTGCGCGCCTCGTCGGCGACGATCGGCACGACGCGCGGACCGAGCTGGGGATCCCTCAGGAGCTGCGCGAGCAGTTGCACGAACACCATGGTGGTCGACTGCTCGCGCGCCGTGCCCTCGAGGAGCCTCCCCGCCGGCGGCACGGCGAGCCTGGGCGCCGCGGCGGAGCGCGCCGGCAGATAGCCACCGAGCCTCTGGCGGCAGGCGTGCAGATACTTCATCTCGGGGCTGTCCGCGCCCGGATGGTAGAAGCGCAGCGCCGTAACATGCTCGTCGGACAGGGGCAGCGCGAAGCGGTCGCGGAACGCCTTGAGCGCCTCGTCGTCCAGCTTCTTCTGCTGGTGCGTGCCCATCTTGCCCTGGCCCCAGTGGCCCATGCCGTAGCCCTTCTTCGTCTTGGCCAGGATCACCGTCGGCCGGCCGCGGTGCTGCGCGGCGGCCTGGTAGGCGGCGTAGATCTTCACGGGATCGTGCCCGCCGCGGCGCAGCCGGTCGATGTCGTCGTCGGACATGTCGGCCACGAGCGCCTGCAGCTCGGGATACTTGTTGAAGAAGTGCTCGCGGTTGAAGCGCCCGTCGGTTGCGGCGTAGGTCTGGAACTCGCCGTCGACCGTTTCGTGCAGGCGCTTGAGCAGCACGCCGCTGTCGTCGCGCGCGAAGAGGGGATCCCAGTCCGAGCCCCACAGGAGCTTCAGCACGTTCCAGCCGGCACCGGCGAACAGGCCTTCCAGCTCCTGCACGATCGAGCCGTTGCCGCGCACCGGGCCGTCGAGGCGCTGCAGGTTGCAGTTGACCACGAAGATCAGGTTGTCCAGCCCTTCGCGCGCCGCGAGCGACAGCCCGGCGAGCGACTCGGGCTCGTCCATCTCGCCGTCGCCGACGAATGCCCACACCTTGCGCCCCGCAGTGGCGAGCAGGCCGCGATCCGCGAGGTAGCGCATGAAGCGCGCCTGGTAGATCGCGGTGATCGCGCCCAGGCCCATCGAGCCCGTCGGGAACTGCCAGAAGCCCGGCATCAGGTAAGGGTGGCAGTACGACGAAAGGCCCTGCCCGCCGGTTTCGCGGCGGTAATGGTCGAGCTGCTCCTCGGCGAGCCTCCCCTCGAGATAGGCGCGCGCGTACACACCGGGCGCCGAATGCGGCTGAAAATAGACCAGCTCGCCGCCCTGCCCGGCGCGGAAGAAGTGGTTGAAGCCGACCTCGAACAGGTCGGCCGCCGACGCGTAGCTCGCGATGTGGCCGCCGAGCTCGGGATGGGCGCGATTGGCGCGCACCACCATCGCGAGCGCGTTCCAGCGCACGATCGCCGAGAGCCGCTGCTCAAGCTCGAGGCTGCCGGGGAACTGCGGCTGCTGCGCGAGCGCTACGCTGTTGCAGTATGGCGTGTTGAGCACCGGCGGCAGCGGCACCCGGCGCGCGCGCGTGCTCGAAGAGCTTGCGCAGCAGGAACATGGCGCGCTCGCGCCCCTCGGCCTCGACCAGCGCGTCGAACGCCTCGAGCCACTCGCGCGTCTCGCGCGGGTCGGCGTCCGGCGGGTTCACGCGCCAGAACGCTGCGGAAACGAAGTCGGACAGGTCGGCCATGGCAGCCTCCGGGGCGCCTCGCGGAAAGCTCGATCGTACTCGCCGCGCGGCGCGGCGGCGCGCTTGAGCGGCGGACGTGCTATACTTTCGTCCGCAGGCCCTTCAAGCAGTGAAACGTCAGTCCCTTTCCGCCGTTCCCGCGGCGCGTGGTACCGGTTCCCTTACTTGATCGTCATGCCCGGCACGCGCGGCCCGGATTGCGCTGCGCTTCAAGCAAGGAAGGAAACACCATGGCAACCGGAACCGTGAAATGGTTCGACGACGCTAAAGGCTACGGCTTCATCACTCCCGACGACGGCGGCAAGGATCTGTTCGCGCATCACAGCGCGATCCAGATGAACGGCTTCAAGTCGCTCAAGGAGAACCAGAAGGTCGAGTTCGAGGTGCGCCAGGGCCAGAAAGGCCCGCAGGCCGCCAACATCCGGCCTCTGTAAGGCCGCAAGCCGCGGGGCCTCGGCCCCGCGCCTGCGCCCGGCGTCGCTATTGCGCTTGCCGGGTAAAAGTGCCGTTCAACGTCTCCACGACATCGAGCTTGGGATATTTTCCCAGCAAGGCCCGGATCGAGGCATCGAACTCGGGAGGCAGTCTCGCGTCGTTGAACGAATTGTGGAACATGGGGACCCGCGCGATGCGCACTTGCGCCGCGCGGTGCCGGTGACGGGCGGCCAGGCACAAATCGGTCCCCCAGGCGTGCCAGCCGAGGGACGGGTCGATTTGATGCACGCTATCCCTGCCGATCACAATCGCGAATTCATCCAGCGAGACTGCTTGCGCGGCCTCCGGGTGGTCGAAAAGCGAAGTGCGGTCGACGACCAGGCCCGACTTCGACACCCGACCCCCGCGGTCGATGCCAAGACCGGCGAACCCGATGAGCGCGTAACGAGCTTCCTCTTCGGGGATCGACTCGAGGAGCCTGGAGAGCAGCTGCCCGCTCCCCTTCGGAATGTAGACGTCCTGGTGGCAGTACAAGATCCAGCGCTTCGTTGCGCCGCCCGCGCCGGTTGTCAATGCATGAGCGGCGTCCTGGGCGCCTTGCACTGCGATGATTTCCGCACCGATTTCGAGCAGGCCGGGTGAGCGGGCGACGTTGAGTTCGAACTGGGAGGATCGGTTTACCGGCACGACCACGGTGAATGGCGACGTCGACTCATCGTTACCCGCTTGCGGCGACTTGACGCAGTCGACGATCAGTTGGTACAGGAAGATGTTGCGGGCGCAGGTGTCTTGCGGAATGCCGATTTCCTGCGCGGCGGCGAGCAGATGCGCGACGAAGGGCTGCACGCTATGGCGGATCGCATGGCCGTCGCGAAGATTCGGCAGCCAGCCGGCGTCCAGGAGCATCTTGAACGACGACGCGGGCGACAGGAATCGCAGGTGCGTGCGGTCCAGAAGACCCATCGAATCGTACGAGATGTCCCCCGCGAGCATCCTTTCGATCACGCTCACGTGCGCCATGTTGGGCAGGCAGCAGACGAGCCGCGCGTCCGCAGCGCTGATCCTTCGAGCGAGCTGAAGAAACGATTCCGGATCTCTCAGGTGCTCAAGCACGTCGCCAAAAACGACGACGTCGTATCCGCCCCCGAGGAGCGACGGCTCCGGCGCATCGAGATCCATTTGAACGACTGAGTCGAGGCGTCCCCGGGCTTCCGCGACGGCGGCGCCGCTCACGTCGACCCCCGTCCAGCGCGTCGAGGGACAGCGGTTCTTGAAAGCTGCACCGAGGAGCCCGTTGGCGCAGCCGAATTCGATCACGTTGCGGGCATTCGGGGGAACGGCCGCGAGAAGTCGTTCGTTCAGACCGTCGAAATAGCCGGGCTGGGGCTGTGCGTTCATTTCGATCGCGGGTGGCAGCCTGCTGCGCCGGAAGGTCCGCGTCGTGGATGAGGGTCAAGGCCTGATTATCGCAGCGAACGGCTCTCTTCGATGCGCTTACTTGCACGCCGCCCGGCGGTGCGGCTCAGGAGCGCCGGTCCTCGAAGCGTGCCGCGAGCGCTTCCTGGACCGAGCCGATCACCGGGCCCCACTGCCCGGGGCTCGACTGCCGGAACGGCCTGACCGACGGACACCAGAGGCCGCCGTCGCGCCAGATCAGCCAGCGCCAGTCGGACGGGGCGGACAGGAGGATCCACGCGGGCGCACCGAGCGCGCGCCGGTAGCAGGCGATCGCCTCGTCCGCGCGGCTCAGCTCCTGCGGGACGATGCCGAGGTTGTTGTGGGCCTTCGGCAGGCTCGCGTCGAACTCGATCACCTTGCAGTAGCCCGCGGCGGCGGACTCGCGATCGCCGAGCTGGTGCGCCACGTTCGCGAGCTTGAAACGGGCATCGACGTAGTCGGGGTCGATCTCGAGCGCGCTGCGCTACGACTCGGCCGCGGCGTCGACCTGGCCGAGGAGCGCGTTGCCGAGATTCTTGGGCAGCTCGGCGCAATCGGGACTGCACCGCAGCGCTTCGCCCAGCACGGCGATCGCGTCGTGCCAGCGGTGCGCGCTGATCAGCGCTTGCGCGTGGCGCAGGACCTGCTCGACCTCGGACTGGGCGCCTTCCACGAGCCTCCCGGGCGTGGCTTAGTCTCCCACAGATCCGGGCGGCGGTAGGGACATCGCGAACCGTGTCTCCCGGTCTTGCCTGTCCGCCGCCGAGGCGCTGCGCGGGGCGGGACTCGCGCCGCGCGCCTTCCTAGCGCCCAAGCGAATCGCTCTGATCGGTTTCGGCTCGCGCACGCTGCCGTCCAAGGAGGCGACCATGGCAAGGCACGACGGACTGGATCCCGGTCGGCGCGCTTTTCTCCGCATTGCCGGAAGCGCCCCCCTCCTCGCGGCTGCGCCCATCGCGGCTTTCGGCGCCGACGCCCCGGAGGCTGCGCCGGTCAAGATCGGAACCATCGGCGCCGGACATATCGGCGGCACGCCCGGCAGCCTGTGGGCGAGGGCCGGGCATCCGGTGATGTTCTCCTCGCGTCATCCGGAAGAGCTGAAGGGCCTGCTCGAAGACCTCGGCCCGCTTGTCGAAGCTCGTGCGCGAGATCGGCTTCGAGCCGGTCGTGATCGGGCCGCTCGCGATGGGCAAGTACCTGATGCCGGGGACGCCGCTCGCGGGCGAGCACACGCCGGAGGAGATCCGGGAGATCGTCGCTACCTTGCAGTGAGCGCCGCGCCGTCGCACCGGAAAGGGCGATCGGAAACGCGCGAAGGGTTGGTGCCGGCTGACGGACTCGAACCGCCGACCAACGGTTTACAAAACCGCTGCTCTACCAGCTGAGCTAAGCCGGCCCGCGGGAATTATAAGAGCCGCCGCCCGCGCCTACTTGATCCGCCGCAGCGGCGGTCGTCCGCCGGGCTTCGGCGGCTCGGGTGCCTTCGGCGCTGTGGGCGACGGCGGCGCGGGAAGCGCCGAGGGCGCCACGGACGAGGGTTCGCTCTCGGCGTGCGCCTGCGCCGCCGGCTTCGGCGGCTCGATCTCGAAGGTCATGCCGTGGCCCGTTTCGCGCGCGTACAGCGCGAACACGTTCGCCACCGGCACCGAGATGTGCCGCGCCACACCGCCGAAGCGCGCCGAGAACTCGATCAGCTCGTTGCCCATCTGCAGCTTGTGCACCGCGCCCGGCGAGATGTTGAGCGTGATCTCGCCGTTGCGCACGTATTCGGGCGGCACCTGCGTGCGCGCGTCGACGCGGACGGCGACATGCGGGGTGTAGCCGTTGTCCACGCACCATTCGTACAGCGCGCGCACCAGGTACGGCTTGGTCGGAATCTCGCTCGGCTCCACGCTCGGCACTCCGCAGGCGCGGCGCCTACTTGCGCATGACCTTCTCGGACGGCGTGAGCGCCTCGATGAAGGCGGGCCGCGAGAAGATCCGCTCGGCGTACTTCATGAGCGGCGCGGCCGGCTTGCCGAGCTTGATGCCGTAATGATCGAGCCGCCACAGCAGCGGCGCGATCGCCACGTCGAGCATGGTGAAGTCGTCGCCGAGCATGTGCTTGGTCTTGGTGAAGATCGGCGCGAGCTCCACCAGCCGGTCGGCGACCTGCTGCCGGGCGCGCTCGACCTGCTTGTCCTTGCCCGACTCGAGCGCCTCGATCTGCGAGAACAGCTCGAGCTCCATGTTGAACAGCATCAGGCGCGCGCGCGCGCGCATCACCGGGTCGGCCGGCATGAGCTGCGGGTGCGGGAAGCGCTCGTCGATGTACTCG
>JAKALD010000156.1 GCA_021813275.1 Pseudomonadota bacterium | reverse complement strand
CGCGTGGTCGATGTCGCGGTCCTGCGCAATCGCTGGGCCCCCGACTCGGGTCATGCCCGCCTCGGCGGCTGCCTGCCGCGAGCGGGGCGCTTGAGACGCGCGGGCAGCGCAGACTGGCCCTTCAGTCATCTGACGTCGCCAACGTACTGGTCGATCAGGAGCGCTGCCGAATCCTCACCGACCAGGGCGCGGCAGCGGCTGCCGACGTGCTCACTCGTCTTGGGCCCGTGGTGCACGAGCGCGGGCTCGGCGTCTCGGAACTCCGCAACCTGGCCAGGCGTTTCGGCCTGAGCGCTTACGATGCAAGCTATCTCGCGCTCGGACTGGAACTGCGCCTGCCGATCGCGTGCGGCGACCGCCCCTTGCGAGCGGCGCCGCGTCCGGCCGGCCCCGCCGGAAACGAAGCGTTCTGGGAACACGACCTGCGCGCGGCGAGCGCGAGCGCGGCCGAGAGCGATGAGCGGGCCAGGGAGCTACTCGACCACGAGGACCTACGCACGACGCGGCGGAGTTACCGGCGCGGTGTGCAGAAAGTTAGGCCGCTGCGATAGAAGTACGCGCCGCACCGTTCGCTTGGCGCAAATGCCGCTGCAAATAACTGGCGTCGCACACAACCCGATGGCTATCGCTGCGTGTAGCGCGATGCCCCGAAACGGCGTGTGCAGCTGCCTGAGACTGGAAAATATTCACCAAACCGCAGAATATTCACCGCGTGTTAGTGAATGCTCTCGCTATAAAGCAAGGTGGATGGGGTGGCGGATGGGATTCGAACCCACAACAACCGGAATCACAATCCGGGACTCTACCGTTGAGCTACCGCCACCGTAGCCGATGCCAGGCCCTGGCGACCTGGCCTGCCCGGCGGGACTCGAACCCACAACCCCCAGCTTAGAAGGCTGGTGCTCTATCCGGTTGAGCTACGGGCAGCCCGCCGTCACGCCGGGCGCGAACTTGGTCGGGGTGGAGAGATTTGAACTCCCGACATCTTGCTCCCAAAGCAAGCGCGCTACCAGGCTGCGCTACACCCCGAAAAGGCGCCAGATGATACTCCACGCGGCCTGCCCCGAGCAACGCAACCCAGTGAAAAATCGGCATTTCACGGCCTTCCGGCTTGCTTGCGGCAAGGGGGCTTTTCTGCTACAAAGCGCCTTTCCTTTTGCGGGCCGGACGTTAAATGGCAGTCGAATTGACGCGGAAGAGCTTCACGCCCTACGCGCCGAAGAAGGGCGAGGAGTACATGAACGCGCGGCAGCGCACGCACTTCCGCAAGATCCTGGAGCAGCTCAAGGCCGAGCTGTCCGAGGAGATCGATCGCACGGTGCACACGATGCAGGACGAGGCCACGGTGTTCGCCGATCCGAACGACCGCGCCAGCCAGGAATCGGACATGGCGCTCGAGCTGCGCAACCGCGACCGCGAGCGCAAGCTGATCAAGAAGATCGACGAAACGATCGCGCGCATCGACGCGAACGAATACGGCTATTGCGAGAGCTGCGGCGTCGAGATCGGTCTGAAGCGCCTCGAGGCGCGCCCGACGGCGACGCTGTGCATCGACTGCAAGACGCTGGACGAGCTGCGCGAAAGGCAGGTCGCGAAGTAGCGCCGCGCTGCGGGCGATGAAAAAGGGGTGCCGCGGCACCCCTTTTTTGTTCCCGGCGGAGGCCGGCGACGCTAGCCCTGCTTCGCGGCCTCGGGCTGCTCGACCGCCTTCATCGACAGGCGCACGCGGCCCTTGTCGTCGGCTTCGAGCACCTTGACCTTCACCGCCTGGCCTTCCTTGAGATAGTCCGACACGGCGTTGACGCGCTCGTGGCTGATCTGCGAGATGTGCAGCAGGCCGTCGCGGCCCGGCAGCACGCTCACGATCGCGCCGAAGTCGAGCAGCCTGAGCACGGTGCCGTCGTAGACCTTGCCGACTTCGACGTCGGCGGTGAGCTCCAGGATCTTCTTCCTGGCCGCCTCGCCGCCCTCGGCGCTCGTGCTGGCGATGGACACGGTGCCGTCGTCCTCGATCTCGATCGTGGTGCCAGTCTCCTCCTGCAGCCCGCGGATCACCACCCCGCCCTTGCCGATCACGTCCCGGATCTTCTCGGGGTTGATCTTGATCTTGATGATGCGCGGCGCGTAGGAGGAGATCTCGCCGCGCGAGCCCTCCATCGCGGTGCGCATCAGGCCGAGGATCTGCAGGCGCGCCTCGCGCGCCTGCGCCAGGGCCACGCGCATGATCTCCTTGGTGATCGACTCGATCTTCAGGTCCATCTGCAGCGCGGTCACGCCGGTGTCGGTCCCCGCGACCTTGAAGTCCATGTCGCCGAGATGATCCTCGTCGCCCAGGATGTCGGTGAGCACCGCGAAGCGGTTCGCTTCCTTGATCAGCCCCATCGCGATGCCCGCGACGTGCGCCTTCAGCGGCACCCCGGCGTCCATCAGCGCGAGGCTCCCGCCGCACACCGAAGCCATCGAGGAGGAGCCGTTCGACTCGGTGATCTCGGAGACCACGCGTATCGAGTAGCCGAAGTCGGCCGCCGCGGGCAGCAGCCCGGCGAGCGCGCGCTTGGCGAGGCGGCCGTGGCCGATCTCGCGGCGCTTCGGCGATCCCACGCGTCCGGTCTCGCCGGTGGCGTACGGCGGCATATTGTAGTGGAGCATGAAGCGCTCGCGGTACTCGCCCATCAGCGCGTCGATGATCTGCTCGTCGCGCCCCGTGCCGAGCGTGACCGTGACCAGCGCCTGCGTCTCGCCGCGCGTGAACAGCGCCGAGCCGTGCGTCCTCGGCAGCACCCCGGTGCGGATCGTGATCGGCCGCACCGTGCGCGTGTCGCGACCGTCGATGCGCGGCTCGCCGTCCAGGATCTGGCCGCGCACGATCTTCGACTCGAGTTCGAAGAAGATGTCCTTCACTTCATTGTCGTCGAGCTCGGCCCCCGCGGCCTGCGCTTCCTCGCGCAGCTTCGCCATGGCGGACTTGCGGATCTCCGAAAGGCGCGCGTTGCGCGCCTGCTTCTGCTTGATCTGGAACGCCGCGCGCAGCTCGGCCATCGCCAGATCCGTGACCCGCGCGATCAAGGCCTCGTTCTTCGCCGGCGGCTGCCAGTCCCAAGCGGGCTTGCCGGCGACTTCGGCGAGCTCGTCGATCGCCCGGATCGCCGCCTGCATCTGCTCGTGCCCGAAGACGACGGCCCCGAGCATGGTGTCCTCGGGGAGCTCGAGCGCCTCGGATTCGACCATCAGCACGCCTTGCTCGGTGCCGGCGACGACCAAGTTGAGCTTCGAGTCCTTCAGCTGGGCCGTCGTGGGGTTGAGCACGTACTGCCCGTTCACGTACCCGACGCGGCAGCTCCCGATCGGGCCGTTGAACGGGATGCCGGAAATCGTCAGCGCCGCCGAGACCGCGAGCATCGCCGGAATGTCCGGATCCACCTCCGGGTTGCACGACATGACGGTCGCGACGACCTGGACCTCGTTGTAGAAGCCCTCGGGGAACAGCGGCCTGATCGGCCGGTCGATCAGCCGCGAGGTCAGCGTCTCCTTCTCGGTCGGACGGCCCTCGCGCTTGAAGAAGCCGCCCGGAATCTTGCCGGCGGCGTAGGTCTTCTCGACGTAGTCGACGGTCAGCGGGAAGAAGTCCTGGCCCGCGCGCGGTTCCTTGGCGGCGACCACCGTCGCGAGGACGACCGTGTCGTCCATGGTGCACAGCACCGCGCCGTGTGCCTGGCGCGCGATCTCGCCGGTTTCAAAGGTGATCTGGTGCGAGCCGTAGGTGAAGGTTTTCTTGATCGGGTTCAAGGCGGATTCCTATGAGCAGGGCGTGGCCGCGGGGCCGGGACGTCGCGGCGCTCAGGCCGCGCGGCGACCGCCGCGCAACGCGCGATCGCCCATCGCAAGGACGAGCGTTCGGCGCCGGGGCATGGACGGAGCTACTTGCGCAGACCGAGCCGCTCGATGAGCGAGCGGTATTTTTCCGTGTCTGCGCGCTTGAGGTAATCAAGGAGCTTGCGCCGCTGGCTCACCATCTTGAGCAGACCGCGCCGCGAATGGAAATCCTTGACATGCGTCTTGAAATGCTCGGTCAACCCGTTGATGCGTTCGGTCAACAGGGCGACTTGCACCTCGGGCGAGCCGGTGTCGGTGCCGGAACGCCGGAATTCGTTCATCACTTGCGCCTTCTGCGCAACCTGCAAAGCCATACTCTCTCCTTGCGTAAACGCCTATTCTATCCGAACGCTGCCGCGTTCTACAAGTTTTGCGTGGTATTTCAGCCGCTTGCGGCGGGCCGAGCGGCCACCAGCCGCAGCGGGCGCAATTGCCCATCGGTTTCGATCATCCCGACCCCGAGGAGCGCGTCGCCGGCGGCATAGACCCGGCAGCGTCCGCGCACCGTCACTTCCGGCCGGACCGCCTGCCCGTGCCGGAAACGCTGGGCCAGCGCCGCCGCCAGATCGATCCTCGGCAGCCCCACGAGGAGACTGTCCGCTGCAAGCAGCCAAGCGTCCCGCTCCGGGTCCGGGCATCGCTCGAGCGCATCCAGCGTCACCGCCTGCCCGACCGTGAACCCCGCGATGCGGGTACGCCGCAGCGCGGCGACGCAGGCTCCACAGCCGAGCGCCTGGCCCAGATCGCTCGCGAGCGATCGGATGTACGTGCCCTTGCTGCAGCAGACCCGGATTTCGAGCGAGTCGCCGTTCCACCCCAGCAGCTCCAGGGAATGGATCGAGACGCGGCGCGGCGCGCGTTCCACGCTGCGCCCCTGGCGGGCCAGCCTGTAGAGCGGCTGGCCGCCGCGCTTGAGCGCCGAGTGCATGGGTGGTACCTGCTCGACCGGGCCGCGGAAGCGCGCGAGCGCGGATTCGATCCTCGCCGCGTCGAGCGCGACCGGGCGGCGCTCGATGATCTCGCCCTCGAGATCGCCCGTGGTGGTGGCGGTGCCGAGCTGCAGCGTGGCGAGGTACTCCTTGTCCGCCCCCAGCAGGCCATCGGCGAACTTGGTCGCTTCCCCGAGCAGCACCGGCAGCAGGCCCGAGGCGAGCGGGTCGAGCGTGCCGGCGTGCCCCGCCTTCTCCGCCCGCAGCAGGCGCTTCGCGCGCTGCAGGGCGGCGTTCGAAGTGAATCCCGTGGGCTTGTCGAGCAGCAGCACCGCGTCCAGCGCGCGGCGTGCGGCGGCGCGTTCGCGAGGAATCAATGCTTGTTTTCGCGGCTGAGGCTGTCGATCAGCTGGCTCAGGTGCGCCCCGCGCTCGATCGACTGGTCGTACACGAAGCGCAGCTCGGGCGTGCCGTAGAGCTTGATGCGCCTGGCGAGCTGCGAGCGCAGGAAACCCGCGGCGCGACGCAGCCCCGCGCCGGCTTCCTCGGCGTGGGAATGCTCCAGGCAGGTGTAGTAGACGGTGGCATGCGCGCAGTCCGGCGACAGCTCTACGCCGGTGAGGGTGATCATCCCGACGCGCGGATCGCGCAGCTCGCGCCGCAGGATCTCGGAAAGCTCGCGCTGAATCTGGTCGGCGACCTTCTGCGGCCGCCCGCTGCGCCGAACCATGCTCGGTCCGCCTGCTTCGCTTTTCCCGAACGTTTCGTGTTGCGGCGCAGGCTCTTCTGCGCCGCAGCACATCGTAGTTCTTAAAGACTGCGCGCGACCTCGAGGACCTCGAAGACCTCGATCTGGTCGCCTTCCTTCAGGTCCTGGAAATTCTTGAGGGACATGCCGCATTCGAACCCCGCCTTGACCTCGCGCACGTCCTCCTTGAAGCGCTTGAGCGTGTCGATCTCGCCGGTGTGGATCACCACGTTGTCGCGCAGCACGCGCACCTGCGTGCCGCGCCTGACCTGGCCATCGAGCACGTAGCAGCCCGCCACCGTGCCGATCTTCGAGATGCGGAACACCTGCCGCACCTCGACCAGCCCGATCACCTGCTCCTTGCGCTCGGGCGCGAGCATGCCGGACAGCGCCGCCTTGATCTCCTCGACCGCGTCGTAAATGATGTTGTAGTAGCGCACGTCGACGCCGGCCGATTCGATCAGCTTGCGCGCCGCGGAGTCGGCCCGGGTATTGAAGCCGATGATCACCGCGCGCGAGGCGAGCGCCAGGTTGACGTCGGATTCCGTGATCCCGCCGACGGCCGCGTGCACCACGCTCACCTTCACCTCGTCGGTCGAAAGCCGCGTGAGCGCGTGGACCAGCGCCTCCTGCGAGCCCTGCACGTCCGCCTTGATGACCAGCGCGAGCACCTTCTTCTCGCCCTCGGCCATCTGCTCGAACACGTTCTCTAGCTTCGAGGCCTGCTGCTTGGCGAGCTTGACGTCGCGGAACTTGCCCTGGCGGAACAGCGCGATCTCGCGCGCCTTGCGCTCATCGGCGAGCGCCGCCATCTCTTCGCCCGCGGTCGGCACGCCGGACAATCCCTGGATCTCGACCGGGATCGACGGCCCGGCCGCCTGTACGGCCTTGCCGTTCTCGTCCAGCATCGCGCGCACGCGCCCGTACACCGCGCCCGTCAGCACCACGTCGCCGCGCCTGAGCGTGCCCGACTGGACCAGCACGGTCGCGACCGGCCCGCGCCCCTTGTCGAGGCGCGCCTCGATCACGACGCCCTTGGCAGGCGCCTCGGCCGGGGCCTTCAGCTCGAGCACTTCGGCCTGCAGCAGCACGCGCTCGAGCAGTTCGTCGATGCCCTGCCCGGTCTTCGCCGACACGGCGACGAAGGGCGAGTCCCCGCCGTACTCCTCCGGCACCACGCCGTGGTTGAGCAGCTCCTGCTTGACCTTGTCAGGATTGGCCCCCGCCTTGTCGATCTTGTTGATCGCGACGACCAGCGGAACGTCGGCCGCCTTGGCGTGGTGGATCGCCTCGATCGTCTGCGGCATGACCCCGTCATCGGCCGCCACGACCAGGATGACGAGATCGGTCACCTGCGCGCCGCGCGCGCGCATCGCGGTGAATGCCTCGTGGCCCGGCGTATCGAGGAACGTGACCACGCCGCGCGGGGTCTCCACGTGATAGGCCCCGATGTGCTGGGTGATTCCGCCCGCTTCGCCCGCGGCCACCTTGGTGCGGCGGATGTAATCGAGCAGCGACGTCTTGCCGTGGTCGACGTGTCCCATCACCGTGACCACCGGCGGGCGCGCTTCGAGCGCCACCTCCGCGCCCTGTTCCGCTTCCGCGAGATAGTCTTCCGGCCCGGCGAGCTTCGCCGCCTTGGCCTTGTGGCCCATTTCCTCGACGACGATCATCGCGGTTTCCTGGTCGAGGACCTGGTTGATCGTCACCATCGAGCCTAGCTTCATCAGCGCCTTGATCACCTCGGCGGCCTTGACCGACATGCGGTGCGCCAGCTCGCCCACGGTGATCGTTTCCGGAACCGCGATCTCGCGCACGACCGGTTCCATCGGCTGTGCGAAGGTCTGCTGCTCCGCCGCCACGCCTGCTGCGGCCCGATGACGATTTCCGCCGCGCGCGTGCCAGCCCGCGACGCCACCGCCGAAGTCGCCGCGCGTCTTGATCGTGCGGCGCCGGACCGAATCGTCGCGCAGGACCGTCGTCTTGGCGATCTTCTTCGGCTTCTTGGCGGCCTTGGCTTCCTCGCCCTTCGGCTTCGGAGCGTGCAGCGTGCCTTCCGTGCCCGCGGGCGCCGGCGCCGCCTGCGCCTTTTCGAGCGCCGCCTGCGCGGCGCGCTCGGCCTGCTTCTGCTCGGCCTCGCGCCGCTCGCGCTCCTGCTTCTCGCGCAGCTCCGCCGCCTGCAGCTCGGCGAGCTGCGCCTGGCGGCGTGACTCGGCCTCGCGCAGCTCGAGCTCCCTCGCGTCGATCGCGGCCGCCGGCTCGGCGGTGAGCTCCGCCGCCGGCGCTTCGACGCCGGCCCCGGGCGCGCCGGCTTCGCCCGCTTCGCGCCTCACGAACACGCGCTTCTTGCGCACCTCGACCTGGATCGTGCGCGCCTTGCCCGAGGCGTCGGACTTCTTGATCTCGCTGGTCTGCTTGCGCGTCAGCGTGATCTTGGTCTTCGGCTCGGCCGAGCCGTGCATCTTGCGCAGGTATTCGAGGAGCCGCGACTTGTCCTGCTCGCTCAGCCAGTCCTCGGGCACGCGCTTGTCCACGCCGGCAGCGCGCAACTGCTCCAGCAGCACCGAAGGCTGGACCTTCAGCTCGCTGGCGAATTGGGCGACGCTCGTCTGGGCCACGTTACGAAACCTCCTTCTGTTCCTCGGAGGCTGCTTCCGCGAACCAGTGCGCGCGGGCCGCCATGATCAGCGTCTTGGCGCGCTCGGCGTCGATGCCGGTCATCTCGGAGAGCTCGTCCACGGCGAGGTCCGCGAGCTCGTCGCGCGTGCGCACGCCGTTCTCGGCGAGTTTCGCGGCGAGCGCATTGTCCATGCCCTCGAGCGCGAGCAGGTCCTGGCCGACGCCCTCGACCTTCTCCTCGCTCGCGATTTCCTGCACCAGCAGCGCGTTGCGCGCGCGGCTGCGCAGCTCGTTGACGGTGCCCTCGTCGAACGCCTCGATCTCCATCATCTCCTGGATCGGCACGTAGGCGACCTCCTCGAGGGTCGAGAAGCCCTCCTGGATCAGGATGTTGGCGACTTCC
>JAKALD010000155.1 GCA_021813275.1 Pseudomonadota bacterium | reverse complement strand
CGGTGCCGCCTTGCGCGGCGATGCGCTGCCCGTCGCGAACGATGGTCACTTCGCCCGCGGCGATCAGCACCCGCCCGGCGCGCTCCGCACCGTAGGAAAAGGACGTGCCAATCGCGAGCGCCGCACCGACAAGAAATGCTGCACGAGAAATTCTCACGATTTCCCCTTCCTAGTTGAATTCGTAGCGCACTTTGAAGAGCACGATGTCGCGCGGGAAGCTGTAAAGCTCGATGTTCGAGCGGTTGCGCGCGCTCGTGAGCTCGCCGCGGAACGAAAGATGGCGCGTGTACAGATAGGAGACGGCGGCGTCGTACGCCTCGTAGCGGTCCTCGCGCGTCACGCCGAGGATTACATCCGAGCCCTCGTAATTGCTCTTCTGGTACAGGTAGTCAGCCGACACCCCCCACTTGGGCGCCGGGGTGAAGCTCACCCCGATCCGCCCCCCCCAGGTGTTCGGCACCAGGTCGGGGCGGGAGGCGAGCGAGCGCTGGTGTCCGGCGCTCAGCTCGGCGCTCAGGATCGGCTGCCAGGCGTAGCTGAAGAGACGCCGGTAGCCGGCCGTGACGCCCACGAAATCGGCGTTCCTAGGGCTGTTCGCGCCCGGGTAGTCGAGCCGCGCGGTCTGCGCGCCGAGCGTGAACGCCTGCAGCTCGCTCAACTGGCGCTGCCACTGCACCTGCAGCCCCGTGGTGCTGAGGAAGCGGCTCGAGCCGAGCTCGAGCAGGGTCGTGCTCACGCCCAGGCGGTAAAGGTTCTTCTCGCGCAGCATCGACACGCCGCCGCCGAGCGCGTAGTTGCCGAGATCGTACTGGCGATTGCTCTGCTTGCTGTTGCTCTTCAGGCTGGCCTCGCCGTTGCCGTAGAGGGCAATCCCCGGGGCGATCGGGTTGCTGACGTAGCCGCCCAGCCCGAGCAACGTGAAGGTGTCGGACTGCTTGGTGCCCGCCTGCGCGACGATCACGGGGCCGAGCGCGGGCAGAGTGATGTTGGCGTCCGCCACGCCGCCGTTGACGTTCGAGTCGGTGCCGACGCCCGCCTCGATATAGAGGCCCGTGCTCAGCGTGTAGCGCGTCTCGCGCAGCCGGATCGCGTCCAGGTAACGGTCGATCGTCGCCGCGATGTCAGGCGGCGGCGAGAGCTTCCTGAGCGCCTCGAATTCCTCCCTCGCGCGTGCGTCTTGGCCGAGAATGAAGTAGCCGCGCGCGAGCTGCAGCCGGGCCGATACGTTGTCCGGATAGCGAAGGATGTAGCGTTCGAGCGCGAGCACGCCTTCGCCCGCGTGGCCCGTGTCCACCGCCGCGATGCCGAAGTAGAAGTCGAAGCTCGGCTCGCCGAAGGCTTCGCGATGTTGCAGGCCGTAGGCGTACGCCTCGGCCATGCGGTTGGCGTCGACGAGCGACTTTACTTCCTCAGCGGGGGTCGCCCCGATCGCCCCCGATGCCCACAGCGCGCATAGCAGCGCCCCTACTGCCCATCCCCTCATGCGCATGCCGCGCCTCCCAAAGGTACTGCGATTTGTTGTTTCGTCGCGCTTCGTCCCGCTGACGAGCACGGACTGTTCCATCCGGAACGGATCGTTGTCAACCCCCTTGCATGGGGAGCCCGGGGCAGCACTGACGCGCACGCAAGGGTGGCGCGGCCCGCCAGGGCCACCTTATCCCCCTGTCCGATGCGCGACTCTTTCCCCCGGTGAATCCGGCTCAGGTGCGCCGCGAGCGCTGCGCGCGCGCCGCGAGCCAGAGCGCGTACAGCGCGAGCGCGGCGAACCACGCGAGCGACCACTCCGCGATCGACAGGCCGAGCAGCCGCCACTTCACCTCCGCGCACTCGCCGGTGCCGGTGAAGAGCTTCTCCAAGGTGCGCGCGAGCGGAAAGTTCTGCAGCATGAAGTACAGGTCCGGTCCGCAGGCGGGCACCTGGTCCTTGGGCAGGTGCTGCAGCCAGACCTGGCGAGCCGCGACCGCGAAGCCGCCGGCGGCCGCGAGCAGCCCGAGCACCGCGTACACGACCGAGCCGGTACGGCCGGGGTTATGCAGCGCGCCGACGAGGAACGCCGCCATGAAGAGGGTGAAGAACGCGCGCTGCACCAGGCACAGCGGGCACGGATCCTGGCCCTGGAAGTACTGCAGGACGAGCGCGTAGGCGAGCAGGCCCGCGCAGGCGAGGGCGCCGAGCGCAAACCAGAGGCGAGCGGATGCGGCGCGGGAAGTCATCGGGCTCGCCGCCGGCGCGCCTCAGCCACGGCTCGCTTCCGCGGGCGCAGGTTCGGCATCCGCGGCGACGCTCTTGTGGAGCGGCGCCACCTGCTGGTCGATGGCGCCGAAGATCGAGCGTCCCTCGGCGTCGAGCATCTCGATGCGCACGCGGTCGCGGTAACGCAGGAAGGGCGTGCGCGGCTCGCCGTGCTCGATCGTCTCGAGGGCGCGCTTTTCGGCGAGGCAGCCGCAGCCGGTGGAGCGGTCGCGGTTGGACACGGTGCCCGAGCCGATGATCGTGCCCGCGCCGAGCGGGCGGGTCCTGGCCGCGTGCGCGATGAGCTGCCCGAAGTGAAAGCTCATGTCGCGCCCGGCGTCGGGATGGCCGAGCTCGGCGCCGTTCACGTGGACGAGCAGCGGCCGGTGCACGCGCCTGCCGTCCCAGGCGTCGCCCAGCTCGTCGGGCGTCGCGGCCACCGGCGAGAACGCGGTCCAGGCCTTCGACTGGAAAAAGCCGAAACCCTTGGCGAGCTCCGCGGGAACGAGATTGCGCAGGGACACATCGTTCACCAGCACGAGCAGCCGGACGTGCTGCGCCGCCTTGTCGCGCTCGACGCCCATCGGCACGTCGCCGGTGATCACCGCGACCTCGGCCTCGAGGTCGATGCCCCAGTCCTCGCTCGCGAGCACGATGTCCTCGCGGGCGCCGAGCATCGAGTCGGAGCCGCCCTGGTACATGAGCGGCTCCTTCCTCAGCTCGGGCGGCAGCGGCGCGCCGCGTGCCTTGCGCACGAGCTCGACGTGATTGAGGTAGGCGCTCGCGTCGGCCCACTGGTAGGCGCGGGGCAGCGGCGCCATCAGCTGCGCGGGCTCGAGCGCGAACGCGCGGCCGCCGCGATTTGCGTCGAGCTCGTTGGAGAGCTGCTCGAGCTGCGGCGCGAGGTAGTCCCAGTCGTCGAGCGCGGCCTGCAGCGTTGGGGCGAGGTGGTCGGCCTTGAGCGCGTGCCCGAGGTCGCGCGAAACGACGACCAGCGTGCCGTCGCGCGTCCCGTCCCTGAGTGTGGCGAGCTTCATGCTGGGGGAATCCCGGCGGGACCGCGATGATAGCCGATTTCGGCCGTGCGCTTCAGCCCGACGCGGCGAGCCGCGGCAGCGTTTCAGGCGCCTCGATTTCCATCCTGAGCAGCGCCGCGGCGACGTTCTTGCCGAGGTTGTCCATGCGCAGACTGCGTGCCGCCCCGCCCTCGAGCGCCCCGTCGAGCACGATCTTGAGCGCGAGCAGGTTGTCGAGCGGGTAGATCTCGACCGGGCCGCGCGCGAGCGCCGCGAAGTGCGCCGCCACGCGCTCGCGCGTGACCTCGCGCTTGAGCACGGCGTAGGTCGCGGCGTCGTAGGCGAACAGCCCGATGTCGGCGCGATCGGCCTTGTCGCCGCTTCGCGCGTGCGCGATTCTCCACAGCGGCACGCGCATCACGCGTCCTCCACGCTCACCGAGACGTGCGGCTCGATTTGCTCACGCGCGGCGAGCGTCGGCCACACGCCGAGCAGCTCCTTGGCGCGCTCGATGCCGTGAAAGCCGCCGGCGTAGGGCGGGCCGGACAGGCCGAGCCACGGAAACAGCCTCGCGAAGGCCTCCGCCGCGCGCTTCTCGCGCGAGCGCACCGTCATTCGCAGGAAGCACTCATTGAGCTGCTCGCGGCAGGCGGGATCGGCGTTCGCGCCGAGCAGCGAGTCGTAGCCGACGTATTCGACGCGCGTGTCCTCGACCGGAAGGCCGTGCTCGGCCACGAGCGCGCGGATGATCGCGGCGCCCGCCTCGCACTTGCGGTAGGCGTCCGGCCACGAAAAGCCGATCATGCCCGTGCCCATCCAGCCGTCGTGGTAGCCGGCGACGATCTTGAGCTTCGCGGGGCGCGGTGCGCCCGCGGCGCCTGTGACGCGCACGCGCTCGTCCCCGAGGTCCTCCAGGCGCAGCGTGCCCATGTCGAGGACGACGTCCGGCGAGACGTAGGCGTGCGGGTCGTGCACCTCGTAGAGCAGCTGCTGGCGCAGCGTGTCGAACGAGACGCGCCCGCCGGTGCCGGGCGCCTTGGTGAGGAGCGCCGCGCCGTCTGCGCTCACCTCGGCGATCGGATAGCCGAGGTGCAGCAGATCCGGGATCTTCGCCCACTCGAGCGCCGAGCCGAAGTTTCCACCGCTCGCCTGCCCGGAGCACTCGAGCAGGTGGCCGACGGTGAGCCCCTGCGCGAGCCGGTCCCAGTCGTCCCAGCGCCAGCCGAGCTCGTGCGCGAGCGGCCCGAGCGAGAGCGCGGCGTCGGCCACGCGCCCGGTGAGCACGATGTCCGCGCCGCGCGCGAGCGCTTCGGCGATCGGCTGCGCGCCCAGGTAGGCGTTGGCAAAGAGCAGCCGCTCGCGCACGTCCTCGATGTCGGCCCCAGAGTCCATGTGGGCAAGCGCCTCGCCCGCGGCGCGCAGCTCGTCGAGCCGCTCGATGACGGAGTCGCCGCTCACCGTGGCGATGCGCGCCTTCCACGCCTTCGCGCGGAAGGCGGCCGCGAGCGCCGCGCGCAGGCCCTCGGGGTTGAGGCCGCCCGCATTCATCACGAATTTCACGCCGCGCGGCGCGGCGAGCGGCCATAGCTCGAGGAGCATGGGCAGCGCGTCGCGCGCGTAGCCGGCGGATGGATCCTTCTGCCGGTCCTTCTGCAGGATCGCGAGCGTGAGCTCGGAGAGATGGTCGGAGGCGACGTACTGCACCCCGCCGCGCTCGATCGAGGCGCGCACCGGACGCCAGGAGTCGCCGTAGAAGCCGAGGCCGGCGCCGATGCGGACCGCCTTCATGGTGCGGGCGAGTCTAGTGAGCGCCCCGCCGAAACGCAAATGCGTCGCGCGGCGCTCGCTATGTGATTGCAGCGTCCTCGAGTATCAGCGCCGAGGCCTTCTCGGCGATCATGACCACGGGCGCATGGGTGTTGCCCGAGACGAGCATGGGCATGATCGAGCAATCCGCCACACGCAAGCCGGCGGTCCCCTTGACCCTCAGACGTTCGTCCACCACCGCGAGCGGATCCGCGCCCATCCTGCACGTGCCGGAGGGATGGAAGATCGTCGCGCCGTGCTCGCGCGCGAACCCGAGCAGCTCCTCGTCGCTTTGCGCGCCGGCGCCGGGCCGGAACTCCTCGACGAGATAGGGCGCGAGCGCCCGAGTCGCGGCGAGGCGCCGCGTGAGCTTGAGCGCCTCGATCGCGCAGCGGCGATCCAGCTCCGCCGACAGGTAGTTCGGCCGGATCGCCGGCGGCTCCTTCGCCTCGCGCGAGCGGATCGTCACGGTGCCGCGCGACTCGGGACGCAGCTGGCAGACCGAAAACGTGCAGCCCGACCAGGGATGCGGCTTGGCGCCGGCGAGATCCGCCGAGAGCGTGGCGAAATGGAACTGGATGTCCGGCGTCTCCGACTCGGGCAGAACGCGCGCGAACAAACCACCCTGGTTGATCCCGATCGCGAGCGGTCCCTTGCGAAACAGCAGCCACTTGAGGCCGATCCGGGCACTTCCCCAGAGCGTGCGCAAGTCGTCGTTGGTCGTGATCGGCTTCGCCACCTTGTACATCACGCGAAGCTGCAGGTGATCGCTCAGGTTCTTGCCAACGCCGGGTACGTCGCTCACGACGGATATGCCCATGGAGGCGAGAAGCGGGGCGTCGCCGACGCCCGAGAGCTGCAGCAGCTGCGGGCTCTGGATCGCGCCCGCGGCGACGATCACCTCGCGGGCGGCGCGCGCCTCGAGCTGCTCGCCGTGCCGCTCGTAACGTACGCCGCTTGCGCGCTTTCCCTCGAAGAGCACCCGAGTCGCGAACGCGTCGGTCTCGATCCGCAGGTTGGCGCGCTTGCGGGCCGGGCGCAGGTACGCGTCCGCGCTGCTGCAGCGCCAGCCGCGATGCGTGAAAAGCTGGTAGTAGCCCGCGCCTTCCTGCGTCGGGCCGTTGAAGTCGTCGTTGCGCGCGATCCCGAGCTCGCCGGCGGCGCGGATGATCGCCTCGATCAGCTCGTGGCGCTCGCCGATGTCCGAGCACCACACCGGCCCGTCCGCCCCGTGCCAGGCGCTCGCACCGCGCGTGTTGTGCTCCGAACGGATGAAATACGGCAGTACGTCCTTCCAGCCCCATCCGCGGTTGCCGAGCTTTTCCCAGTGGTCGTAGTCCTGCGGCTGGCCGCGGATGAAGATCAGGCCGTTGATCGAGCTCGATCCCCCGAGCCCGCGCCCGCGCGGCCAGTAGATCTTCCGCGAGTTCATTCCCGGATCCGGCTCGGTGTAAAAGCCCCAGTTGTAGACTTCGTGGAACATGGTCTTGCCGTAGCCGATCGGCAGATGGATCCAGAACGAACGGTCCTCCGGCCCGGCTTCGAGCAGGAGGACGCGGTAGCGGCCGGATTCGCTGAGCCGGTTGGCGAGCACGCAGCCCGCCGAGCCTGCACCCACGACCACGAAATCGTACGTCCGGGCGCTCACGCGGCGTGTTCCGTAGCGGGCAGGCCGCTCGCGATGCCGGCATCCCGCAAGCCAGAGCGTGCGCCACCGCAACGCCCGGTTACCCGGCCCGCGCGCCTGCGGCACAGTGCGGACTCGCGGCGCGCACTACAACGGCGAGCGGGGGTCCGATTCGCCGGGGCGCGCCCTGCCACGAGGAGGAGCGAACCATGAAGGGCAAGGCGAAGTGGCTTTGCGCAGCTGCGGCGCTCGCCGCTGCGGCCGCGCTGCCGGTGCGCGCGGAAGTCGGCGAGGTGAGGATCGCGCAGCAGTACGGCGTCGCCTATCTTCCGCTGATGTACATGGAGCACCAGAAGCTGCTCGAGAAGCACGCGAAAGAGGCGGGGCTCGGCGATGTCAAGGTGAAGTGGGCGACATTCGCCGCGGGGAACGTGATGAACGACGCACCGCTCTCCGGGACCCTCGATTTCGCATCGGGGGGCATCGCGCCCCTGATCACGCTCTGGGCGAAGACCCGCGGCAATCTCGACGTGCGCGGCGTGTGCGCGATGAGCACCATGCCGCTGTACCTCAACACCCGCGACGCGAGCGTCAAGAGCATCAAGGACTTCACCGGCAAGGACCGCATCGCCCTGCCGGCAGTCAAAGTGTCCTTCCAGGCGGTGAACCTGCAGATGGCCGCCGCCAAGGCGTTCGGCAAGGAGCACTACGCAGAGCTCGACCGGCTGACGGTCTCGCTGAAGCATCCCGACGGCATGGCGGCGCTGCTCTCGCCCGCGAGCGAGATCACGGCGCACTTCACGGCGCCGCCGTTCCAGTACCAGGAGCTCGAGCACCCCGGAATTCATACCGTGCTCGATTCGTACAAGATCGTCGGCGGCCCGCACACCTTCACGGTCGTCTGGGCCACGGACGCATTCCGCAGGAAGAATCCTAAGATCTATCGCGCGTTCCTCGCCGCGTTCAAGGAGGCGATCGCCGAAATCAACCGGGATAAGACCGCCGCAGCCGCGAACTACATCAAGTGGGCGGACTACAAGGGCCCCCAGGACTTGCCGCTCAAGGTCCTCGACGACCCGCAGGTGAAGTTCACCATGACGCCGCTGAAGGTCACCACCTACGCGGACTTCATGTACGGCATCGGCTCGATCAAGGTGAAGCCCAAGTCCTGGAAGGACCTGTTCTTCCCGGAGGTGCACGGCCTGCCGGGCAGCTGAGGCCGCGGCGCGGCGGCGGTTGCGCGGGCGCGTAGTCATCGGGCTACCGCGTGAGGTAGCCGCCGTCCACCGCGATCGTTTCACCGGTGACATAGCGGGACACGTCCGAGGCGAGGATCGCCGCGATGCGTGCAATCTCCTCGGGCGTGGCGAGGCGTCCGAGCGGTATCGAAGCGAGCACGGCACGGCGGCGCTCCGGCGTGAGCAGCGAGCTGGTCATGCCCGTCTCCGCGACGGCGGGCGCGATCGCGTTGACGTTGATGCCGAACGGGGCCAGCTCGCGGGCGAAGCCCTTCGTGAGCGCGACGACTCCGGCCTTGGTCGCCCCGTAGAGCACGTTGCCGAACGCGCCGCCCCCCCTCGCAGCCGACACCGAGGCCATGTTGACGATCTTTCCCGAGCGCCGCTCGAGCATCCACGGCAGGACCGCCTTGGTGCAGTAGAACACGCCGGACAAGTTGACGCGGCAGACCCGATCCCAGTCCTCGATCGCGGCATCGATGACCGGGCCGGTCGTCAGTATCCCGGCGTTGTTGACCAGGATGTCGATGCGACCGCGCTCGGCGGCGATGCGCTGCATCGCGCGCGTCGCCGCCCGCGGGTCGCCGACATCCATTTCGAGCGCGCGCGCCTCGCCCCCGAGCGAGGCGGCCGCACGTGCCGCCGCCTCCACGTTCACGTCGCCGAG
>JAKALD010000154.1 GCA_021813275.1 Pseudomonadota bacterium | reverse complement strand
TTCCGATCTTGCGGTCCCGCGGGGATCACGGTCACGAATCCGTCGAGGTTCTCGGGCTTGAAGCCGAGCGCTGCGGCGTCGTTGCGGCATACCTCGAAGCGCACGCCCTGCTTCGCGAAGCTGGCGGCACGATCGACGATCTCCTTGTACTTCGGGTAGTTCTTTTTCGCCCAGAGCACCACCTCGGGCCCATGGGAGACGATGACCACCTTGAGCGGATCGATCTCGCGCGGCCCGTAGCTTTCCGTGGCCTTGAGGAGCGCGTTGAGGTTGTTGAGCACCACCGCGATCGTTCTCGGATCCTGAAAGTTGAAATCCCACACCACCTTCAGCTGCTTGATCCGGTCGATATCCGCGTAGCTTTCGAACTTCGCAGTGCCGTAGGGCTCGGCCGCAGGTCCGGCAAACGCCACGACCGGAAGCAGCGTAGCCGCCGCGATCACAGCTGTCCTCACGAGCTCGCTTCGCGTCACGGAATCCTCCCGAAAACGCCGTGAATCGGCGCCCGGGCAGTAGCCGGCATCCAGCTCGCCCGCGCAACGATCACCTGACCTGGGCTGCCCGGCCCTGTCGCACGCCGAGCCGGGCCATCGAATCCGGTCTACGGCACTCCCGCACCGCTGCACTTCGACGTAAGGATGCGGCCGTGGTTTTCGACTTATTTTCCAGGGTAGAGGTGAGCGCGCCCGCGAAGTGGCCGAAATGCCACGCCGCCCGCGAATTACGTGCGCAGCCGAGCCTCGGGTGGGGTACGTCCGCGGACGGATGCGCATAAAGGCGAGCAAGGACCCGAATGACGATCTGGAGACCGCTCTTGCGTTGCCGACTATGCTGGCGGATCACGCTCGGCGTGTTCGCGCTTATCGTCGCGGTTGAGAGCGTGATTCTCGTGCCTTCCGGGCGACGGTTCGAGCGCACCGAATGGCAGCGAGTCGCCGCTCGGGCGCAGATAATGGTGGAATCGGCGCTCGCCGGGGCTCGCGGCGCGGACGCCGCGAAGGCCGCCTCCTCGGTCATCGGCCTCTACGGCCTGCGCTCGGTCGCGATTTACGATTCGCGGGGCGCCTTGATTGCCCAGGGCGGCGAGCCGCCCGCGCCGCCTTTCGCCGCGGCCCGCGGCGACATGGCCGGGCTCGCGGGAACCGGGGACGGCGGTCGGACGCTGACGGCAGCGTGGCTCAGTCACGCGATTGCGCGCGCGACCGTCGTCGCGAGGGTCGAAGCGAGCGCCGTGCCCGCTCGACTGCGGGCCTACCTCCTGCGCGTCGCGGGGCTCGTCGGAATCATCGTCGTCGTCGTGACCGTCGGCACGATGCTCATCCTGGACCTCTCGCTGCTCCGGCCGCTGCTACGGCTGCGCGAGAGCTCGCTCGCCGCCGGCGCCGATCCGGAGCACGCCGAGGCCTTCGTTCTCGGCACGCGGCGGCGCGACGAGATGGGCGAGCTGATCGCGGCGCACGATGCGATGCTCGCGCAGGTGGCCGAGAGCCGCCGGCGCGACCGCGAAATGGCCGAAGAGCGCGCGCGCTTTCTCACGCACCACGACCCGTCGACCGGCCTGCCGAACGGGGCCGCCCTGCTCGAGTTCCTCGCCCATCAGGGCGAGGCGGCAAACCCGGTGACTCTGCTGCACCTCAATGTCCAGCGCTTCCGGCTCGTCAACTCGACCTACGGTGCGCAGGCCGGCGAGCGCGTGCTGTGCGCCCTCGCTCGCCGCCTGCAGCACGCCGCCGCCCCCGGAGATCTCCTCGCGCGCATCGGTGCAGACCGCTTTGCCGTGGCGCGCGGCGGTGAGATTCCACCGCACGAGGCGCACTCGCTCGCCGAACGGCTCCTGCGTCACGCGGCGCCGCCGATCGAAGTCTCGGCGGGCAACGAGGTGTCGCTCGCCGTCCGGATCGGGATCGCCCAGACCGACGGGCCGGACGTCTCGGGCGAGGATCTGGTCTCGCGGGCCGAGCTCGCGCTCTCGCGAACTTACGAAGACCCCGCCTGCAAGTACCAATTCTACTCGGCCGATCTTGCCGAGCAGGCGCGCGAGCATCAACTCCTTGCGCAGGACCTCGAGCGCGCGCTGCAGCGCGACGAGCTGTTCGTCGTCCTGCAGCCCAAGTTCGAGCTCGCGCGCGATGGCGCGGCTGCGCTCTCGGGGGCCGAGGCGCTGCTGCGCTGGCGTCACCCCGAGCGCGGTCCGGTGAGCCCGGCGAAGTTCATCCCGATCGCCGAATCCACTGGCCTCGTCGATGCGCTCACCGAGCTCGTCTTGCGCGCCGTCGGCGAGCGCATCCGCGCCTGGCGCGCGCGCTATGGCTGGTCGCCGCGAGTGGCAGTGAATCTCTCCGCGCAGCAGTTCGGCCGCGCGGACCTGGCCGCGTGGCTCTCGCGGCTGCTCGCCGAATCCGGGGCGCCGCCGGGGCTCGTCGAGGTCGAGATCACCGAGACCGCCGCGATGCGCGACGTCCTGCACTCGGTGGCTGCCGTCGGCGAGCTGCGCGGGCTCGGTCTGCGGGTGTCGATCGACGATTTCGGCACGGGTTATTCGTCGCTCAGCTACCTGCGGCGTTTCGCGGTTGACGCGATCAAGATCGACAAGTCGTTCGTCGACGATATCGGCCGCGACCGGCACGCCGAGGCGGTTTGCTCTGCGATCCTGCGCCTCGGACAATCGCTCGGCATGCGCGTCGTGGCCGAGGGCGTCGAGACTGCGGCCCAGGCGGATTTCCTGCGGCGCAGGAAATGCGACGAGGTCCAGGGGTTCCTGTTCGGCAAACCGCTCGCGCCCGTGGCATTCGAGCAAGCGTGGCTGCGCGACATGCCCGCCGCGCACGCGACGGCATTGCTCGCGCGCAGGTGACGAACGGAGAAGGAACATGAATGCCTGTGTCGGAGCGCTTGCCTGTGCCTGCGCAATCGCAGTGCTCGGCGCCGCGCCGGGCGCGAGCGCCCGCCCGATCCTCAAGAACGGATTCGACGTCTCCGGCGCGCTCGTTCCCGCGAACGAGATCCTCGAAGGCGGCCCGCCGAAGGACGGCATCCCGGCGATCGACTCGCCGAAGTTCGTGCCTGCGGCGAAGGCGCGCGCGCTGCGCGGCAACGATCGGGTGCTTGGGCTCGTCTGGGAGGGGATCGCGAAGGCCTACCCGATCCGCATCCTCAACTGGCACGAGCTCGTCAACGACCGGCTCGGCGAGGAGCGCGTGCTCGTCAGTTACTGCCCGCTGTGCGGCACCGGTGTCGCGTACCGATCCTCGCTCGGCGGGCGGACGCTCACCTTCGGGGTCTCGGGGCTGCTCTACAACAGCGACGTGCTCTTCTACGATCGCGAGACGCAGTCGCTCTGGTCGCAGTTCCTCGACAAGGCGATCTCCGGACCGCTCAAGGGGGCGAGACTCGAGGAAATTGCGCTCACGCACACCACCTGGGCCGACTGGCGCTCGCGCCATCCCCGGACGCTCGTGCTCTCCACCGACACCGGCTTCGCGCGCGACTACGATCGCGATCCGTACGCGGGCTACGAGCGGAGCCGCGCGCTCATGTTCCCGGTCGCGCATGCGAGCGACCTCTTTCCAGCCAAGGAGCGCGTGCTCGGCATCGGTGCCGGCGGCGTATTCAAGGCGTACCCGTTCACCGAGCTTGCGAAGGCCGCCGGCCCGGTCACCGACCGCGTCGGCGGACGCAGCTTCGTCATCCGCTTCGACTCCGCAACGCAAAGCGTGACCGTCTCGAACGAGCATGGCCGGCAGTTTCCCGCCGTGACGGCGTACTGGTTCGCGTGGTACGCCTTCCATCCTGATACGAAGGTCTTCCGTTTCTCTCGGAGCGCGAGGTAGCGACATGCAAACGTCAACCGTGAGCGAAGGCGTACGCGGCGCGCGACCGCCCTGGTACGCGCGGCTGATCCTGCGGCTCCAGCGCCGCAAGTATGGCGCCGAGCTCGAGTCCGCGAGGCTCTGGGCACGCCTGCCGCGCGCCTTCCTCATGCTGACGCTGCTCTACCGGACGCTCGATCGTCCCGGATCGCCCCTCGAGCCCGGGCTGCGCGCTCTTGTCCAGGTCCGCGTCTCGCAGATCAACTGGTGCGAGTTCTGCGTCGACCTGAACGGCGCCGCGGCGCTCGAGCGCTCGGTGGCGCCCGATAAGCTCGCCGCGCTTGCAGAGTACGCGGGCAGCGGGCTCTATTCCGAGCGCGAGAAGGCCGCCCTTGCCTACGCCAAAGCGATGACCGACCCGGCGCGGCGGGTCGACGAGGCCGTGCGCGGGCGACTGCGCGGGCACTTCGGCGAGCACGAGATCCTCGAGCTCACCGCGCTCGTTTCCTTCCAGAACCTCTCCTCGAAATTCAACGCCGCGCTCGGCGTTCCTGCGCAAGGCTTCTGCGCGCCGCCGCGCGCGATCCCCACCAAGACGAAAGGAACCGGAGAATGACTTCGACGCTTCTCGAGCGCCTGGACCGCGTCTGCTGGAACCGCGTGCACACCGCGATCACCGCCGCGCTCGGCATCGGCTGGCTGCTCGATGCCTTCGAGGTGACGATCGTCAACAACGTCGTCTCGGTCTTCAAGGAGCTCTGGCACCTGAGCAACCTGCAGGCCTCCTGGATCCTGAGCATCTGGTTCGTCGGCCTCATGCTCGGCGCGTACCTGTTCGGGTATCTCGCCGACCGCTACGGCCGAAAACGCCTGTTCCTCGCCACGCTGCTCCTCTACGGGACCTTCACTTTCCTGACCGCATTCGCCTGGAGCTACAACTCGCTCATGGTCCTGCGGCTGCTCACCGCGATCGGCGTGGGCGCCGAATACGCCGCGATCAACGCCGCGATCAGCGAGTTCATTCCGGCGCGACACCGCGGCAAGACGAACGCGACGGTGATGAACTTCTGGCCGCTCGGCGCAATTCTCGCCGCGCTCGTCTCGCTGTACCTGCTCAACCGGCTGCCGCCGGAGCTGGGCTGGCGCTTCGCCTTCGGCTTCGGCGCGCTGGTGGCAGCTTTCGCGGGCTTCGCGCGCCGCTTCATCCCAGAGTCGCCGCGCTGGCTGCTCGCGCACCGGGAACCGGAAGCCGCCGCCGCGGTCGTCGCGGACATCGAGCAAGCGCGGCTGAACGGCGCGCTCCTCGATCGGCAAGCGTCGGCGCCGCCCCGGCGCGGGCGAGCGGCGGGCGTGTGGCGGCACACGCGCGAGCTCGTGACTCGCTATCCCGGGCGCGTAGCGCTTGGCGCCTTGCTCGATTTTTCCGAGGCGGCCGGCTACTACGGGCTATTCGCATTTCTCGCCCTGTTCATCCTGCCGGAGATCCACGTCGGCTCCGGTTTCGTTCCGTGGTTCTACCTGATCGGCAATGTCGGCGCGCTCGCCGGGGGCGCCGCGGTGACGCTGCTGCTCGATCGCGCAGGGCGCAAGCTCACGGTTCCCGCGTTCTACGCCCTCGCCGCCCTCGGTGTGCTCGCGCTCGCCGCGGCGACGGCCACCGGCGACTGGCGCTGGGTACTCGCCGGCTTCACGCTCGCGAACCTCTTCGCGACCGGCGCCTGGATCTCGGCGTACCCGACCTTCTCGGAAATCTTCCCGACGCAGCTGCGCTCGACCGGCATCGGCCTCTCGGTCGCCTTCGGCCGGATCGGCGCCTTCGGCGCGCCGCTCCTGCTCACCGCCGTCGCCACGACGCACGGCATGCGCGCCGCGCTCGCGCTGCTCGCCGCGTTCTGGCTGCTCGGCGCGGCAGCGATGCTCCCCTGGTGCTACTTCGGCGTCGAGGGAAAGGGCACTTCGCTCGAGGGGCTCGCGGGCTGATCATGCCGGGGCACGAATCAGGAATCGCGCTCCGTCGGCGCCTGGCCGGCTCCGAGCGCTCTTGCGCGCCGCTTCCCGGGGAGGAGCCACGCGGCGAGGGCAGCCGCCCCGAGCACGAGCCAGCCCCAGAGCGGCATCGCGAGCACGTTCTCGCCGAGGACCGCCAGGACGATCGTGAACGGCAGGATCCCGAGGCCGGTCGCCCAAAGAAACGTCCACCACGAGATCTCGGTGAGCGCGGCGGCGTAGTTGATCAGGTTGAACGCGATGACCGGGATCAGGCGGCTCACGAGGAGCGCGCGGCCGCCGCGCTCGCGCGACCACTCGGCCATCCTTTTCACCGACTCGCGCGGAAGGAGTCCCCGCAGCACGGGCCGCCCGAGCAGCCGCGCGAGGCCGAACGCCGATGCGGCGCCGAGCATCGCCCCAGTCCACGTGATCAGCGCTCCCCACACCGGGCCGTACACCATCCCGTTCGCGAGCGCGACGATCTCGGCGGGGAACGGCAGGAACGAATGCGCGACCATGAGCCCGATCGAGCCGGCCACGCCCCACGCGCCCCACGAGCGGATGAGCTCCTCGGTCCCGCGCACCGTTCTGTCGAAGCCGAACGCCTGCGCGCGGGGCGACAGCCACCAGAGAATCGCGCCCGCGGCGAGCGCGCCGAGGACGGCGAGCGCGAAGCGCCAGCGGTTCGGCGGACGCGAATTCGAGCCGTAGTGGTCGTCCATAGTAGGAGTCGCCTCGAAGCTCAGGGCGGATCGTCGGCCGCCTTCGTTTGGTCGTCCGGATGACGCGAAGCTTACCCCGCCCCCGCCCGCAGGCAGGCGCACTGAAGCGGCTCTGCGTCTATTTCTCGCGCCTCTCGGCGGGCCGGGCCGCGCTGTGGTGCTACCTCATCTGGTACCTGACGATGAGCGCCTTCTACTTCGAGCCGGCGCCGCGCCTGTGGCTCACTTCGATCGGGGTGAGCGCGATCGTCGGGCTCGCGTTCCTGCTGAGCGTGCATTCGCGCGGCGGCGCGCGCCAGGACCGCTGGCAGATCTTCAGGCTGTTCCTGATCCCGTTTTGCGTCTCGAGCTTCTCGGCGCTCGTCAAGGATCGCGGGTTCTTCCTCGTGTTCTCGCCGCGGCTGGATGAAGATGCGCTCGCGCTCGGCTTGTGCCTCGCGTTTCTCGTCCTCGCCGGGCTCGCCCGGCAGACGGACGCCGCCTGAATCGTTTCCCAGAAGGAGATTTCACGATGAACGCGCTCCTCCGAGTCTTCCCCGACCCGCTTCCCGCCATCCACCCCCTGCCGGAGTACCTCGCGAGCGGCGAGCGCAAGCGCTGGTACGAGGACATGAAGCAGGCGCTGCAGGTGCCGTGGATGGGCGTGGTCACGATGGCCTACGCGCACTACCCGACCTTCTTCGCGGCGTTCTGGAGCGGCGCCAAGCCGCTCGTCACGAGCGAACCGTTCGTGCGGGAGTTCCGTGCGCTCCGGAAAATGGTCGAAGCCGAGGTGGGTAAGCTCTCGCCGCCGCCGATCGCGAAGCGGCTGGCCGATGCCGGTTACGGCCCGCGCGAGCTGGAGCAGATCCGCGAGATGATCGAGGTATTCTCGCACGGCAATTTCCCGTACCTCCTGCTTGCAACGCTCGTTCGGCTGCTCCTCGAGGAAGGCGAGATGCGGGGCGCCGGAGAGGCGCCGCGCTTCGAAGGGCGGCACGTCGCCGACGTCCAGGTGCCGTTCGTTCTCATGGAAAATCACCACGCCGACGCACCGACGCGCGCGGTCTACGCCGAGGTCAAGGCGACGCTCGGCCTGCCTTTCGTCAACACCGACTACCGCGCGCTTGCGCGCTGGCCGAGCTACTTCGCGCTCGCCTGGGCCGACCTGAGGCCGGTGGTCGCAGGGGCCGACTACGCCGCAATCTGCCAGAGGGTTCACGAAGCCGCGGTGAGAAGCGCCGCGCAGGTGCTGCCGAATCCGGGCGGCCTGAGCTCGGCGGCGCTGCGCGCCGCGGCGGCCGAGGACGCGCCGCTCGACGAAGTGCAGCGGGTCGCGCGCCTGTTTCAGTGGCTGCTGCCGGGGCTCGTCGCCAATATCGCGTTCTTCCGGGCGCAGCTCGCGGGCTGACTCACCGCCCGCCGCGCGGCTCGAGCCGCTTCAGCAGCCCGGCATAGCCCCCGTCGTGCAGCCGCTTCGCGGCGAGGCGGAAGTATTCCGGGCCCGTCTGGATCCCGTGGCCCTCGACCAGACGGTTCATGAAGTTGAACAGCGCGCAAACCGACACCACGTCGTGCAGCGCCTGGTCGGTCCAGCCGACGGCGAACACCGCGTCCGCGTCGGCCTGCGTCATCTCGGAGGGCGTGAGCGTCAGCTTCTTTACGTAGCGCAGGAGCGGCTTCATGCGCTCCTCGACCGGGGCGGCGTCCACCTCCTCGAGGAGCCGGCTCATCAGGCCCTCGGCGATCCCGAACTCGCGCGCGGTCGCCTCGTGCACGCCATGGCAGTAATTGCAGGCGTTGAGCGCCGATACGAAGCCGGCGATCAGCTCGCGCTCCGCGACGGTAAGCGGAGACGGCCCGCGAAGCAATACCTCGTGGTATTCGAGAAGCGGCTTCGATGTGGCCGGAAATGCGTCGAACACCTGGAGCAGCACCGCATCCTCGGGCAACGACTTCAGGTAGGTCATGGCAAGGGCCCTTCGATTGGCGCCATCGATCCGTGTCTCCAATGAATTGGCATCACTCACTTCCGCAAAGAGCGATTCTAATCACGGAGCGGCCGCGCGGCGCCTCGAGCACGCGGTCGGCGAGCGGTGCGGCAAGCGCGCGCGTCGCGTACGCGCTGCCGCCGTCCACCACGACGACC
>JAKALD010000003.1 GCA_021813275.1 Pseudomonadota bacterium | reverse complement strand
GGCCATCCACGCAGCGAGGGACGCGATCATGCAGGCATCGAAGGCGACGATTCGCAACGAGTTCGAGTGGGGTTCGATCGAGTGGCTCGTGAGCGGCGAGGTCGGCAACAGCAGAGAGATGTCGCTCGCCCGCATGCTGCTGCGGCCGGGCATGGCGACCGATACGCACGTGCACGCCAACTGCGAGGAATCGATCTACGTGGTGCGCGGCAAGGTGCAATGCCGGCTCGGCGCGGAGCAGGCCGCGCTCGCCGCGGGCGAGCGCTCGGTGGTGCCGCGCGGCGCGGTGCACGCGATCCGCAACGTCGGGAGCGATCCCGCGGAGATCGTGCTCTGCTACTCCTCGCCGGCGCGCGAGTTCGCGCTCGCGCCCGACTGAGCGCGGCCCTCAGCTCGCCGCGGAGGCGACGCGCCCCCTGCCGGTCTGCTTGGCGCGGTACATCGCGCTGTCGGCGCGCAGCATGAGGTTGTCGATGGTGCGCCCGTCCTCCGGATAGCTCGCGATCCCGACGCTCACGCCGCTCTCGATCGTCTGGCCGCGGAACTGCAGCCGCTCGCGCGCGATCACCTCGACGATCCTCTGCGCCACCTCCTGCGCGCGGCCGCGGTCGGTTTCCGGCAGCACCGCCACGAACTCGTCGCCGCCGTAGCGGGCGACGATATCGGTCGCGCGCAGCTCGCGCACGATGCTGCGCGAGAGCTGCTTGAGCAGCTCGTTGCCGGCATCGTGGCCGTAGCGGTCGTTCACCGCCTTCAGGTTGTCGCAGTCGATCATCAGCAGGCTGAGCGGGCGCGCGTAGCGCGCGGCCTGCGAGAACGCGCGGTCGAACAGCGCCGAAAGCCCGCGCACGTTGAGCACGCCCGTCAGCTCGTCGGTTTCCGAGAGCTGCTTGGCCTTGTTCAGGCCGTAGCGGATGTCGGCCGAGAACATGGTCGTGACGTAGGCCACCAGGATGACCGGGGCGAGCTGGGCGAGCAGCCCCAGGCCGTGCCTGACGGACCACGACGCCAGGGGCGTGCGCGCCGAGTCGAGCAGCACGTAGCACGCGGCGATGAACCCCATCTCGACGAGGGTGGCCGCCTTGCCCAGGCTGAGGGCGCTGGTGATCACCACCAGCAGGTAAAGGTTGAGCAGCGGGCTCGACAGGTCGCCGGTGAACCACAGGGTCCAGGTGATGAACGCGAGCATCACCCAGGTCTCGATCGCGATCTTCCAGCGCGACTCCCTGCGGTAGAAGTTGGCGTAGTGGAACGCGAGGATGAAGGCGCCGTAGAAGAGCAGCGCCGCCTGGATCGCGGGCCGCGCGAGCGGCGTGACGTGCGACACGACCAGGAACAGCAGGACCAGGATCAGCAGCAGCCACTCGATCTCGGCGACCGTGCGTGCCGCGCCGCGCAATTCCTCCTGCTCGATGCTGAAGATCGCGTTGTTCGCGTTGTCCACGGCCCGGGCGCCTCGCCCCGGCCGTGCGCGGGCGCCGGGCGCCTATCTTGGGTTCCGGGCGTAATGGTACCGTCAATCGCCGCGGCGCGGTCGCGCGGCGGCGCAGCGCGGGCTACACGACCTCGCAGCCGAGGTGCGCGCTCGCGAGCAGATGGCGAACCTGGCCCGCGACCGTACCGAGGCGCATTCTCGAAAGCAGCGCCGGCCCTTGGCCCGCCAGGACAATCCGCTCGCAGCCCAGCTCGCGGGCGGCGCGCACGATCGTTTCGGCCTTGTAGCCCACCCGCACGTGGTCGCGGTGCTCGACCCCGGCCTGGTCGAGAACGCGGCGGGCCGGGGCGAGCGCCCGCTCGCCGTCCTCGCGGTGCAGCCTGCGGATCGCATCGGCCGAGAAGAAGCGGCCGACGTACTGCGGCAGCGGCGCGCGCACGCTGAGCAGGTGCACGCGCAGCGGCTCGCGCCGCGCGAGGTCGACGACGTAGTGGAGGCCAGGGTGGCCGCCGTCCTCCACGCTCACCAGGATGCTTTTCACGGGCCGGTCCTTTCCGGCATGCCGGATGCCGCGCGGCGGCGCGCGAGCAGCGTGCCGACCGCGACCACCGAGAGCGCGCCAAGGAGCGGCGCCAGCGTTTCGACCGCATGGGCGCGCGTTCCGACGATGTTCTTGACGCTGGGGTCGGCGACCGCCATCTCGCCGGCTACCCAGCCGAGCAGCCCGGCGCCGAGGGTGATGAAGATCGGGAAGCGCTCCATCAGCCGCATGATGAGCGCGCTGCCGAACAGGATGAGCGGGATCGTGATGATCAGTCCCACGAACAGCATGCCGAGATGGCCGCGCGCCGCGGCCGCCATGCCGAGCACGTTGTCCAGGCTCATCACGATGTCGGCGATGATGATGGTCCGCACTGCGGCCCAGAAGCCGCTGCTGTCCTCGATGTCGCCGGCGTCGTCCTCCGGGACGAGCAGGCGCACCCCGATCCACAGCAGCAGCAGCGCCCCGACCAGCTCGAGGTAGCGCAGGCTGAGCAGGTAGGCGGCCGCCGCCGTGAGCGCGGTCATCAGCACGACGATGCCGGCCGCGCCCGCGACGAACGCCTGGCGCTGCTGCCGCGGCGGGAGCGAGCGGCAGGCGAGCGCGATGACCACAGCGTTGTCGCCGCTCAGCAGCACGTTGATCACGCAGATCTGGATGAGCGCGATCCAGATCGAGGGGTCGGCCAGCATGCCCGGCATGTCCGGGGCCTCCTTCTCGGCGCGGAGGCTCCAGACTAGGAGTGCGCGATGACGCGCTACTTTCCCAGGAATTACGGGACCGTTACGCGAACCTTACGCGATGCTTTCGGCTGCAGGGCGCGGCGGCGGGGCGGGTGCCGGGAAACTCACGCTGAAGGTGTTGCCCACGCCGTCGACGTCGTCCTCGAGCGTGATTTCGGCGCCGTGCAGGTTCGCGATCTCGCGCGCGATCGCGAGGCCGAGCCCGCTGCCGTCGGCGTGCGTCCCGAGCAGCCGGCGGAAGCGCTCGAACACGCGCTGCCGTTCTTCCGGCGGGATGCGCGGGCCGTCGTCGCTCACCGAGACGGCCGGCCGCTCGCCGGGAATCACGCGCACCGTGACCCGGCCGCCGGCGCGCGTGTAGCGCACCGCGTTGTCCAGCAGGTTGTTGACGAGCTCGGTGAGGCGCGCGGCATCGCCCTCGACCGTCACCGCCGCGGGCGCCCCCTCGAAGCCCAGGTCGATGCTCCTGCGGTAGGCCTCGGGCACCCATTCCATGGTGGTCTCCAGGGCCAGCCTGTTCAGGTCGAGCGGCGCGAAGGCGACGGCGGGCAGCGCGCTCGGCTCGTTGCGCGCGAGCGTCAGCAGCTGCGCGACCAGCCGCGAGAGCCGCTCGACGCTCGTATAGAGGTGCGCAAGGGCCCGCCGGGTCTGCTCGAGATCCTGCTCGCGCAGCGCGACCTCGATGTGCGCCTTGAGGCCGGCGACCGGCGTGCGCAGCTGGTGCGCGGCATCGGCGACGAAACGGTTCTGCGAGGTGAGCACACCGTCGAGCCGGCGCATCAGGTCGTTCACCGCCTCGGCGAGCGGGCGCACCTCGCCCGGCACGCCGCCGACCGCGATCGGCGACAGATCGCGATGCGAGCGCGCGGCCACCGCCTCCCTGAGCCGCGCGAGCGGCAGCAACCCGCGCGCGACGCCGAGCGCGATGAACAGCGCGGCCACGAGGATGAGGGCGAGCTGCGGCACGATGATCCCGACCAGGATCAGCTCCGAGAGCCGGTGGCGCTTGTTCAGCGTCTCGGCCACCCGGATGATCGCCGTCTGCCCCGGGGCGCCGCCCGGCGGACTCGCGGCGAGCTGCACCACGCGCAGCGGGACGCCGCCGAGCGTCGCGTCGCCATAGTCGATCCCGTCGCGCCCGGGCACGGCGGCGGGCAGCTGCGGGTCGCCGGCCACCAGTTGTCCCGCGCCGGAGCTCACCGAGTAGGTGACCTGGTCGGATTCGTCGAGCAGCAGGATGCGCTCGGCCTGGGGCGACAGCTCGAAGTCGAGCGCGGCCGGCGACGGCGTCCTCACGTGCAGCAGCAGCTCGCGCGCGATCTCCGCGAGCTCCGCGTCGTAGATCCTGGCCGAGACCCGCGCCGCGACGAACCAGCTGCCGACCGCGTCCAGCACGAACACGGCGAGCAGCGGCGGCAGGATCCAAGCGAGCAGCTTGCGCCGCAGCGTGACGCCCGGTTCACTCGCCGCGGCGCTCAAGCAGGTAACCCATGCCGCGCACGGTGCGGATGTCGATGCCGAACGGCTCGAGCTTCCTGCGCACCCGGTGCACGTACACCTCGATCGCGTTGGAGCCGGCGCCCTCGCCCCACCCGAACAGGTGGTCGAGCATCTGCTCCTTGCTGACCACGCGTCCCTGGCGCGACAGCAGCAGCTCGATGACGGCGAGCTCGCGCATCGACAGGTCGATCGGCCGGTCCTCCCAGAACAGGCGCCGGCCCGCGCTATCGAAGCGCAGCTTGCCGTGCGTGAGGCTCGTGCCGGCGGTGTAGTTCGCCCGCCGCAGCAGCGCGCGCACCCGCGCCTCGAATTCCGGCAGGTCGAAAGGCTTCGTCAGGTAGTCGTCGGCGCCGAGGTCGAGCCCGGCGACGCGATCCTGCAGCGTGTCGCGCGCGGTGAGCACGAGCACCGGCACGTGCGAGCCGCGCGCCCGCAGCCGCTTGAGCACCTCGAGCCCGTCGAGGCGGGGCAGGGCCAGGTCGAGCAGCACGAGGTCGTAGTCTCCTGCCGCGAGCGCACCTTCGGCCTGCGCGCCGTCTTCGACCAGGTCGACGGCGTAGGCCGCCTGCTGCAGCGCCCGCGTCAGCGCCGCCGCCAGCACCGCGTCGTCTTCCACGACCAGGATGCGCACCGGGTGGAGCTCCTTTGCAAAAAGCCTACAACAGACGCGCCCGGGCGCAAATCCGATACCGGGCGCTCAGCCCGGCTGCAGGACGCGGACCTGCGCGCGGCTCAGGCTGAGGTAGACGCGCCGGCGGCGCGCGATCGGCCACCATTCGTACAGGAAGATCTGGATCGGGCGCCACATCGCGACCCAGCCGACGATGGTGAGGCTCTCGCGCGCGAGCGTGCGCACCGGATCGCTCAGCAGCGCGCCGGCCGCGTTCGCGGCGAGCAGGCACGCGGCGAGGAACGCGAGGCCCACGAGCAGGCTCGCCCGGCCCACGCGCCACAGCCTGCGCAGCTCGCGCTGCGCCATGCCCGCCTTGTAGTCGAAGAAGTTGTGGATCGCCTCGCCCACGAGCGCGCCGGGATCCTTCTCGGCCGGCTGCTGCTGCAGGTGAACGACGATCTGGAAGCGGCTGTCGGGCGGAAATTCCTGCGCCCAGCTCTCGATGAACTCCTCGGCGTCAGGATCGAGATCCTTGTGATGGAAGGGCGTCGGGTCCATCGAGTTGAACAGCTGCGCGAGCTCGCGCACGCGCAGCGAGATCTGGTGAACAGGCGGAACGCTGGCCTTCATGGGACGGCAGGCACGGGGTCGCGGGAAAGGATGGCATGAATCCCGGCGGCGCGCACGCCGCCGCGGCCGGCGTCGGGTTGGATAGAATAGCGGCGGAATACCAATACCGACGGAGGCAGCGATGAGCACAGGCACGAAGAACGCGAGGCGCTCCGCAGTGAGAATCGCGCTGGCGGGCCTTCTCGGCCTGGGCCTGGCGGCGTGCGAGAAGAAGCCGGTGCCTCCGCCTCCTCCTCCGGCCGCCGCCCCGGCCGTCAAGCCCGCCGAAATCCCGCCTGCACCGCCGCCGGCCGCGCAGCCGCCTGCGCCGGCACCCGCTCAGCCGGCCGAGCAGGGCAGCGCGGACAAGGCGCTGGCGGCGAAGGTCAAGGCGGCCCTGGGCGGGGTCAAGGGGCTCGATGCCGGCGGGATCGACGTGCAGACGTCCGATGGCCAGGTGAGGCTGTACGGCACGGTGGCCAATGCCGCGCAGCGCGACGAGGCGGCGAAAGCGGCCGCGGCGGTACCGGGCGTGAAGGCCGTCGAGAACCACCTCGCGGTCGTCAGCGGCTCGTAGCGAAGGCCCGCAGAGCTCGTTCGATGGTGAAGAAAGCGGCACCCGAGAGCGGCGCGGGCCGGGAGATCGACCTGGCCGAGGTCGCGCGGCTGGTCGGCGCGCTCGAGCAGGATCTCGCGAAGGTGCAGGGCGGGTCGGAAGACCTGCAGTCGCTGCGCGACGAGGTCGAGGCGCTGCGCCGCCTGCTCAAGTCCCCGCAGCGCGACCAGGGTGAGGTGCACCGCGGCCTGCGCAACGTGCGCGCCAGCCTCGAGAACGTTCGCGAAGCGGTGGTCGAGGAAGCCATCACGGTCGCCGAGTACGTGGCGCAGATCGGCCGCATGCTCGGCATGTAGCGCCGGCTACGCCTCGAGCAGGCGCTGCAGGCGGATCCGGATCGCCGCATCCGCTCCGGGGCCGAAGCGCGTTCGGCCGGGCTCGAAGACGTCGGTGAACGCGTACTCGAAGCGCAGGTCCTGCAGGCCAAGCGCGCCCAGCAGGCGGTTCTCGGCGGAGTGATCGTCGGCGTGCGGCACGAGGACGGGCCAGCCGTCGGCGCCCGGCTCGAGGATCGGACCGAAGAACAGCACGCCGCCGTTGTTCCGGATGCGCAGCGCGCAGCTGCCTTCGGTGACGCCCGCCATCTGCAGGAAGTCGATGGTCCGGGTGAGCTTGCGGCCGCGCGCGAGCATCAAGTCGATCGTGCCGGCGATCGCGGGCGCCTCGGCCTCGGTCGCCAGGGTCTCGGCGCCGCTCGCGCCGCGCCAGCGATCCAGGTCGAGCGCGCCGCGCCGGCTCGGGAGAAACACGTACTTCAGCGGGGCGAGCGCCTGCAGCCCCTGCAGCAGGCGGGGATCGAAGGCGGGCGAGTTGACGAGGACGCCCTGCGCCTCAACGTCGGCGATGAAATAGGCCGCGGGCCGGGATCCTGCGACGTAATAGACCGTGCGCTCGCGCAGCTCGATCAGGCGCTGGAGCATCGGCGAGGGGGAGCGTCAGGGGTTTGCCGCAGCGTCGGCGCAGAACGCGACGAGCTGGCCGAGCATGCGCGCAACCGCCTGGTTGGCGGCGACGACGCCTCCGTAGGGATCGTCGTGCGGGGCGGGCTCCGTCACGTCGAATTCGCGGGTGGCGAGGCTGCGCCCGTGGCGCAGGTCGACGAGCTGCGCGCGCAGCGTGAGCTCGATCCGGCTGGGACGAGTGCTGAAGTCCTGCTGCAGCCGCACGAGCTCGGTGTCGAGCCGCAGGTCGGCCGCGACCGCGCTCGGGGCCTGGACGACCGCGCGAAAGGCGCCGCTTCGCTCGAGCGCCTGCGCGAGGAGCGGAGCGAGCATGCGCGCGGGCGGCTCGGCCCAGCGGTTGTCCGCGAAGTACTCGATCTCGTAGGGGCGCTGCACGTAGACCATTCGGTCCGTGTCGAAACCGGGCTGCGCGCGCGGCGGGCTCACCGCCAGTACGCCCTCGCGCCGAGCGGGGCGGTGGGAACTCGCGGCCGGAAGCGCGCTGAGCAGGTACACGTTCGCGGCCGCGGCGCGCGGCGGCTGCGGCGCGCAGCCGGCAGCGAGCGCCCCGACGAGGAGCGCCGCCGCGGCGCGCAGGCGGCTGCCCGTCGGGCTCATCGCTCCCCCGGCCCGGGCTTCGGCGCGGGCCGGCCGTACAGCAGCACGCTCGGGTTGCGCTCCAGCTCGCCGCTGAAGCGCTGCAGCGAGCCGGTGAGCTCGCGCAGCTCGCCCACCAGCGCATTCACCTGCGGCAGGGTTGTGCCGGCCAGCGTCTCGCTCGCGCTCGCGCTCGCGCGCCCCACTTCGTTCGCCATGCGCTCGAACGCGACGGCGCTGCGCTGCAGGCGCTCGACCAGCTCGGGCAGCTCGGCGGTGACGCGCGCGGTGTCGCGCATGGCGCGCGCCGCGTCGGCCAGGCTCGAGTCGATCGCCGCCGAGCGCGCGGCGAGCGTCTGCGAGAGCCGGTCGAGGTTGCGCAGCGTCTGCGCGATCGAACGGCGGTTGTCGTCGTCCATGATGGCGTTCAGCCGCTCGCTGGTGCGGTCGAGGTTGGCGAGCAGCGCGCTCACCTGCTTCTCGAGGCCCAGCATGAAGGAAGGCTTGCTGGGGATCACCGGGTGCGGCTGGCCGGGCAGGGCGCGCAATGGCGGCGAGCCGCGGCTGCCGCCGGAGAGCTCGACGAAGGCGATGCCGGTCAGCCCCTGGGTGCGCAGCGTCGCGAAGGTGTCCTGCTTCACGGGCGTGCCGCGCTCGATGTCGAGCGTCAGCTCGACCTGCTCCGGGTCGAGCGGCGCGAGCGCGATGCGGCGCACCTGGCCCACCTCGACTCCGTGATCGCGCACCGGAGCGCTGAGGCTCAGGCCGGCGACCGACTCGCTCATGTAGGTCACGTAGGTTTCGTACGCGGCGCGGTACGCGGTGCCGCTCGAGATCCACAGCACGCCGCCGATCAGCGCCGCGCCGAGGACGAGCACGAAAATTCCGACCGCGACGTAGCTTACTTTCGTTTCCATGCCTGCTCGCGCGCCGCGCGCCCGCGCGGCCCGTAGAAGTACTCGCGGATCAGCGGGTGCTCGGAGCGCGACAGCTCCTCCATGGTGCCGATTCCGAGGATGCGCGACTCGCCCATGACCGCCACGCGGTCGGCGGTGCGCCACAGCAGGTCGAGGTCGTGCGTCACCAGCATGATGGTCAGCCCGAGCGACTCCTTCAGATGCCGGATCAGGACGTCGATGCCGCTCGCGCTCAGCGGATCGAGGCCGGCGGTGGGCTCGTCGAGGAACAGCAGCTCGGGGTCGAGCGCGAGGGCGCGCGCGAGCGCCGCGCGCTTGCGCATGCCGCCGCTCAGCTCGCTCGGGTACTTGGCGCACGCGTCCGGCGGGAGCCCGGTCAGCGCGACCTTGAGCGCCGCGATCTCGTCGATCAGCCGCTCGCCGAGCTGCGTGTGCTCGCGCAGCACCATGCCCACGTTCTCCAGCACCGTCAGCGAGCTGAACAGCGCGCCGCGCTCGAACATGACGCCCCACCTGCGGCGCAGCGGCAGGGCGTCGCGATCGCTCAGCCCGATCACCTCCAGCCCGAAGACGCGGATCGAGCCGGACTGCGGCGGCTGCAGCACGATCGTCTCGCGCAGGAGCGTCGACTTGCCGCAGCCGCTCGCGCCGACCAGCGCGAAGATCTCGCCGGGGCGCACCGCGAGGCTCACGTTCTCGTGCACCACCGCTGCTCCGAAGCGCGTGTTCAGGTCCCGGATCTCGACCATCGGGGCGCTGCCCTGCATCGGCTCGATCGGGGCGCTCATAGGTGGAAGCGGCTGAACGCGATCGAGAACAGCGCGTCGCTGACGATCACCAGGAAGATGGATTGCACGACGCTCACCGTGGTCTGCCGGCCCACGCTGTCAGCGCTGCCGGTGGCCTGAAAGCCCTGATAGCACCCCACCAGCGCCACGATGACCGCGAACACGGGGGTCTTGCCGATCCCCGTCAGGTACGAGGAGAGCGTCATCGCGTGCTCGAGGCGGTCGATAAACGCGCCGAAGCCGACGCCGACCTGCGCGCTCGCCATGACCATGCCGCCGAACACGCCCATGACGTCGGTGTACACGGTGAGCAGCGGCAGCGCGATGACGAGCGCCAGCATCTTGGGCAGCACCAGCAGCTCCATGGGAACGACGCCGATGGTGCGCAGCGCGTCGATCTCCTCGGTGACCTTCATGGTCCCGATCTGCGCCGCGTAGGCGGATCCCGACCGGCCGGCGACGATGATCGCGGTAAGCAGCGGCGAGAGCTCGCGCGCCATCGACAGGCCGACCAGGTCGGCGATGTAGATGTTGGCGCCGAAGCGCGCGAGCTGCTCCGCGCCCTGGTAGGCGATCACGACCCCCATCAGGAACGACAGCAGCCCGGTGATCGGCAGCGCTTCGTAGCCGGCGCTCTGCAGGTTGTGCAGGATCGCGCGCCAGCGGATGCGCCGCGGCTGGGCGAGCGAGCGCCCGAGAACGAGCGCCGCTTCGCCGAGGAAGGCGACGAGCCCGAGCGCGCTGCGCAGTGCCTCCACCGTCGCGCCGCCGATGCGGAACAGCGCGCCCGGCGCCTGCGGGGCGGCCGGCGCGGCGGCGGCGCTGCGCTCCGTCACCAGCTGCAGCAGGGCCTCGAACGCGGGGCGCATTCCGCGCAGCTCGACCTCGCGGCCGCGCGCGCGCAGCGCGCGCACGGTCCGCTGCAGCACCCAGGCGCCCGAGGTGTCCATGGCGTCGACGGCCGAAGCGTCGATCACCAGGCTTCCGGCGGCGGGCCACTCGATCGCGTCCAGGCGGCGCTCCAGCCCGGCGATGCTGTGCACGACCCAGGCCCCGGCGCAGCGCAGCTCGGCGCCCGCCTCGCGCGGCACGAGTTGCACGGCGGCGGGAGATTCGGAGGCTCGACTGAGCGCCATGGGCTCGGCGAGAACGAGGTTCGGAATATTACGCGGCCTAGCTGACTGCGCGCGGCGCTCGGGCGCGCAGCGCCGGGCCGGCCTGCGGGGCGCTCGCGCGCAGCAGCGCGGCGGTCGTCTCCCAGTCGATGCACGGATCGGTGACCGAGCAGCCGTAGACGAGCTTCGAGCGGTCCTCGGGGATCGGCTGGTTGCCGCCCACCAGGTTGCTCTCGAGCATCAGCCCGACGAGCGAGGCGTTGCCCTCGACGATCTGGTGGATGCAGTCGCGGAACACGAGCGGCTGCAGCTCCGGTTTCTTGAACGAGTTCGCGTGCGAGCAGTCGACCACGATGTTCGCCGCGAGGCCGGCCTGCGCGAGCGCCTGCTCGGCGAGCGCGACGTGCGCGGTGTCGTAATTGGGGCCCGCCTGGCCGCCGCGCAGCACCAGGTGGCCGTAGCGGTTGCCGCGCGTGCGCACGATGGCCGAGACGCCGTCCTGGCTGATGCCGAGGAAGCTGTGCGGGCGGCTCGCCGAGCGGATCGCGTTGATCGCGACGCCCACGTCGCCGTCGGTGCCGTTCTTGAAGCCCACCGGCGCCGAGAGCCCGCTCGCCATCTCGCGATGCGTCTGCGACTCGCTGGTGCGCGCGCCGATCGCGTACCAGGCGACCAGGTCGCCCAGGTACTGCGGCGCGATCGGGTCGAGCGCCTCGGTCGCGGCCGGCAGGCCGAGCTCGGCCACCGCGCGCAGGAAGGCGCGCGCGCGCTCCATGCCTTCCTCGATGTGGAACGAGTCGTCCATGCGCGGATCGTTGATGTAGCCTTTCCAGCCGGAGACCGTGCGCGGCTTCTCGAAATACACCCGCATCACGAGGTAGAAGGTGTCGCGCAGCTCGCGCGCGAGCGCGGCGAGCCGCTGTGCGTACTCGAGCCCGGCGCGCGGATCGTGGATGGAGCAGGGCCCGACCACGACGAACAGGCGGTGATCGCTGTGGTCGAGGATCCGGCACAGCGTCGCGCGCGACTCGGCGACCGAGGCCGCGGCCGCGTCGCCGAGCGGAACGCGCGCCTTCAGCTCGCGCGGCGAAGGCATGGCGTCCAGCGACGCCACGTTGATGTTTTCGGTCCGGGGCTGGGTCATGCGCGGCGAATACCGCGTGCATGATAACGCGCCGCCGCGCGCCGGGCCCCGGCGTTGCGCGATAATCGGGATCGCGCCGCGCGACGGCTGCGCGCGGCGCGCTTGCGCCGCGGCGCGTCCTGTCCACGACTTCGGGAGACTGTTGCCATGCAAGCCAAACGCGGACAGCTGGTCGTGGTGTCCAACCGCCTCCCGTTCGCCTTCCGCCGCGAGCCCTCCGGGCGCTGGCGCGCGCTGCCCGGCGCCGGCGGACTGGTCACCGCGCTGCTGCCGGTGCTGCGCCACCGCGGCGGCACGTGGATCGGATGGCCCGGCGCGTCCGAGTCGATGCCCGACCTGAGCCAGGAGCTCGCCGCGGCGAGCGAGGACGCGGGCTATGCGCTGCGCGGGGTCGCGCTGACCGCGGAGGAAGTGCGCGGCTTCTACGAGGGCTTCGCCAACGAGGTCATCTGGCCGCTGTTCCACGACCTGCAGTCGCTGTGCAACTTCGACCCCGGCTACTGGCAGGCCTACTGCACCGTGAACCGCAAGTTCGCCTACGTGGTGCGCGAGGCGAGCAGCCAGGAGGACTTCATCTGGGTGCACGACTACCACCTGATGAACGTCGCGGCCGAGCTGCGGCGGCTCGACGTGGCCTCGCGCATCGGGTTCTTCCTGCACATCCCGTTTCCGCCGCTCGACATCTTCCTCAAGCTGCCGTGGCGCATGCAGCTGCTCGAGGCGCTGCTCGAGTACGATCTCGTCGGGCTGCAGACGGTTCGCGACCGGCACAACTTCACGCAGTGCGTGCGCGCGCTGCTCAAGGACGCGCGCATCGAGGGGCGCGGCCAGGTGCTGCTCGCCACGCACCGCGGGCGCACGACCCGCATCGGCGCCTTTCCGATCAGCATCGACTACAACGCCTTCATGCGCCAGGCGGCGAGCGCGGAGGTGGCGGCGGGCGCGCGCGAGCTGCACGCGCTGCTGCCCAAGCGCAAGCTGATCCTCGGCATCGACCGGCTCGACTACACCAAGGGCATCCCGCTGCGGCTCAAGGCGTTCCAGAACGTGCTCGAGCGCTACCCCGAGCTGCGCGAGCGCATCTCGCTCATCCAGGTCGTGGTGCCGAGCCGCGAGGACATCGCGGAGTACCGCGGGCTGAAGTCCGAGATCGAGCAGCTCACCGGCAAGATCAACGGCAGCTTCGCGCGCCCGGGCGGCTGGGTGCCGGTGTGGTACGCCTACCGCAGCCTGTCGCGGATGGAGCTGCTCGCCTACTATCGCGCCGCCGACATCGCGCTCATCACCCCGCTCAAGGACGGCATGAACCTGGTGGCGAAGGAGTATTGCGCGTGCAGCATCGAGGAGGACTGCGTCCTGATCCTGTCGGAGTTCGCCGGCGCGGCCGTGCAGCTTGCGAAGGGCGCGCTGCTCGTCAATCCCTACGACATCGAAGGGGTCGCCGACGCCATTCGCCTTGCCTACCAGATGGACGCGGCCGAGCGGCGCGCCCGCATGCGCAGGCTCCGGCGCTCGGTGCGCGAGCACGACGTGTTCTGGTGGGTCGACGCGTTCCTGCGCGCGGCGATCACCAAGGACCTCGATGCCTTCCCGATCGCTGCCGATCACCACGTTGTGGAGGGGGTGGACTTCGGTCTGCCCGTCTAGGACTAAAAATCAAAAGCTTGCGGCTCTGTCGAGCGCAAGCTCTGCCAGTCTTGCGGCCGTAGTGCAAATGAGAATTATTGACAACTACGCCGCTTGGCCTGATGATGAGAACTATTCTTGTTAATTACCTGCGCCCGGCTGCCCAAATGCCGACCGCGCGGCCTGGAGAAAAGCAGTGACGAAATCGCACCTGGCGTGGCCGGCTCTGTGCTTCGCGCTCGGGCTCGGCACCCCGGCTCTCGCCGACGAAATCCCGGCGAAGCAGCTCGTCATCACGAAGCATCAGTTCTCGCCCGCCGAGCTGACGGTCCCGGCGAACACGCGCGTCAAGCTCCTCATCCGCAACGACGGCGCGCTGCCGGCGGAGTTCGAGAGCTACGACCTGTCGCGCGAGATCGTGGTGCCGGCGCACAGCCAGGTGACCGTGTACATCGGTCCGCTCAAGCCCGGCCGCTACAAGTTCTTCAACGACTTCGACCAGTCCATGCAAGGCTGGGTCGTGGTCGCTCCGCCGGCGAAGTAGCGGCGCGTCCGACGATGCGCGCGATGCGTTCCCTCCGGCAGGCCGCTCTCGGGCCCGTGCTCGCCGCTTCGGCGCTGGCGCTCGTCCCGCTTGCGTGCCGCGCCGACGATTTCATCGTGTACTCGCCCTACGTCACCAAAGGGCAGACGGAGCTCGAAGTCCGCGGCTTCCAGGTTCGGGACAGCGATCCGGCGGTAAGCGGCGAGCGCGCCTACGAGATCGCGGTCGGCCACGCCTTCACCGACTGGTGGCGTCCCGAGATCTACCTGGGCGAATACGCGCGCCAGCCGGGCGAGGGTCAGCGGCGCGTCGGCAACGAGTTCGAGAACGTGTTCCAGCTCACCCCGCAGGGCGAGTACTGGGCGGACGTCGGCTTCCTGCTCTCGTACGAGCGCAACGTCCAGCCCGACGTGCCGAACGCGGTCGAATTCGGGCCGCTCATCGCGAAGCAGAGCGGCCGCTTCAACCACCGCCTCAACCTGATCTGGGAAAAAGAGGTCGGCGGGGGCGCCAGCGGGAAATTCGAGTTCCGCAGCGCCTACAGCCTCACCTACCGGATCACGCCCGCGATCGCGCCGGGCTTCGAGGCGTACCTGCGGCCGAGCGACAATGCGATCCAGGCCGGCCCTGTGCTCACCGGCGAGCTGCGGAGCGCCCGCGGCAGCGAGCTCGCGTATCGGGTCGGGGTCGTGTTCGGCGTCAATGCGGCGGCGCCCAGCCAGACCTTCCTCGCGCACATTGAATATGAGTTCTTCTGAGCGGGCCTTCGGCGCCGCGCGCGCCCTGGCAGCGGCCGCCGCCCTGTGCCTGGGACTCTGGGCTCCGCTCGCCGCTTCGGCGGCCGAGCCGCAGGCCCTTCCGCGGCCCGCTCACGTCGTGATCGTGATCGAGGAAAACAAGGCGTTCCGGCAGATCATCGGCAACCCAGAGGCGCCTTACATCAACGCGCTCGCGCGCGAGGGCGCGCTCTTCACGCAGTCCCACGCCGTCACGCACCCCAGCCAGCCGAACTACCTGGCGCTTTTCTCCGGCAGCACGCACGGCGTGCGCGACGACGGTTGCCTCGCTGTGCTCTCGGGCGCAAACCTCGCGAGCGAGCTGCTCGCCAAGGGCTACAGCTTCGCGACCTACTCCGAGTCGCTGCCGCATCCGGGCTATGCCGGCTGCGCGGCCGGGCTCTACGAGCGCAAGCACAACCCGGCGGTGAACTGGCAGGGCGTCAACGTCCCTGCGGCCGCGAACCTGCCGTTCGACGCGTTTCCCGCCGACTACGCGAAGCTGCCGACCGTAGCGATCGTGGTGCCGAACATGGTGAACGACATGCACGACGGCCCGCAGGCGGAAGCGATCGCGGCGGGCGACCGCTGGCTCCAGCGCAACCTGGAGGGCTACGTGCGCTGGGCGCGCACGCACGACAGCCTGCTGGTCCTCACCTGGGACGAAGACGACGGATCGATCCGCAACCACATTCCGACGCTCTTCGTGGGCGCGCACGTGCGCCCCGGCAAGTACGCCGAGCGCATCGACCACTACAGCGTGCTGCGCACGCTCGCCGCCATGTACGGCCTGCAGCCCCCGGGCGAGGCCGCGCGCGCGGCCGTCATCGACGGGATCTGGCAGCGCGCAGATCCTCGCGCGCCCGGGCCGGAGCGCCCACCGGGCCGGGCGCGATAAGCCGCCGGATCTCGGCCTCGCTCGGCAGCGCGGCGGCGTTCCAGCGCAGCAGCGCGATGCCGGCCGCGGCGAGCGCGTTATCGATGAAGCGATCGGCCTGCCTCGGGAGCGGATCGCGCCGGCCCGGGTCCTCGAGCTGGATCGCCGCCACCACCGTGGAATCCGGCCGGCACACCACGAAGTCGAGCGTCCGGTGCGCGATGCGGTTCGCCCAGGTCTCCGCGTACGGCTGCCGCTTGACCGCGATCACCTTCGCGAGCGGCAGCTGCGCGAGCACCATGTGCTCGGGTAGCGCCTCGACCAGTCTCCCATAAAGAAGCTGCTCGGCGGGGCTGAGCACCCGGCGCGCGAAATAAGGCCAGAACTTTTCCGGCGGATAGAGCTTGGCGCGGAGCTTCTCCGAAAAGACCAGCGCGACCACCAGCGCGGCGCCGAGGCCGGCGACGATCGCGAGCGATCCGATCGACGACGCCATGTCGGGGACGGTCCTCCAGGGGCAGGGCGCGGCCGCAGCATGGCGGCCGGCGCGAACCCGCGCATCTTACCGCGCGCGGCCGGCATCGCCGGCGCTCGGGCGGGTGCCGCGGGGCGCCTCAAGACTTGACCACCAGCGAGTTGATCACCTTCTTCACGCCGTCCACGTGCGCGGCGATCTGCGCGGCGCGTGCCGCCTGCTGCGCGCTCGTCACGAAGCCCGAGAGCTGGACGGTGCCGTCCTGCGTCTGCACCTGCACCCCGAGCACCGGCACCGCGCCGTCCTGCACCAGGGCCGCCTTCACCTTCGCGGTGATCCACGCGTCCCCGGCGAATTCCGCGGCGCGGATGCGATCGTCGTAGGAATTGGCCTTGACGACCTCGGCGGCGTCGAGCCGGCCGTCGTGGTTGGCGTCGGCGGCGCGGAAAGCGCGCTCCGAGCCGTGGTGGCTCAGCCATTCCTTGAGCGACACGCTGCCGTCCCCGTTGCTGTCGTAGAGCTTGAGCACCCCGGAGTCGTGCGCGGCGGCCGCGGTGCTGTCGGCGAGCGCCGCGCGGACGCCGAGCGCCGAGGCCGCGCCGAGCGCGAGGAGCGCGACGGCGCGCCGCGCAAGGTCCAGTCCTGACTGCGTCGCATGCATGGCATTCTCCTTTCACGGATGCGAGAAAGAGCAGGCGCGCTGCGCGCGCCGGCCGCGGTCTCCTTGCGAATTGCATGCCAGCGGACATAACGGCGGGAAAACAATGCGCTATGCTGAAGCGCGCGCAGCGGCGAGGAGAGCGCGCGTCGCCTGGCGGCGACGCAATCCCCGCACATCTGCGAAGGTATTGACGGTCAAGGACTCTCTTGTCGCCACACGGCGACGCGGCGGGTTCGCACATCCGGAGGAGAGCAACGTGGCGGCCACCATCATCGATTCGTCGATCTTCGGCAACCTGTTCAGCAGCGAGGCGATGCGCAGGGTCTGGTCGGACGAGAGCCGCACCGCCCGCTACCTCGAGATCGAGGCGGCGCTCGCGCGGGTGCAGGGCCGCCTCGGGATCATCCCGCAGGAGGCGGCCGACGAGATCGCGCGCCACTGCGCGATCGAGCGAATCGACATGCAGAAGCTCCGGGCGCAGACCGAGCGCATCGGCTACCCGGTGCTCGGGGTCGTCTCGCAGTTGAACGCGCTGTGCCGCGACCGGCTCGGCGAATACTGCCACTGGGGCGCGACCACCCAGGACATCACCGATACCGCGACGGTGCTCCAGATCCGGGACTCGCTCGCGCTCGTCGACGAGGAGCTGCGCGCCATCTCGGGCGAGCTCGCGCGGCTCGCGGCGCGCCATCGCGACACGCCGCTCGCCGGGCGCAGCAACCTGCAGCAGGCCGTTCCGGTGACCTTCGGCTACAAGATGGCGGGCCTGCTCGCGGCGATCGAGCGCCACCGCGAGCGGCTCGCGCAGCTGCGCCCGCGCGTCCTTGTGGGCGAATTCGCCGGCGCGGCGGGCACGCTCGCCTCGCTCGAGCGCGGCGCGCTGGAGACCCAGGAGGCGCTGATGCGCGAGCTCGGCCTGGGGCAGCCGCAGATCGCGTGGCACACGATCCGCGACTGCATTGCCGAGACGGGCTGCTTCCTCGGCCTCGTCGGCGGCACGCTCGGCAAGCTCTCCATGGACGTGAAGCTCATGATGCAGACCGAGGTCGGCGAGGTCTCCGAGCCCTTCGCGCCCGGGCGCGGGTCTTCTAGCACGATGCCGCAGAAGCGCAATCCCATCTCGTGCTGCTATATCCACGCCGCCGTCGCAGTGCTGCGCCAGCACGCGGCCGCGTTGCTCGACGCCATGGTCGCCGACCACGAGCGCTCGACCGGGCCGTGGGAGATCGAGTGGATCGTGCTGCCCGAGGCGTTCTGCCTCCTCGCCGGGGCGCTCAAGCAGGCGAAGTTCGTACTCGCGGGGCTCGAGGTCGACGCGCAGCGCATGCGCGCGAATCTCGAGGCCACCCGCGGCCTCATCGTGTCGGAGGCCGTGATGATGGGGCTTGCGCCGCACATGGGCCGCGAGCGCGCGCACGACCTCGTGTATGATCTTTGCAGGGAGGCGATCCGTCAGGACCGGCCGCTGCTCGAGGTGCTCGCGGCCGATGCGGAGATCGCGCGGCACCTCGACCGCGAGGCACTCGCGCGGCTGTGCGATCCGGCCAATTACCTCGGGCAGGCCGGCGCGATCGTGGACCGGGTGCTCGCGCGGCGCGAAAAGCGGTGAATTCGCGCCGCGCCGCGCGGTCCAAGCTGTGTAAAGGAGCCGCAAGATGCGCGCACAAGGCACTGACCGGCGGAGCTTCTTGGGAGAGGGCCGGATTCGAGCTTTCGTCCTGCTGTCGTTTCTCGCTTTGGCCGCCGCGCCGCTCGCGCGCGCGGCCGAGATTTCGATCGTGCAGCCGGCCGACCAGGAGACCATCCACAGCAACCTCGGTGACGTGACCGTCAAGGTGCAGAGCTCGGGCGGCGACCCGGGGGGGAGCGTGCGCCTGCTCGTCGACGGCACCGCGCTGCCCAAGCCCACCAGCGGCGGTGTGATCCAGCTGCACGGCATCGACCGCGGCGCCCATACCCTCAAGGCGGAGCTGCTCGACGCGAACGGCAAGGTGCTCGCCGCCTCGCAGCCCGTCACGTTCTACCTGTGGCACGCCTCGCGCCTGTTCCGTCATCCGGCGAAGTGACGGCGGCCTGACTGCCGCTGCAAAGCGCTCGACGAGCCACCGGCATGCCGCACGACGACCCGCGCCGCACGGGCTGGTACCGGCTGACGCTCGCGGGCCTGCTCGGCCTGGTGCTGAGCTCGATCGCGGGCGGCGCGCTCCTCGAGCGCAACGTGCTCGCCGACCCCGGCGGCGCCGGGCCGGACTTCGCGCTGATCGGGCAGGCGTGGAACCTCATCGGGCGGCACTACGTCGATCGCAAGGCGATCCGGCCGCGGCGCATGACCTACGCGGCGATCACCGGCATGGTCGACTCGCTCGGCGACACCGGGCACAGCGTGTTCCTCACGCCGCGCATGGTGCGCGAGTCGCGCGAGCAGCTGCAGGGCCATTTCCCGGGCATCGGCGCCGAAGTGCGCATGCGCGGCAAGCAGGTGGTCGTCGTCGCGCCGCTCGACGGCTCGCCGGCGCAGAAGGCGGGATTACGCGCGGGCGACATCATCTTCAAGGTCGACGGCAAGGACGTGACCGGCGAGACCCTGCAGGAGGTGGTGCGCGAGATCCGCGGGCCGGTCCACAGCAAGGTGGTCCTGACCATACGCGATCCCGGCAGCGACCAGGCGCGGAGCGTCGCGATCGTGCGCGCCGTGATCCACGTGCACAGCGTGAGCTGGCATCTCGTGCCTGGGACGCGCGTTGCGGACGTGCGCATCGCCGACTTCAGCACCGGGACCGCGGCGAGCCTGCGGCGCGCGATCGCGGCACTGCGCAAGGCGGGCGCGCGCGCCGTGGTGCTCGACCTGCGTAACGACCCGGGCGGGCTGCTCGACCAGGCGATCTCGGTGGCGAGCGAGTTCCTGCGCGGCGGCAACGTGCTGCTCGAGCGCGACGCCAAGGGGCACGTGCAGGCGGTAGCGGCCAAGCACGAGAAGGACCCGCTCGAGCTGCCGATGGCGGTGCTCGTCAACGGCGGCACCGCGAGCGCCGCCGAGATCGTCACCGGCGCGCTGCAGGATGCGAAGCGCGCGACCGTTGTGGGCCAGAAGACCTTCGGCACCGGGACGGTGCTGAACGAATTCAAGCTGAGCGATGGCTCGGCGCTGATGCTCGCCGTGCGCGAGTGGCTCACGCCGGCGGGGCATACGATCTGGCACAAGGGTATCAGTCCGTCCGTGAAGGTGGCGCTCGCGGCGCAAACCGATCCCGTTTATCCGGAGATGCTCGAGGCGATGAGCGCGCGGCGATTCGCGGCGAGCAAGGACGCGCAGCTCCTGAAGGCGGTGGGGCTGCTGCGGGTTGAGGAGCGTGTGCACTCGGCGTTGAAGGCCGGGGGAGCTGCCACCGCGCCGGTGGCGCGATCCTAGACCGCCAGGGCCGAGCCTACGCGAGCTTCAAACCCGCGGCGCGGAGCGCCTTGCGCAGCGCTCCGTCCCGGCATGCGACCGGGTAGCGAAGCGCGGTCGCGAGATCGAGATACGCAGCGTCGTAAGTCGTCAGGTCGTGCTCCCTGGCGATCGCCAGCACGCGCCGGCGCTCCGGCGGCTCGCCGTGGACGACGATGTCCAGCGGCTCGACCAGGTCGATGATCGTGTCGACCTGCTGCGCCGTCAGCAGCTTGCGGCGTTCGAGCTGCCGGAGCGCGTTCGTGAATTCCAGGGGCCAGACGCCGGGGACGTGCAGGCGCTCGCGGCGCGCGTGGCGCCTGATGCGGTCCGTGTAGCCGGTCGCCTGGGTACGCACGAACCACGCGAGCGCGACGCTCGCGTCCACGATGAGCGGCACTACGGCCGGCCTTCCTCGATGAGCTTCTGCAGATCCACTTTGCGGCGGATGCGGCAGGTCTTGCTGAACGCGGCGATCCGTCCGATCGCCTCGGAGCGGTCCCAGCGTTCGGCGCGCTTCGCCTTCTCGGGAACGACGCGCGCGACCGCCTTGCCACGTTTGGTGATGACCGTCTGTTTCCCTTCTTGCGCGCGATTGACGACCTCCGAGAAGCGGGCCTTCGCTTCGAATACGCTCAGCTTGTCCACGAGATGACCTGGTTAACTAGTTGGGACAGTGTAGCACGGGGAAACGGTCCGGTCCCGCGGGGAGCCGGGCGGGCGGTCATGCCGGCGGCGGCGCGATCGCGGTTGGCGAGGTCTCATGTGCGTGCCCGAGTGCGAGCGAATGTGAAGCGGCTCGGCGGCGGTCACGGGGCTACCCTCGGTGGGTATTCCGCTACCCTTGACGGGTAGGCGAGGGCCATCCCCGGAGCGGCACCGTCGCTCTTCGGCAAGACGCGCCAGACGCTGCTGGCGCTCCTGTACTCGCGCGCCGACGAGGAGCACCTCCAGGAGAGCCTGATCCAGCTCGGCGGGCTCGGGCGCGGCGCAGTGCAGCGCGAGCTCGAGTTCCTCGCGCGCGCCGGGGTGGTCCGACGCGCGGTGCGCGGCCGGCAGGTGTACTACCAGGCGAACCCGGGCTCGCCGATCTACGCCGAGCTGCGTGGCCTGGTCGCAAAGACCGCGGGGGTAGGGGATGCGGTCCGGGCAGCGCTCGCGCCGCTTGCCGACAGGATCCGCGTCGCGTTCGTCTACGGGTCGATCGCGAAAGGGACCGAGCGGCGCGCGAGCGACGTGGACGTCATGGTGATCGGGGAAGCGTCCTTCGCGGAGGTTTCCGACGCGCTCGGCAAGGCGCAGAAGGCGATCGGCCGCGAGATCAACCCTTCGGTGTATGCGCCGGAGGATTTCCGGGCCAGGCTCGCGGCGGAGCAGCATTTCCTGCGCACGGTGCTGAAGGGCGAGAAGATGTTCCTGATCGGGGACGAGCATGAGCTTGGCCGGCTGGCAAAGAAATAAGTGGCTTAGCCCGCACGAGTCGAGCGCCGAAGAAATCGCGGCGCTGTCCGCGATTGTCGAGCGCGAGTTACCCCTTGGGCAACCTTTAGGTTACAATCACGCTCGAGATTTACTTCTACCAGGATGCGGAGGGCAGGCAACCGGTCCGCGATTGGCTGCTCGGTTTGCGGGACGTGCAAGCGGTCAGCCGGATAGAGGCGCGGCTTGCGCGTCTGGCACAAGGGAACTTCGGCGACACCGAGCCGGTGGGCGAAGGCGTGCTGGAACTGAGGATCGATTGGGGCCCGGGCTACCGCGTCTATTTCGCGCGGCTCGGCCAGGTGGTGGTGCTTCTCCTTCGCGGAGGGGACAAGAGGACGCAGGATAAGGACATCGAGCGTGCGAAAGAGTACTTCAAGGACTACAAGGCGCGCACCGCGCGGCAAAGGCCGCGCGGTTCCCGCTAGCGTGCCGTACGAGCCCTGGCTCATCGACCAGCTGAAGGACCCGGCTCATGCTGCCGGCTACCTCGAGGCCGTGCTCGAGGACGGCGACCAAGGCGCGATCCTGCTGGCACTTCGTCAGATCGCGCAGGCGCAGGGCGGCATTGCGGAAGTGGCACGTCGCGCGGGACTCACTCGTGAGGCGGTGTACAGAATGCTCTCGAAGGCGGGAAATCCGGAACTTCGAAGTCTCAGTGCGCTACTTGCCGCTACCGGGCTTCGTCTGGGGGTTAGGCCGATCGAGAAGCGCGCGGCGTAGGACGGGTGGGGTGCGCGAGGGGATGTGTGCCCCTCGCCTCTTCTTGGACTGCAGGAGGTCGAGCCTTTCGGCTCGGCCCGTTAGGCTCGTTGTCAGGCGTTGATGCACCCGTACTTGAGAAAGCGCGCGCGTACGGCGCGCATCGTGCCTCATGCTGCGAGTCTGCCGGCGTGATGTCCGAGCGCGAGGCGCGGGAAATTCACGAGCTGGCGAGTGAGCTGCGGGACAGCGTTCTCGAGTGGTTGAAAAAGCGGCATCCAAAGCTCTTGAAGTCGTGAGCGCTGGGCAGGGGCGCGCGAGGGGAACATCGCTGGCGCTTCGCGAGGGTTCTCCGCGCAGTTGTGGATCAGAGCAGGCCGCGCTCGGCGAAGGAAAGCGTGCTCGTGCCTGCGACGACGAAGTGATCGAGGACTTTGACGTCCACCAGGGCCAGGGCTTCCTTGAGCGTGCGGGTCAGGAGCTCGTCGGCTTGGCTCGGCTGCGCGACGCCCGAGGGGTGATTGTGCGCAAAGATCACCGCTGCGGTGTTCGCCCGTAGCGAGGCCTTGACGACTTCCCGCGGATAAACGCTCGTCTGCGTCAGTGTCCCTCGGAAAAGCTCTTCGATCGCGATTACGCGATGCTGCGCGTCGAGCTGGATACAGACAAAGAATTCGTGTGGCCGCCCCGCAAGCCGTAGCTTGAGGAAGTCCCGCACCGCTCCCGGGCTCGTCAGACAATCCCGTCCCCTCAGATTCTCCGCGATGCCGGGCGCTGCAAGCTCGCGTGCTGCTTGTAGTTTGGCGATCGGGCCCGGCGCGTAGGCGCTCGAGCCTTGGGCGCAGAAAAGATCCCCGTTCTCGGAAGGTATGGCGTGGAGCAGGTTGGAGAGCGATCCGCCGGCCTTCTTGAGCAGTGCTCCGGCTGTGCTGCGGTTGCCGAGGACAACGGTGAGCAGGTCGAGGTCGGTTGCGTGGGTTACTTCGTTGCTGAGCAGCATGTGCGCCTCCTGTGCGCTGTGAAAAAACTGCTGCTCATGCGGAGTTCTCTTCGCCTCCTCTGGGGGACGGGAGAGGGAGGTTCTGCTTTGGAGACGCTTTAGCCGCCAGGCTCTGGCGGCTTGCTCCAGCGGCTCACGCTTTCGTCCCCTTCACTCGAAGATGAGGGGCGAAAGAAAGGGACAGCTACGACCCGCGCCGGGCGGCGCGTTTAAGATCTTCAAGCTTTGCGAAGCGACGCGGCGGCCCGCGTCGTGAATCAGCAACCGGGTGACAGGGAACCTGGCGCGCAGGTTGCGGCTCTTTTGGGTGGCGCTTAGGGTTGACGGGCTTTGAGTAGGGTCTGGGGCTCCGGACTGTGTAGGAGGCCGGATAATTGGTGATGCCACCGTGCAATGATATGGTGAAATTGAGCAAGAAAAGGGGTAGGGGCGTGGCGAAGAAGATTGCGGCAAACGGTGCGACTTTAGGGTATGAAGCGCAACTTCGGCAGCTGGCCGATGCGCTGCGCGGCAGGATCGACGCCGCGGAATACAAGCGCGTCGTCCACTACCTCACGCATGGGGGCGTAGCTGGCTTCGTGCTCGCGAATGGCGTGTTGTCGTCGAACCAGTCGCGCGAGGGAGAGTTGGCGCATCGCACGGCTCGCGTCGCCGGGTTGTCGTACGCCGCGCCTCACAGTCGCGCGGTATGAAACTCACCGCGTCACAGAAGAAGGCCATTGAGTTCGATGGCCGCAACCTGCAGCTCATCGCTTGCGCCGGCTCGGGAAAGACCGAGGTCGTCGCACGGCGCGTGGTCCATTTGCTGACGCCGGGCAGAGAAGACTCGCTTGCCCCGCGCAACATCATCGCCTTCACCTTCACGGACAAGGCCGCGGCCGAACTGAAGGAGCGGATCGTCACGCGCACCCGCCAGGCGCTTGGCGACATGCCCGGGATGGCAGAGATGTTCGTCGGCACGATCCACGCCTTTTGCTTGGAGCTTCTGAAGTCCGAATCGCCGAAGCACCTCAAGTTCGAGGTCCTGAACGAGGTCCAGCAGGGGCTCTTCGTCGATCGGAACAGCAGCAAGAGCGGGCTCACCACGTCTACAGACCTCAACGGTGCCGCGCTGAGGCGCTATCTCGACACAAAGCACTACGTCACTGCGCTGTCGATCCTGCGAGAAGCGGAGCGCGACGATGCTCAGCTCAACGGCTGCTCCGTACTCAACGGCCTCCCGGCCTACCAGAAGCTGCTCGATGACAAGAGCTACCTGGATTACTCGTCGATCCTCGAAGAGGCTGTGACGCTCCTCACCAACGACCAGGGCCTGCGAGCACGGGTCGCCGAGCGCGTGAAGTACGTCATCGTGGACGAGTATCAGGACGTCAACCCCGTGCAGGAAGCGATCGTCTGGTCGCTGCACGAACTGGGGGCGCGCATCTGCGTGGTCGGCGACGACGACCAGACTATCTACCAGTGGCGCGGCAGCGACGTCGAGAACATCCTCACGTTTGAGAGACGTTACCCGGCCGTTGAGCAGATTCCTCTGGAGGAGAACTTCCGCTCATGCGAGGGCGTGATTGAGACGGCGCGCGGCTTCATCGAGCAGAACGGCGCGCGGCTCACGAAGGCGATGAAACCGACCGGCGCGCAGCCCTACGAGAGCGGCGACGTCGTGGCACTGTCGTTCGCCGATCCGGATGCCGAGGCCCGGCACATCGTCGAGACGATTCGAGCTCTCCGCGGCGTCGCGTTCAAGGAGGACGAGGTCGAGCGTGGCCTGTCGTGGTCCGACATGGCGGTCTTGCTCCGCAGCGTGAAGGCGAACGCCGAGCCCATCACGCGAGCTCTTCGGGCGGCCGGAATCCCGTTCGTCGTCACCGGCATGACCAATCTGTTCGGCACTGCCGAGGCGGGAGCTGCCCGGCAGCTGTTCTACTTCATCGCCGATCGACCGGGAGTGGACGCCGCAGCCTTGAAAGCCGCCTGGGAGTCCGCCGGTCTCGGCCTCGAACCGGCAGCACTCGATCAGGCGATCGCGGGTGCTGCCGCTGCCAAGGCGGCGTTGATCGATCCCGACCAGAGGCGCTGGGGACAGTACTCGATCCAGCGCGTCTTCTTAGCGTTCCTCGAGCAGGCCGGTGTCCGCGAGGAGCTGATTCCAGGCGGCCGTGGCGAAGTGGTTTTCTACAACCTCGGCAAGTTCAGCCAGGTCATCTCGGACTTCGAGACGATCCACTTCCAGTCGAAGCCGGTCGAGAAGTACGGCTCGTTCGCCGACTTCCTGCAGTACCGCGCCGAGGACGCCTACCCTGAGGGCTGGCAGGACAATCAGTACGCCAACCTCGACGCCGTGCGGATCATGACCATCCATCAGGCCAAGGGGATGCAGTGGCCGGTGGTGTTCGTGCCTGCACTGCTCAAGAACCGGTTTCCCGCCAAGAAGCCAGGCGGGCGGAATGTTTGGCATCTGCTGCCGCGTGCCGGCATCAAGGGGCAAGTACGCTTCGAGGGGACGATCGAGGATGAACGGCGGCTCTTCTACGTCGCCATGACGCGTAGCCAGAAATTCCTGCACCTGACTTGGGCGCCGATCCCAGGCAACCAGCTCTTCCAGAAGCGCTCGCAGTTCTGGGACGACATCCTCGCCTCGAAGTACGTCAAACGCCGCGCGCCCGACTACTCGACGCGCAAGCGCCTCCCGCCGAGACCGCGCGCTGGCGTCGCCAACGTCGTCTTTTCCTTCTCCGACCTGAAGTACTTCTTCGAGTGTCCCTACCAGTTCAAGCTGCGCATCCTGTACGGCTTCAATGCGCCGATCCACGAGGCGCTGGGCTACGGCAAGTCGCTGCATGACGCGTTGGCAGAGGTGCACGCTCGCGCCCTGCGCGGCGACGTGGCCAACGCGAGCGAGGTGCCGCGGCTGGTCGAGACGCATCTGCACGCGCCTTACGCTTACCCGGCGCTCCGGCAGGAGCTCGAGGCGACGGCCGAACGCGTGCTCCGCGACTACCTGGCCGACAACGCGGCGTTGTTCGACAAGATCGAGTTCTCGGAGAAGCAGATCGAGGTGAGTCTCGGCGACGGCGTAAGCATCGTCGGGCGCATCGATTTGGTCCGTCGCATCGACACCGGAGAAACCACGATCGTCGATCTCAAGTCGACCGACCGTGCCCAGCCCGAAGAGGTCACCGAGGCGCAGCTCCACGTGTACGCGCTGGGCTACCAGGACCTCACCGGCCGGCGGCCGGACTACGTCGAGATCTACGAGCTAGACGAGCGCAAGCGCAAGCCGCGGTCGGTGGACGACGACTTCATCGCAGACGTGAAGTCGAAGGTCCGCGAAGCGGCCGAGGCACTTCGCACGGCTTCGCTGCCGACCGTGGCGGGGCCGAAGAAGTGCGGAGCCTGCGACTATCGTGGCATGTGCACTACCGGCCGAGCCGTTGCCGGAACCAAGTGACGAGGGACAAGACCGATATGGCCCGCACCCCGAAGCCCAAGGCTGAGAAGAAGGTCACCCGCTACACCTACGAGGACATCAAGGAGCCGCGCGCGCCCGAGACCGGGCACACGTCTCTCCTGCCGGCCGAGGACCAGATGGTGACGCTGCCGATGGACAACGGCTGGAGCAAGGCCATTCACGTCGGCAAGCTGCCGGAGGGCGACGAGCGGCCGGTGGTCGTGGACATGGACCCGGCGGCGGACCCGGTGCTCTTCTGGGCGGGCAAGCGCAACCGGCGCGAGGTGCCGGTGCTGCCGCTCCAGCGCAACGAGATCGTGTCCGAGTCGCGCATCGCGCAAATCATCGAGCGCGCGCGCCGGGCGGCCGAGGAGAAGTCAGGTGCGGCGCGCCAGGGGCACCTCTTCGCCGACCTCGAGAAGACGCTGCGCGAGACCGACCGGAGCAAGCGCGTCGAGTTCTACACCCACGAGGAGGGTTGGAAGAATAAGCTTATCTGCGGCGACTCGCTGCACGTGATGGAGTCGCTGCTCCACTACGAGAACCTACGCGGCAAAGTGCAGATGATCTACATCGACCCGCCGTATGGCATCAAGTACGACTCGAACTTCCAGCAGCGGGTGGATTCGACGAAGAACAAGGAAAACGAATCAGCCGACGATGTCCTGACCATCAAGGCATTTCGAGATACATGGGCGCTTGGGGTTCATTCTTGGCTCTCGTATCTCGAAGAGCGGCTGTATCTCTGCCGGGAGTTGCTCCGGGGCAGCGGCAGCGTGTTCGTTCAGATTGGGGACGAGCACGTCCACAGGGCACGGGCCTTGATGGACGAAGTGTTCGGTGCGTCCAACTTCGTTGCTCAGATTTCCTTCCGTACGAAGATTCCGCTTCGCAATACGTTACTCGCAGGCATTTGCGACTATCTGCTGTGGTACTCGAAGGACAAGCCACAGGTCCGCTACCAAAAGATCTACACCGACCGAGGCGTAGGATCCGGTACGCAGTTTACTCGTGTTGAACTTCCGGACGGCAGTCGCCGGTCAATGTCGGATGAAGAACGGGAGGACCCGACGTCACTTCCGGACGGAGCCAAGATCTACCGCCTGATTGACTTGAATTCGTCGGGCCTGACACCTTCGTGTGTCTTCGACGTAAAGTTTGAAGGGAGGAAGTTCTCACCGCGCGAAGGCCACAGCTGGAAGACTAATCCGGCTGGCATGAAGCGCCTGATAGAGCAGCGTCGACTGGAGGCCCCAGGCGACAGCCTTCAGTACGTGTTCTTCTTTGATGACTTTCCGTACATGGAGGTAACGAACCTCTGGAGCGACACTCAGGGCGCAAGTGGCAAGCGCTACGCTGTGCAAACGTCGGAGAAGGTAGTGGAGCGCTGTATACACATGACCACCGGCCCTGGAGATTTGGTGCTGGACATTACCTGCGGATCCGGCGTGACTGCGTTATGCAGTGAACGATGGGGGAGGCGCTGGATCACATGTGACACTTCTCGAGTTGCGATCAACGTCGCCCGAAAGGCAATTCTGGCTGCCGTGTTCCCGCACTTCAAGACCTGGGGTCAGGGTTTGGGGAGCGGATTTGTCTATGAGTCGCCAGAAAAGGTGACGTTGGGTGCGGTCTCGAACGAGCGGGAGACAGGCGATCTCTTGTTGGTAGACAAGCCAGAGGTGGACGAATCTGCCCTCCGGGTCACAGGGCCCTTCGAAGTCATGTCCCTCGGCCGCTACTCCGTCGAGGACTGGAAGGGTTACGTCGTCCGGGAGCCGGGGATCGGTGAGGCGGCAAAACTCGAGAACTACATCGAGGTCGTCTGCCGCCTCTATCGGAGGGATGCGGCAATCCAGGGTGCGACGGGGCTCGTGCACGCGGTGGCGGAGACTGAGAACGCGAAGATCGCAATGTCTATCGGGCCGCTCTCGGGCCGAGTGACCGGCAAGCAGATTAACGACGCCGTCCAGGACGCGCTCGCCTCCGGCATCCTTGAGGTGCACGTGCTCGGCTGGGCCTTCGAGGCTAACGTCGGCGAAGTGAAGTCGCAGCTCGAGAAGCGGGGCAAGGTCAAGGTCGAGCTGATCATGATCCGCCCGGATACGCTTGCCGAGGGGCTCAAGGCGACCCAGCCGGAGACGCTTTTTTCTCCGCTCGCGCTGCCCGACATCGAGGTTAAGGCCGCAAAGGACGGCAAGGAGAAGCAGCTCCGTGTCACGCTCAAGGGCGTGGCCCTCTTCGACCGCAAGCGCCGTACGACCGAGTACAAGGGTGCGGACTCGGGCTACGTATCGGCGTGGTATCTCGACGAGGACTACGACGGCGACTGCTTCGTGGACTGCCAGATGTTCTTTGACTTCAAGAAAGCGCCGAACATCAAGGCCGCGCTAAGAGTGGAGGTGGACCCGGAAGAATTTTCGCTAAAGCTCGACTCTGAGCCGTTCCCGGTACGGGGGTACAAGCGGATTGCAGTGAAGGTCGTGGACGTGTACGGCAACGAGTCCACGGTAGTTAGAGATCTGATCTGAGGAAGCGAAAGGAGGAAACAGGGATGGCCAAGGGAAAACCGAGTAAGTGGGCAAAGCTAGACATCGACGAATCTGTCTGGCTAGGGAAGAAGGGGATCTCGATCAAGGTGTGGGACAAATGGGGCAAAAAGCACAAAGGGACCCTCGTTATTTCCATCGGCGGACTTCGTTGGTACAAATTCAATGCGAAGAAGCCGACCTGGCGAGCGGCGTGGGATTCGCTGGTGAATTCGTAACGGCAGTGTAACTCGTGGCTTACGTTGTCGATCGGGTCGTCATCTGCGACGCCTTCCGCGAGCCGGACCGACACTACCAGCTCCTGCCGGGCGGGCGCTCGAAGCGCGTCGAGACTCGCCGTCCCTCTATGCGCTTCCTCGCCTCCGCCAAGGACGTGAAGGGCGGCATCGCCGGCGTCGTCGGGAAGGAAGCGCAGCTGTTCGACGACCTCTCGGCCTCTGCTGCCGAACTCAACGAGTTCGTCAACCAACTCCGCAACGAAGTGCGCGCGTGGCGCGAGGCCGGCTACCAGGGCACGGCGGTGGTGACGCGGCGGCTGCTCGAGTGGTGGTTCGAGCGCGACGAGGAGCGCCAGGCGACTGGCAAGCGCTTCTTCTTCTGCCAGCAGGAGGCGGTCGAGACGGTCATCTACCTGTACGAGGTGCAGGGCCGGAGGAAGATGCCGGAGACTGGCGACCTGGTGCGCTACGCACTTAAGCTCGCGACCGGGACCGGCAAGACCGTGGTGATGGCGCTCTTCGTCACCTGGGCGACGCTGCACAAGCGCAAGGTGAGCGGCTCGTCGCTCTCGGCGAACTTTCTGGTGCTTGTGCCGAACCTTACGGTGCGCGATAGAGTGCGCGGGCAGCCGCGCGGCGACGGGCTCGAGCCGTCTGGCGAGCATAACCTGTACGACGGCTTCGAGATGGTGCCGCCGGAGTACCGGGAGGAGTTCCACCCGAACGTGCTGGTGCGCAACTGGCAGGGCATCCCACTCGAGAACAAGCGCGAGGATTGGATCGGCGAGGGCGAGGTGCCGCTCGAGGAGGGGCGGTTCGTCCCGCAGGCGGTGCTGCGCGCTATGCAGCGTCGTGCCCGGCAAGACCCGAACGCGCCGATCCGGCGGCTGCTCGGCGGATGGCGCGACCTCGTGGTGATCAACGACGAGGCGCACCACGTCTACGGCGAGAAGCGCGGCCGGAAGGGTGAGGAGCCCGAACACATCAAGTGGAGCAAGATCCTCCAGCGCATCGGCAAGGCCGCGCGCGTGAGCCTGGTGATCGACCTGTCGGCGACGCCCTGGTACGGCTCCGGCTCGCCGAAGCCGGAGGGCACGCTCTTCGAATGGCTGGTTTGCGATTTCTCGGTCTACGACGCGTTCGAGTCTGGGCTGGTGAAGGTCGTGCGCCTGCCCGACCCGGACGAGCACGGGCGGGTGTATCTCGACTTGTGGGATCTGGTGAAGGGCGCCAGGACCAAGGAGGAGTACCTGCGCGCTTGCAAGGGCGCGATCGCGAGCATCTATTCCTCGTGGAGGAAGGATCACGACGAGTGGTCGGGCACGTTCGAGACGATGCGGGCCGGGCCGAGCCCCGTGCTCCTTTGCGTGACGGACAGTGCCCAGCGTGCAGCGTGGCTCTTCGAGCACCTCACCCGAGAGTACGAGCTGCTGCGCAACCCGGACGACGACGACCGCACGCGCTGGATGACGATCCCGATCGACTCCAAGGTCTTCGACGCCGACAAGGGCAACGAAGCGGTGCTGCGCGAAATGGTGAACACCGTCGGTTCGAAGGGAAAGCCTGGCGAGCACGTGCGCGCCATCGTGAGCGTGAACATGCTCTCCGAGGGCTGGGACGTGAAGAGCGTCACGCACATCCTCGGCCTGCGCGCCTTCGGTTCGCCGCTCCTTACCGAGCAAATCATCGGTCGAGGATTGCGGCGCACGAACTACGACGTGCTGAACCAGCCGATCGAGGAACGATCGGAGGGAAGCGAGGAGACGGTGGACGCCTTCGGCATCCCCTTCGTCGGTTTCCCGGTCGAGAAGCGCAAGCGTCCCAAGACCGGCGAGTGGGGCCAGAAGCCGGTCTGGATCGAGGCCGATCCGAAGAAGGCGAAGTACCGCGTGCAGGTGCCGAACGTGCGGTCGTGGGCGGTCGGCGTGGCGGAGTCGCTGGCGGACTTGATCCGGGTGGAGGACTTGCCGCAGATCCGGATCAACCCGAAAGAGACGCCTCCGGACGTGCGGATGAGACCCGTCGTGGGCGGCGCACCGGAGATCGTGATGCATCTCGAGGAGTTCCGTGCCGAGTGGCCGACACTGCGAAGCGCCTTCCGCATTGCCGAGGAACTGCACCAGCAGACCAACCCAGGAGAGGCGGCGGAGCTTGGCATTGGCCCCACGTTCGAGGAGCTGCTTGAGGTGAGCCGGCGATACGTCGACCGGCGCGTGGTAACGATGGAGGTCGGCGGACAGCGAAGCGACCCGCGCGACATCGGCATCCCGTACTGGCGAGGTCCCGCTTTGGACGTGCTGGAGAACGCGATCCGCGGCTCAGGCGTGGCGGGCGTCGAGGCGGTGCCGATCCTCGGATCGCCTGAGTGGCTCGATTCGGCGAACCTGCGCCGCTTCCAGTGGACCGGAATCGTCGCCGAGGGCAAGCGTTGTCATACCAACAAGGTGCCGTGTCACACGGACCTCGAGAAGCGCTTCGCCGATTTCCTCGATGGCGCGAAGGACGTCGTCCGCTACTTCAAGAACGAGCGGCTGGGGTTCTCCGTCACCTACTATGAGAGCAACCGGCCGCGGCAGTATTACCCGGACTTTATGATCGCTGCGCGCGACCAGGACGGTCGCGAGGTCATGTGGCTCGCGGAGACCAAAGGCGAGATTCGGCCGAACACGGCGTTGAAGAGCGAGGCGGCACGACTCTGGTGCGAGAAGATGAGCGCCACTAAGTATGGGCAATGGCGCTACATGTTCGTGCAGCAACGAAAGTTGGAGGCCGCGCTGGCGGGGGGTGTCCGGTCGCTGGCGGAGCTCTCCGATGCGTTGGTTCGGGCCCGCCCGGAGCCGCAGCTCCGCTTGATCTCGCTAGAGGACGAGCGCGTGAGGCGCGATGCCTTCAGGTCCCTGCTACCGATCTATACGCTTAAGGCCGCAGCAGGGTACTTCGGGAGTGGCGAGGCCGTGGAGCCCGAAGGCTGGGTAGAGGCCGACGGCGTCGGGCGAATCGACGACCGGATGTTCGTGTGCCGGGCTGTTGGCCGGTCGATGGAGCCGACCATCCGAGACGGCGACTACATCGTTTTTCGGGCGAAACCGGCTGGAACGAGGCAGGGGAAGATTGTGCTCGCGCAGTATCGGGGGCCTGCGGACCCCGAGACCGGCGGCGCGTTCACGGTGAAGCGCTACTCGTCCGAGAAGGAGGGCAACGACGAGGGCGGCTGGCGGCACACGCGCGTCGTGTTGTCGCCGACGAATCCGGATTTTCAGCCGATCGTGCTCACAGAAGACGACGCCGGACGTGTTGCGATCCTGGCGGAGTTCGTCACGGTGCTGCGTGCCTAGGTGCAACGTCGCCCGCGAGGCGTACCCCTAGCGAGCCGCTTAATTGACGGGTACGCGTCCTGCGCAAGTGCGGCTATGGGCCGGACAAGCAGCAGAAGGCGACGCAGGACGTACTGGCACAGGCGGGAAGTGCTTAGGATCGGTTGGGCACTGGCGCAGCAGGGCGGGGTCTAGCCCCCAAAACGCCCCAATAATACATAACACTTTGAATTTATGGTGGAGGCGGCGGGAATCGAACCCGCGTCCGTAAGTCCTCCGCAGTCAGGCCTACATGCTTAGCCTGGCCATTTGGATCTCGCCTCGCGACCGCCGGCCGGCGGGCTGACGCTTGGCCAGCCGCTTCGACGGATCCCCCGGGCCAAGCGGCCAGACCCGGAAGAGAGGCTGATGTGAATGACGCTGCACCCTCTTTCGAGGGCCTAGCCCATCAGCAGGCTAGTGCAGCGTCCCGCGGGTGTTAGGCCGCGAGAGCGAAACGCTCGTCGTTGGCGTTTGTGTGTTTCCAGACTGGATTTGCGAGGTGATCTGGTCCTCGGCATGCCCTGCGCTGCTTCGCGACCCACGTCGAAACCAGGTCGCCCCCGAAGCTGCACAGTTTCCCATATCGGGGCGAACGCCGCAGCTTCAAGACCCGGCAGATCAGCTCCAGCCGGCGAGCACGAGCTTCCCGATCATGGTCCCCGACTGGACGCGCTCGTGCGCCTTGCGCAGGTTCTCGCCGTTGATCGGCGAGAGCTTCTCGCGCAGGGTCCCGCGCAGTTTCCCGGAATCGAGCCAGTCGGCGACCTGGCCGAGCAGCCGGTGCTGCTCGATCATGTCCGGGGTCTTGAAGCGCGGCCGGGTGAACATGAGCTCCCAGGCGAGCGTCGCGCTCTTGGCGCGCACGGCGTCCATCGACAGGGGGTTGCGGTTGGCGACGATCGCGACGATCCCTCCCTGCGGCGCGATCAGCTCGCCGATCGCCGGCCAGTGCTGGTCGAGGTCGTTGAAGCAGGCGATGTACTCGACTTCCTTCCTGCCGATCGCCTCCATCTGCGCCCGCAGCGGCTCGCGGTGGCTAACGACGTGCTCGGCGCCCATCTCCTTCACCCAGGCGACCGACTCCGGCCGCGAGGCGGTGGCGACGACGGTGAGGCCGGCGATGCGCGCGAGCTGGATGGCGATCGAGCCGACGCCGCCCGCCCCGCCGATGACCAGGATCATCCCGCCCGCCTTGACTTTCAGCCGGTCGAAGAGCCCCTCCCAGGCGGTGATCGCGGTGAGCGGCACTGCGGCCGCCTGCGCAAGATCGAGGCTCTTCGGCTTCCTGCCGACGATGCGCTCGTCGACGAGGTGGTACTCGCTGTCGCAGCCCGGGCGCGTCACGTCCCCGGCGTAGAAGACGGCGTCCCCGGGCTTGAAGAGCGAGACTTCGCTCCCTACCGCCTCGACGATGCCGGCCGCATCCCAGCCGAGGACCCGCAGCGGCGCGGGTGGGCTGGCGATGCGCTGCTTGAAGTCGACCGGGTTGACCGAGACCGCTTCGACCTTCACGAGAAGGTCGCGGCCGGCGGGCGCGGGCCTGGGAAGCTCGATGTCGGCGAAGGTGTGGGCGACGGCTTTCATAGGTACTCCAGCAGCTCCATGGGATGCGCGATGACGTCGGCCCCCCAGCTCCGGGGGCCTCCGTGATCGGGAGGATGGTAGCCCCATTGCGCGGCGATCGGCGTCATTCCGGCCGAGCGCGCCGCCTGCACGTCGCGCAGGTCGTCGCCGACGTAGCAGCAGCGCTCGGGCGCGAGGCCGAGGCACTTCGCGGCGTGCAGCAGCGGCTCCGGGTGCGGCTTCGAGTTGGCGGTGGTGTCGCCGCTCACGACGCAGCCGACGCGGCCCGCGAGCCCGAGCGCCGCGACGAGCGGCTCGGTGAAGCGCGCGGCCTTGTTGGTGACGATGCCCCAGGCGACGCCTCGGGCCTCGAGGGCGGCGAGGAGCTCCGGCATTCCTGGGAAGAGCCGCGTGCGCTCGCACACGCGCTCCGCGTAATGCTCGAGGAACGCGTCGCGCAGCGCGTCGTAGCCGGGATCCTCGGGCGCCAGGCCGAAGCCCGCGCGCAGCAGGCCGCGCGCGCCCATCGATGCGTACGGCCGCACGGCCGCGACCGGAAGCTCCTCGAGGCCGCGCTCGGCGCGCAGGCGGTTCAACGCCGCGCCGAGGTCGGGCGCGGTGTCGGCGAGCGTGCCGTCGAGGTCGAAGAGGGCCGCGCCGAGACCCGTCAAACGCTCAGGCATCCTTCACGCAGGAGATGATGTAGTTGACGCCGCAGTCCGGCCCGAGCCGATAGCGCTTGGTGAGCGGGTTGTAGCTCATGCCGGTCAGCTCGGCCGGGCGGAGCCCCGCCTCGCGGCTCCAGCGCGCGAGCTCCGAGGGCCTGATGAAGCGCGTGTAGTCGTGCGTGCCCCGAGGCAGGAGCTTCAGCAGGTACTCGGCGCCGATGACGGCGAACAGGTACGACTTCGGGTTGCGGTTGATCGTGGAGAAGAACACACGCGCGCCGGGCGCCGCGAGCCGCGCGCAGGCCTCGACCGTGCGCGCCGGGTCGGGAACGTGCTCGAGCAGCTCCATGCAGGTCACCACGTCGAACTCGCCGGCGTGCGCCTGCGCGTAGTCCTCGGCGCCGGCCATCTCGTAGCGCACCGGGAGGTTGCTCTCGAGCAGGTGCAGCTGCGCGACCCTGAGCGCGTTCTCCGAGAGGTCGATGCCGGTGACGCGCGCCCCGAGCCGCGCCATCGCCTCGGCGAGGATCCCGCCGCCGCAGCCGACGTCCAGGACGTTGCGCCCGGCGATCGCCGCATGCTCGCCGATCCACGCCAGCCGCAGCGGGTTGATCTCGTGCAACGGGCGAAACTCGCTGTGCGGGTCCCACCAGCGGTGCGCGAGCTGGCTGAACTTCTCCAGCTCCGCGGGATCGACGTTCGGCGCGATGCTCACGGTCGGTTAGTGCGCCCGCGGCGGGGCGAGTTCAAATAAAAAGGCCCTGCCGGGGCAGGGCCTTCTTGTCGGCGAGGCGCGGAGCTACTTGCGCGTGCCGATGACCTCGATCTCGACGCGGCGGTTCGGCGCCAGGCACGCGATCAGGGCCTTCACGCTCTTCATGTGGCGCGGGCAGGTCTTGACCGGCTGCGACTTGCCCTTGCCCTCGGTGTAGATGCGGTTCGCCTCGATGCCCTTGGAGACGAAGTAGCGCTTCACCGATTCGGCGCGGCGCACCGACAGCCGCTGGTTGTAGGCGACGCTGCCGATCCGGTCGGTGTAGCCCACCGCGATGATCACCTCGAGGTTGATGTCCTTGATCTTGCCCACCAGCTCGTCGAGCTTCTCCTTGCCGGCCGGCTTGAGCGCCGACTTGTCGAAGTCGAACAGCACGTCGGCCGAGAGGGTGATCTTCTGCGCGACCGGACGCGGCGCCGGCGCGGGCGTCGGGGCAGGAGCGGGCGCCGGCGCCGGGGCCGCCGCCTTCTTCACCAGCTCGGGATCGCATTCCTCGGTCGCCATGGCGGGCGTCCAGTAGCCGGCGCGCCAGCACAGGCCCGTGCCGCTCTTCCAGACGTCCTTTTGATTGCTGCTGGTCCAGTAGCCCTCGTTCGGATTGGCCTGGGCCAGTGCGTTGACCGACACGGCGGAGAGCGCGACACCAGCGCTCAGCAGCAACGGCGCCCACAGTTTCTTGATCATGGTATCCCCTTCTTACTTTTCCGAAGTTCTTCGTGTTGCGGAGACAGGACGACTTGCAAGCCTATTCTGCCACAACTTGCAACGGGAATCCAAGTCCATCAAATCAATACCTTGCAGCACACCGTCAAGCACCCGGGGGCGGCCTTCCACCCAGACGTGCGTGACGTGCTCGCGGCCGGCCGCGTAGACCAGGTGCGAGACTGGGTCGTGGCAGGGCGAGAGCTCGGGCCCGGCGAGGCGCACCGCCGTCAGGTCGGCCGCCTTGCCCGGGACGATCGAGCCGGTCCGCTCGCCCAGGCCGAGGGCTTCGGCGCCGGCGAGCGTCGCGGCGCGCAGCGCCGCATGCGCGGGCATTGCCTCGGCGTCGCCCGCCGCGGCCTTGGCGAGCATCGCGCAAGTGCGCATCTCCTGGAAGACGTCGAGCCGGTTGTTGCTCGCCGCGCCGTCGGTGCCGAGCGCCACGTTCACGCCCGCGCCCGCGAGCTGCGCGACCGGTGCGAAGCCGCTCGCGAGCTTGAGGTTGGAGGAGGGGCAATGCGCCACCGACGCGCCGTGCCGCGCGAGGAGCTCGATCTCCTCGGGCGCAAGGTGCACCGCGTGCACCGCGATCAGCTCGGGCCCCAGGAGCCCCAGGCGGCGCAGCCGCTCGAGCGGGCGCACGCCGTGCTCGAGGACCGAGCGCTCGACCTCCTCGAGCGTCTCGTGCACGTGCACGTGCACCGGCACGCCGAGCTCGGCGCACAGCTTCGCCACTTCGCGGAACGTGGCGTCGGAGACCGTGTAGGGCGCGTGCGGCGCGAGGCAGAACGACGCGAGCGGGTGCCCGGCGTAACGGTCGCGCAGCGCGAGCCCCTTGCGCAGGTAGTCCTCCGGGTCGCTCGCGTAGGCGGTCGGGAACTCGATCACGATCATGCCGAGCGAGGCGCGCATGCCCGCGGCGAGCGCGGCCTCGAGCGCGGCCTCGGGGAAGTAGTACATGTCGTTGAAGCAGGTCACGCCGCCGCGCAGCATCTCCGCGCAGGCGAGCAGCGTGCCGTCGTGCACGAACTGCGGCGAGGCGTGGCGCGTCTCCGCCGGCCAGATGTACTCCTGCAGCCAGCGCATCAGCGGCAGGTCGTCGGCGATCCCGCGCAGCAGCGCCATGGCCGCGTGCGTGTGCGCGTTCACCAGCCCCGGGATGAGCACGTGCTCGGCGAGCTCGACGGTGGGCCGCCCGGGAAAGCGCCGCGCCGCTTCCGCGGCCGGCAGCAGCGCCTCGATCCGGCCGTCGCTCACCGCGACGGCGTGGTCCTCGAGCAGCGCGTGCTCGGGCTCGACCGGGACGATCCAGCGCGCCCGAATGAGGAAGGAATCGGCCATGAAGGAAAGGCCCCGCCGCGGCGGGGCCTCGCGGCGATTCTAGCGCAGCGGCAGCGCGTTGCGCTCCTGCGGAGCGCGGTCTCGAAGCGCACCCTGCGTGCTAAAATTTCGCGTTTTTCGACCACTGCCGAATCCCCTCCGCGCGCGGGCCCTTCAGGCGCTCTGCCGAGGTCCCGGCGAGCCAGCAGCCGAGCATGGAACAATTCGCGAAGGAAACGCTCCCCGTCAGCCTCGAAGAGGAGATGCGGCGCTCCTACCTCGATTACGCGATGAGCGTGATCGTGGGCCGCGCGCTGCCGGACGTGCGCGACGGCCTGAAGCCGGTGCACCGGCGCGTGCTCTTCGCGATGCACGAGGCGAACAACGTCTGGAACCGGCCGTATGTGAAGTGCGCGCGCATCGTCGGCGAGGTGCTCGGCAAGTACCACCCGCACGGCGACGCCGCGACCTACGAGGCGCTGGTGCGCATGGCGCAGGACTTCTCCATGCGCTACGCGCTGGTCGACGGCCAGGGCAACTTCGGCTCGGTGGACGGCGACTCGGCCGCGGCCTACCGCTACACCGAGTGCCGGCTGGAGAAAATCGCCTCCGAGCTGCTTGCCGACATCGACAAGGAGACCGTCGATTTCGTCGCCAACTACGACGGCAAGGAGCAGGAGCCGGTCGTCCTGCCGGCGAAGATCCCGAACCTGCTGATCAACGGCTCCTCGGGGATCGCCGTCGGCATGGCGACCAACATCCCGCCGCACAACGTCTCCGAGGTGATCGACGCGTGCCTGCACGTGCTGCGCAACCCGAGCTGCGCGATCGAGGAGCTGATCAAGCTGGTGCCCGCCCCGGACTTCCCGACCGCGGGCCTCATCTACGGCCTGGGCGGCGTGCACGAGGGCTACCGCACCGGGCGCGGGCGCGTGGTGATGCGCGCGCGCACCCATTTCGAGGACCTGGAGAAGGGCAACCGCCAGGCGATCGTCGTCGACGAGCTGCCCTACCAGGTGAACAAGAAGGCGCTGCTCGAGCGCATCGCCGAGCTGGCGACCGAGAAGAGGCTCGAGGGCATCTCGGACATCCGCGACGAGTCCGACAAGCAAGGCATCCGCGTGGTGATCGAGCTCAAGCGCGGCGAGATCCCCGAGGTGGTGCTCAACAACCTGTACAAGCAGACGCAGCTGCAGGACAGCTTCGGCATGAACATGGTGGCGCTGGTCGACGGCCAGCCGAAGCTCCTCAACCTGAAGGAGCTGCTCGAGGCGTTCGTCGCGCACCGGCGCGAGGTCGTCACGCGCCGCACGGTCTTCGAGCTGCGCAAGGCGCGCGAGCGCGGCCACGTGCTCGAGGGTCTGGCGGTCGCGCTGTCGAACGTCGACGAGGTGATCGACCTGATCAAGCGCGCGCCGGCGCCCAGATC
>JAKALD010000153.1 GCA_021813275.1 Pseudomonadota bacterium | reverse complement strand
GCAGCAGCCGGTCGCCGAGCACGAGGTCGAAGTGGTCGTGCCTGCCGGGCGGCGTGCCCGGCGCGAGCACGCGCAGGCTGCCCGACATGCCCAGATGCACGATGAGATGGCCGCCGTCGCAGTCGAAGAGCAGGTACTTGGCGCGGCGCCTCAGCGCGCGCACGCGGCGCCCCGCGAGCGAGCGCAGCGCGGCGCTCACGCGCCAGCGCAGCCGGGGCTCGCGCACCGCGATGCCGGTGATCCGGCGCCCCGTGACGAGCGGCGCGATGCCGCGGCGCGTGACTTCGACTTCCGGCAGCTCGGGCATCGAGCGAACTTTGGTCGTGGAAACAGGTCTGTGTAAGGCCGCGCGCGCGCGGCCGCGCGCTTGTGCGGGGCACCGAATATACCTAAGATGCGGCGGTGTCGGGGCGCGGCCGATGGCGCCGTCGCCGTCGCGAGGCCCTAGGACAGCTCATGCAAGCAATCCCCCGTTGGTTGCGCTTCGTCGTGGCGTCGCTCGCGCTCGCGCTTGTGGCCGGGACGGGGCGCGCCCAGGCGCCGCAGCCCGCGGCGCCCGCGGCCGGCGCGCCGTCGCCGCACGTCGAGAAGCTGCCGGACGAGCCGCTGACCGACCAGATCCTCTATGAGTTCCTGCTCGGCGAGATCGCGCTGCAGCGCGGCCATGCGGCGCTCGCGGCCGAGACCTACCTCGATCTCGCGAAGCGCACGCGCGATCCGCGCATCGCGCGGCGCGCGGTCGAGATCGCGGATTACGCGCGCATGCCCAAGCTCGCGCTCGAGGCGGCGAAGATCTGGCAGGAAACCGATCCGCAATCGCCGCTCGCGCTGCAGATGATGACCGCGCTGCTCATCGCCAACCGGCACGTCGACGAGGCCGAGCCTTACCTCGCCAAGCTGCTCGCGATCGACGCCAAGACGGCGGCGAACGGCTTCATGCAGCTCGGCCGCCTGCTCGCCGGCAATCCCGACAAGGCGCAGAACCTGCGCGTCGTGCAGCAGCTCGCGCAGAAGTACCCGGACCTGCCCCAGGCGCACTTCGCGATCGCGCAGGCGGCGCTCGCCGCGAAGGACGACTCGCTCGCGCTCGACGAGGCGCAAAAGGCCTCGGCGCTGCGCCCGGACTGGGAGCTCGCCGCGATCTTCGAGGCCGAGATCCTGCAGCGCAGCTCGACGACCGCGGCCGAGGCGCGCCTCGTGGACTTCCTCGCCAAGCACCCGGACGCGCGCGAGACGCGGCTCGCCTACGCGCGGCTGCTGGTGACGGAGCAGCGCTACGCCGAGGCGCGCGAGCAGTTCGAGAAGCTGCTCGCCGCGCACCCCGAGGACAAGGACATCATCTACGCGGTGGGCCTGCTCTCGGCGCAACTCAAGGATTACGCGGCCGCGGAGGCCGACCTTCAGAAGCTGATCGCGCTCGGCTATCGCGACATCGACGGCGTGCGCTACGCGCTCGGCCAGGTCGCGGAGGAGCAGAAGGACTGGCCGCAGGCGATCAAGTGGTACGAGCAGATCGGCAGCGGCGCGCAGTACATCGCCTCGCGCACGCGCATCGCGCACGCGCTCGCGCAGCAGGGCCAGCTCGAGCGGGCGCGCGAGTACCTGCACAACGTCAAGGCGAGCGACGAGGCGCAGCGCGCCCAGCTGGTGATCGCCGACGCGCAGCTGCTGCGCGAGGCGGGCCGCTATCAGGAGGCCTTCGGCGTGCTCGCCAAGGCGCTCGCGGCGAGCCCCGATCAGCCCGACCTGCTCTACGACTACGCGCTCGCCGCCGACAAGATCAAGCGCTACGACCTGGTCGAATCGAGCCTGCGCAAGCTGATCAAGCTCAAGCCCGACTACGCCCACGCCTACAACGCGCTCGGCTATTCGCTCGCCGACCGCAACCAGCGCCTGCCCGAGGCGCGCAAGCTGATCGAGAAGGCGCTGCAGCTCGCGCCCAAGGATTCGTACATCATCGACAGCATGGGGTGGGTGCTGTACCGCATGGGCGATCTGAAGGCCGCCGCGAGCGAGCTGCGGCGCGCCTGGCAGGGGCGCGAGGATGCCGAGATCGGCGCGCATCTCGGCGAAGTGCTGTGGGTGATGGGGCAGCACCGGGAAGCCGAGCGCATCTGGGATCAGGCGCTCAAGAACGGTCCCGGCAACGCGACGCTGAAGAAGACCATCGAGCGCTTCAGGGCGCACTAGCCGGATGGCGCGGCGCTTTATCGGGGCGAGCGGGCGCGGCGCGGCGCTGGGCATCGCGCTCGCTGCCACGCTGCTCGCGGGCTGCGCCGCGCTCGGCAGCCGCGTCGTGCCCGCCGGCCAGGCCGAGTTCGAGCTCAGCGGGCGCATCGCGGTGCGCTATGACCACGAGGCCTCGAGCGGCAACCTCGCCTGGCGTCACGCGGCGCGCGCCGACGAGATGCTGATCACCTCGCCGCTCGGCCAGGGCATCGCGCGCATCGTGCGCTCGGGCGATGCGGTGACGTTGACGACCTCCGACGACCGCCGCTACCGGGCGAGCGACGCCGAGGCGCTGACCGAGAAGGTGCTGGGATTTCGCGTGCCGCTCAGGGGGCTCGCCGACTGGGTGCGCGGCCGGCCCGAGCCCGGCAACGCCGCGCAGACGCGCTACGACGCGGACGGGCGGCTGGTCGAGCTCGAGCAATCCGGCTGGCGCATCGAGTACCTCGCCTATGCGGCCGACGGCAAGCTGCCGTCGCGGCTGAAGCTCACCTATCCGGGGCTCGAGCTGCTGCTCGCGATCAACGAGTGGCGGGCGGCGCCGTGAGCGCGGCCCTGCAGTGGTACCCGGCGCCCGGGAAGCTGAACCTCTTCCTGCACGTGCTCGGGCGGCGCGCCGACGGCTACCACGAGCTGCAGACCGTGTTCCGGCTGATCGAGCGCGCCGACCGCGTCGGCATCGCGCCGCGCGACGACGCCGAGCTGCGCCGCACGGGCGCGCTGCCCGGCGTGCCCGCCGAGGAGGACCTGTGCCTGCGCGCCGCGCGGCTCCTCAAGGAGCATGCGCTCGCGCGGCTCGGGCCGGCGGCCCGGGGACTGGGCGCGGACATCGCGCTCGAGAAGATCCTGCCCGTCGGCGGGGGTCTGGGCGGCGGCTCCTCGGATGCGGCCACCGTGCTGCTCGTGCTCAACCGGCTGTGGGGCCTGAACCTCGCGCGCGCCGAGCTGCTCGCGCTCGCGCCGCGCCTGGGCGCCGACGTCGCGCTGTTCGTGTTCGGCGAGAACGCCCTGGGCGAGGGCATCGGCGAGCGCCTCTCGCGCCTCGCGCTGCCGCCCGCCTGGTACCTCGTTCTGAGCCCTCAACTGTCGGTTTCCACGAGGGAAATCTTCGCCGACCGCGCGTTGACACGCAATTCGAAACCGCTCAAAATACCGCCCTTTTTCTCGGGGCAGGGGCATAACGACCTGGAGCCGGTGGTAGCGCGCCGCTACCCCGAGATCGCGGCGCAGCTCGAGTGGCTGCGCGCGCACGGCGCGGACGCGCGCCTGACGGGTTCCGGAGCGTGTGTGTTCGCCGAGCTCAGCTCGGAGTCCGAGGCGCTCGCACTCAGCGCGCAGCTGCCCGGCGCCATGCGCGGCTTCGTGACCCGCGGCCTCGAGCGGCATCCGCTGCGCGACTGGGCCGCTTAGGGAGCGCGGCGCGCGCGGTTTGCAGGCGGTTGGGGAGTCGCCAAGCTGGTTAAGGCACCGGATTTTGATTCCGGCATGCGTAGGTTCGAATCCTACCTCCCCAGCCATTCGACGATGACTGGCGGCCGCGCAGGCGGCTGATTTTTTTGGGGCCTCGCACGGGACATCCCGATGGGCAACCTACCGCTCGAGCGTCTGATGGTGTTCACGGGCAACGCCAACCCGCGCCTCGCGCAGGACGTGGTGAAGCACCTGAACATCGCGCTCGGGCGCGCGGTCGTGGGCCGGTTCTCCGACGGCGAGGTGATGGTCGAGATCCTGGAGAACGTGCGCGGCAAGGACGTGTTCGTGCTGCAGTCGACCTGCATGCCGACCAACGACAGCCTGATGGAGCTGATGATCATGGTGGACGCGCTCAAGCGCTCCTCCGCAGCGCGCGTCACCGCCGCGATCCCCTACCTGGGCTACGCGCGCCAGGACCGGCGGCCGCGCTCGGCGCGCGTGGCGATCAGCGCCAAGGTGGTGGCGAACATGCTGACCTCGGTCGGCGTCGCGCGCGTGCTCACCATGGACCTGCACGCCGACCAGATCCAGGGCTTCTTCGACATCCCGGTGGACAACATCTACGCCGCGCCGGTGCTGCTGGGCGACGTGTGGAAGCAGCGCTACGACGACGTGATCGTGGTCTCGCCCGACGTGGGCGGCGTGGTGCGCGCGCGCGCGCTCGCCAAGCGCCTCGAGTCCGACCTGGCGATCATCGACAAGCGGCGCCCGCGCGCCAACGTCGCCGAGGTCATGAACGTGATCGGCGAGGTGGACGGGCGCACCTGCGTGATCATGGACGACATGGTCGACACCGCCGGCACGCTGTGCAAGGCCGCGCAGGTGCTCAAGCAGGAGGGCGCGCGCAAGGTGGTGGCGTACTGCACGCACGCGGTGCTCTCCGGCGGCGCGGTCGAGCGCATCGCGGCTTCCGACATCGACGAGCTGGTCGTGACCGACACGATCCCGCTGCGCGACGACGCGCGCGCCTGCGCCAAGATCCGGCAGCTGTCGGTGGCGGGGCTGCTCGCGGAGACGATCCTGCGCATCTTCAACGAGGATTCGGTGAGCTCGCTGTTCATCGAGTGATTTTGAGAGGGCGCTCGGCACTTGCCGTCGCGCCTCATTGCAACCGCTGCGCGTGCCTGGTCGCGGGCCGTGCGGCACACCGAGAGGTCAACCATGAAAATCGAAATCAGCGCGCACAAGCGCACGGTGCAGGGAACGGGTGCGAGCCGCCGCCTGCGCAGCGCTGGGCGGGTGCCGGGCATCCTGTACGGCGGCGACCGGCCGCCGGTCAACGTCGAGCTCGACCAGAAGGATCTGCTCAAGAAGCTGCACACCGAGGCCTTCCATTCCTCGATCCTGACGCTCGACCTGGAGGGCGCCAGGGAGCCCGTGCTGCTGCGCACGTTCAACATGCACCCCTTCAAGGCCCAGGTGCAGCACGTGGACTTCCAGCGCGTCTCGAAGGACAAGAAGATCCACATGAAGGTGCCGCTGCACTTCGTGAAGGCCGAGCTCTCGCCCGGGGTGAAGGAGCAGGGCGGGGTGGCGAGCCACGTGCTCGCCGAGCTCGACATCAGCTGCCTGCCCGACGACCTGCCGGAGTACATCGAGGTCGACCTGTCCGGGCTGAGCGTCGGGCACTCGATCCACGCGCGCGACCTGGTGCTGCCCAAGGGCGTCGAGGCGGTGCTGCACAAGAGCGAGAACCCGGTGGTCGCGACGGTGCTCATCCCGGCGCTGGTCACCGAGGAAGAGGAGGCTGCGGCGGCGGTGCCTGCGGCCGCGGAGGTGCCGACCACGGTGCAGGCCCAGCCCGAGAAGGCCGCGGAGCCCGCGGCCGGCGAGAAGGGCGCGGAGAAGAAAGAGAAGAAGTAAGCGCCGCGCACCCGCGACGCGGAGCCGGGCGCGCCCCGGACGCGCCGCGGGCGATCGGCGCGGAGGATCGGGGCGCGCGCCGCGCGAGCCTCGTCCCCGCTTGCTGACCCATCATGCCGCGCATCCGGCTCATCGTCGGCCTGGGCAACCCGGGCAGGGAATACGAGCGCACGCGCCACAACGCGGGCGCGTGGCTGCTCGGGCGCTTCGCCGCGCAGGCAGGCGTGGCGCTGAAGCGCGAAGCGAGGTACCAGGCGCTCCTCGGGCGCGACGAGGCGAGCGGGGCTTGGCTGCTCGAGCCGCAGACCTACATGAACGCGAGCGGCCGCTCGGTAGGGCTGCTCGCGGGATTCTTCAAGATTCCGGCCGAGGAGATCCTGGTCGCGCACGACGAGCTCGACTTCGCGCCCGGGGTCGCGAAGCTGAAGCAGGGCGGCGGGGTGGCGGGCCACAACGGCCTCAAGGACATCGCCGCGCGCCTCGGCACCCTCGATTTCTGGCGCCTGCGGCTCGGCATCGGCCACCCGGGCGAGCGCAGCGTGGTCGCCGACTACGTGCTGCACAAGCCCTCGCCCGAGGATCGTGCGGCGATCGACGGCGCGATCGAGCGCGCGCTCGCGGTGCTGCCGCTGTGCCTGGCGGGTGACCTGCAGGGCGCGATGCTGAAGCTGCACACCAAGGACAAGCCGTGAGCCTGAAGTGCGGCATCGTGGGGCTGCCGAACGTCGGCAAGTCGACCCTCTTCAACGCGCTCACCAGGGCCGGCATCTCGGCGGAGAACTATCCGTTCTGCACCATCGAGCCGAACGTCGGCATCGTCGAGGTGCCGGACGCGCGCCTCGCCGAGCTTGCGGCGATCGCGAAGCCGCAGAAGGTGATCGCGGCCGTGGTCGAGTTCGTCGACATCGCGGGCCTGGTCGCGGGCGCGTCCAAGGGCGAGGGGCTGGGCAACCAGTTCCTCGCCAACATCCGCGAGACCGACGCGATCGCGCACGTGGTGCGCTGCTTCGAGGATCCGAACGTGGTGCACGTCGCCGGCCGGGTCGACCCGGTCTCCGACATCGAGACGATCGACACCGAGCTCGCGCTCGCCGACCTGCAGACCGTGGACAAGCAGCTCGCCAAGTACGCCAAGGTCGCCAAGGCGGGCGGCGACAAGGAGGCCCAGCGCCTCGTGGCGGTGCTCGAGAAGGTGGGCGCGGCGCTGAACGAGGGTCGCCCCGCGCGCAGCGTGCCGCTTTCGAAGGAGGAGCTGGCCGTGCTCAGGCCGCTCTTCCTGCTCACCATGAAGCCCACCATGTACGTCGCCAACGTGGCCGAGGCGGGCTTCCGCGACAATCCGCTGCTCGCGCGCGTCGAGGAGCGCGCCCGCCGCGAGGGCGCGCCGGTGGTCGCGATCTGCGCGGCGCTGGAAGCGCAGATCGCCGATCTCGCCGCCGAGGACAAGCAGATTTTCCTCGCCGACATGGGGATGGACGAGCCGGGGCTGAACCGCGTGATCCGCGCCGGCTACCAGCTGCTCGGCCTGCAGACCTTCTTCACCGCCGGGCCGAAGGAGGTGCGCGCCTGGACCGTGCCCGTGGGCGCCACGGCGCCGCAGGCCGCCGGCGTCATCCACACCGACTTCGAGCGCGGCTTCATCCGCGCGGAGGTCGTCGCGTACCAGGACTACGTCGCCTGCCGCGGCGAGCAGGGCGCCAGGGAGGCCGGGAAGCTGCGCGTCGAGGGCAAGGACTACGTCGTGCGCGACGGCGACGTGATGCACTTTCGCTTCAACGTCTGAAGGCCGGGGCGGCGCTATCCTTGCGGCCGTGAGCTTCCGCTGTGACACGGCCAACGAGCAGGATCTGCCGCAGCTCGTCGAGCTGCTCGGGCTGCTCTTCGCCCAGGAAGCCGAGTTCGCGCCCGACGCCGCGAAGCAGCGCGCGGCGCTCGCTCTCATTCTCGCCGACCGGGGGATCGGGCGGGTCTACGTCGCGCGCGAAGGCGGGCGCGTGGTGGCGATGGCGAGCCTGCTCTACACGGTGAGCACGGCCGAGGGCGGCAAGGCCGCCTGGCTCGAGGACATGGTGGTGCTTCCGGAGCTGCGCGGGCGCGGGATCGGCACCCGGCTCGCCGAGCACGTGATCGCGCAGGCGCGCGCCGAGGGACTCGCGCGCATCACGCTGCTCACCGACGCGGACAACGCGCCCGCGCAGCGGCTGTACGGCAGGCTCGGGTTCCGGGCCTCGCCGATGCGCGCGATGCGCTTGAAGCTCGGCTGAGGCGACCTACAGGACCGCGCTTGCCGCGGCCTCGCGCACGGCCTTGCGGCGCTCGTGCTCGGTGAGGTGGCGCTTGCGGATGCGCACCGCCTTGGGCGTCACCTCGACCAGCTCGTCGTCGTCGATGAACTCGACCGCGAACTCCAGGGTCAGCTTCACGGGCGGCGTGAGCAGCACGTTGTCGTCCTTGCCGGCCGCGCGCACGTTGGTGAGCTTCTTGCTCTTGATCGGATTCACCACCAGGTCGTTGTCGCGGCTGTGGATGCCGACGATCATGCCCTCGTACACCTTGTCCCCGGGGCTCACGAAGAGCCGCCCGCGCTCCTGCAGGTTGAACAGCGCGTAGGCGACCGCCTCGCCGTTTTCCTGCGACACCATGGCGCCGTTGCGCCGGCCGGGGATCTCCCCCTTCCACGGGCCGTAGTCGTCGAACACGTGGCTCATGATGCCGTTGCCGCGCGTGAGGTTCATGAGCTCGCCCTGGAAGCCGATCAGGCCGCGCGCCGGGATGCGGTAATCGAGCCGCACCCGGCCGCGGCCGTCGGGCACCATGTCGAGCAGGTCGCCGCGGCGCACCGCGAGCGCTTCCATGACCGAGCCCTGATGGCCTTCCTCGACGTCCAGCGTGAGGACCTCGTAGGGCTCCTGCAGCACGCCGTCCACGGTGCGCTGAATCACGCGCGGCCGGCCGACCGCCAGCTCGTAGCCTTCGCGGCGCATGTTCTCGACGAGGATCGTGAGGTGCAGCTCGCCGCGTCCGGCGACCAGGAACACGTCCGCGTCCGGGGTGTCCTCCACGCGCAGCGCCACGTTGGTGTAGAGCTCGCGCTGCAGGCGCTCGCGGATCTGGCGGCTCGTGAGGAAGCGTCCCTCCAGCCCGGCGAAGGGCGAGGAGTTGACCATGAAATTCATGGTGAGCGTCGGCTCGTCCACCTTGAGCGCCGGCAGCGCGTCGGGATGCTCCGGGTCGCACAGCGTGCAGCCGATCGCGAGCTCGTCCACGCCGGTGAACTGCACGATGTCGCCGGCGAGCGCCTCGTCGAGCGGCACGCGCTCCAGGCCGCGGAAGCCGAACACCTGCGCCACCTTGGCGCGCACCGGCGCGCGCCCCGGCGCGAGCACCA
>JAKALD010000152.1 GCA_021813275.1 Pseudomonadota bacterium | reverse complement strand
GCATCGAGCCTTCGTCCATGTTGCCGCCGCCCAGGCCGCACAGCAGCGCGAGCGCGAGCAGCACGCCGTAGCTGGTGTGCGGGTTCTGCACCGCGATGCCGATGCCGATCGCGGGCACGAGCAGCGAGGCGGTCGAGAGCGCGGTCCAGCGCCGCCCGCCGAACACGGGCACCATGAACGAGTAGAAGATGCGCAGCGTCGCGCCCGACAGGCCCGGCGCGGCGGCCAGCCAAAACAGCTGGTTGGGCGTGAACTTGAAGCCGAGCGCGGGCAGGTCGACCGCCACCGCGCTCCACAGCTGCCACACGGCGAACGCGAGGAACAACGCCGGGATCGAGATCCAAAGGTTCAGGTTGGCGATTGCCTGGCCTTCGCGCGCCCAGAACTCCCGGTCCTCGGGAGTCCAGATCGTGAGGGTCCTGCCGACGCGGCCGGGGGACGTTCGATGGGACATGCACGATCGCTTTTGTTTTCTTTCGCAGAGCTCCCGATCGGGATCGCAGCGGACAGCGATAAGTTACGTGGCGGGCATAGCGGGCGATTTGATCCAGGTCAACGGATCGGGCCACGCCGCCACTACCCTAAGGCCGTGTCAGGATTGACGACCAACAAGCGCTGATCGCAATCGGCGCAAGAAAGGAGACCGCGATGTACAAGCACATCCTCGTTCCGACCGACGGCTCGCGGCTGTCGGTGAAGGCGATCAAGGCGGCGGCGCAGCTCGCCAAGGCGATCGGCGCCAAGCTCACCGGCGTGTACGTCATCCCGCCGTATGTGCCGCCGATGTACGGCGAAGCGGTGGTGTACGTGCCGGAGGTTTCGCCCAGGCGCTACAAGGAGCTCAGCCAGAAGGAGGCGAAGAAGGCGCTCGCCGCGGTGGAGATCGAGGCGCAGACCGCGGGCGTGCCGTGCAAGGCGCTGTCGCTCACCGCCGACCAGGCGTGGCAGGGGATCATCCGCACCGCGCACGCGAAGAAGTGCGACCTGATCGTGATGGCCTCGCACGGGCGGCGCGGCCTGACCGGGCTGCTCCTGGGCAGCGAAACCACGAAGGTGCTCACGCATTCCAAGACCCCGGTGCTGGTCTGCCGCTAGATTCGCGGCCCGTGCGCGCGGCCCCCATGCACATGCACTACTTCACGATCGAGCAGCGCGAGACCCTGCAGGCGCAGCTGCAGGCGCGCGCCGCCGCGCTGCGTGAAGAAATCGCCGCCGCGCTGCGCGCGAGCGGCAAGCCGGAGGCGATCGGGCTCGCCAACCACCTCGACGAGATCGACGACGACGCGGTCGCCGACCTGGAGACGAGCCTCGACGTCGCGGCGCTCGAGCGCGACGTGCGCGAGCTGCGCGAAACCGAGGGCGCGCTCAGGCGCCTGCACACCCCGGAGTACGGCGTGTGCGCCGAATGCGGCGCCGAGATCCCCTTCGCGCGCCTGCACGCGAACCCCGCCGCGGCGCGCTGCCTCGCCTGCCAGGCGCGCCTCGAGCACGCGCAGTCCGCGCCGCGCTCGCGCTGAGCGCCCGGGGCGCTGGAAATCCGGCCCGGGCGCCCTCATCATTGAGCCGGTTGCCCCTGCTCACCGGCTCGCATGAAATACAAGGACTACTACGCGATCCTCGGCGTCGCGCGCGGCGCGGGCGAGGACGAGATCAAGAAGGCGTACCGGCGCCTGGCGCGCAAGTACCACCCGGACGTCTCCAAGGAGCCGAACGCGGAGGAGCGCTTCAAGGAGGTGTCCGAGGCCTACGAGACGCTGAAGGACAGCGAGAAGCGCGCCGCCTACGACAGCCTCGGCCGGCATCGCGCCGGGCAGGACTTCCGGCCGCCGCCCGACTGGTTTTCGCGCTACGGCGCCGAGCCCGGCTTCTCGGACCTGGGCGGCGTCGACCTCTCGGACCTGTTCGCCTCCCTCGGCGGTGGCTTCGGGCGCGCGCGCGGCTTCCGGCCGGGCGGCCCGATGCCCGGCGAGGACTACGAGGTCACGGTGCATCTCGGGCTCGAGGAGGCGTTCCGCGGCACCGAGGTCGAGCTGCAGCTCGCCGCGCGCAGCATCGGGCCCGACGGGCGCCTCGCGCGCACGCCCAAGACCATCCGCGCCCGCATCCCGCGAGGCGTGACCGACGGGCAGAAGCTGCGCCTGCGCGGCAAGGGCGGCGCGGGCGCGCGCGGCGGGCCCGCGGGCGACCTGTACCTCAACATCGCGCTGCACCCGCACCGGCTGTTCCGAGTGAGCGGGCACGATCTGTATCTGGACGTGCCGGTCGCCCCGTGGGAGGCCGCGCTCGGCGCCACCATCGAGATTCCGACGCTCGACGGGCGGGTCACCATGAAAGTGCCTGCCGGCTCGAACGGCGGGCAGCGCCTGCGGCTCGCGGGCAAGGGCCTGCCGAAGCCGCACGGCGGCGCGGGCGACCTGTACGCGGTGCTGAACGTCGCGGTGCCGAGCGTGCTCAGCGAGCGCGAGCGGCGCCTGTTCGAGGAGCTGCGCGGCGCGTCGAGCTTCGATCCGCGCGGCCATTTCGCGCAGTGAGGCGGCGATGGACGACATGATGCTGCTCGCCGCGCACGCGCGCATCGCGCTCGCCGAGCTCGAAGCCGCCTCCGGGCTGTCGCGCGCGGAGATCGTCGCGCTGGTCGAGTACGGCGCCTTCGCGCCGGAGGGCGCCGCCGCCGCGGAGTGGACCTTCCCCGCGAGCGCGCTCGTGCTGGCGCGCGCGGCCGCGCGGCTGCGCGCGGACTTCGAGCTCGAGCCCGCCGGCCTCGCGCTGGTGCTCGCCTACGTGGAGCGCGTGCGCGAGCTGGAGGGAATCGTGCAGGAACTCGAGTGCCGATTGCCGCGGTGAGCGGCACAAGCGTCTATTGGTTTTCCCCGATCTCGTGCTTTTGCGCATCTGGCACCTTTTGCCAGACGCGCAAAAGCACGAGACACCGCGTCGCTCGCAGGTTCACCGCCGGTGACTGACTTCACCGCCGCGGCTTCTCCGGTTTTTGCGCAGCTCAAAGAGCGAGCTGCGCAAAAACCGGAGATCGACTGAAAACCTACCTCCCCCAGGCCGCGCCCGCGCCCCTGCGCCAGCTCTCCCCGAGCCCGATCGGCGCCGGCGCGAGCGTCACGATGCGGGTGTAGAGCTTCGCGAACTCGCCCTCGGGCTCGAGATCCGAGAGCGGATCGACGTTCTCGGCGAACGCGGCGTCGATCTCGCCCCAGTCCTCCGCCGTGAGGTGCTGCTCGGCGAGCGGCAGCAGCTCGTGCTCTTCCTTGCGCATGTGCTCCCAGTGGAGCTCGGCGTATTCGTCCACCGCGGCGGCGAACGCGCCTGCGCCGCGCGGCCAGCTCTGCTCGAACTCGAGCAGGGCGCGCTCCAGGTCGCGCACCAGCTGCGCGCCCTTCACGTGCTCGGCGCGCAGCTCGTCGACCAGCGCCGCGACCTGCGGCGCGCGCCGCGCGACGTGCGCGAAGAGATAGTCATCTTCCTTCGGGTGGTGCTGGCGCTCGGGGAAGGCGTCGATGTAGTAGATCATCGCGCGGAACACCTCGAATTCGGGGCGCACTCCCGGATCCTGCGCCGCGCGGGCGAGGTGCTGCAGGCCGTGCAGCACGGCGGCGATCGAGCGGTGCTCGTCGCGCAGGACGCGGATCGACTTGTGCATCGTTGCTGCCCTCCTATCTGACCAGCACCACCGGCATCTCGGCGAGCTCGAGCACCCTCGTCGCGGTCGAGCCGACCGGGCGCTGCGGCGAGCCGTCGCCGCCGTGCGCGCCCATCCAGATCATGCCGCATCCGAAATCGCCCGCCGCGCGCGCGATGGTTTCGGCGGCCTGCCCGGTCATGGCGTGCACGCGCACCGGCAGCCGCGCGCCCTCGAGCCACTCGCTCGCCTGGGTGAGCCCGGCGTCGTCGGCGGCCGCGGCGCCCGGCTCGAGCACGTGCAGGACGTGCACCTCGGGCGCGGGGCGCCACTGCAGGGCGCAATCGATCAGCCTGCGCACCGCGTTCAGCGCCTGCGCCGACCCGTCGAGCGCCACCAGGAGCTTCATGTGAGGCAGAGTAGCCCGCGCCGGATGGCCGCGGCAAGCCCGGCCGCGTGCGCCAGCCCGAACGCTCCGAAGCCGAGCACCACGGCTCCGGCCGCGATGCGCACGCGCGGATTCGCGCTCCAGGCGCGCAGGCGCGCGGCCGCAAGGCCCGCCGCCATCAGGTTGGGCAGGGTCCCCAACCCGAAAGCGAGCATCGCCAGGGCGCCGCGCGCGGGGCTCGCCGCGAGCGCGGCCATCGTCAGCGCCCCGTAGACGAGCCCGCAGGGCAGCCAGCCCCACACCGCACCGGCCGCGAAAGCCTGCGGCAAGCTGCGCGCGCCGAGGAGGCGCGCGGCGAGCGGCTGCAGCCGCCGCCACAGCGGCGCGCCGAGGCGCTCCACGCTGCGCAGCCATCCGCCCACGCCGGCGAGATACAGGCCGATCAGCACCAGCACGCCGTTGGCGAGCACGTACAGCGCCGTCTGCAGCGGCAGCGCGCCGCTCATGTAGGCCGCCGCGCCGCCGGCGAGGCCCGCCGCGGCGCCCGCCGCGGTGTAGCTCGCGATGCGCCCGGCGTTGAAGGCCAGCTGGCGCGGCCACTCCCGGAAGTTGCGCGCTTCGCGCACCGGGATCACGCGCCGCGCCGCGAACGCGCCCACGATGCCGCCGCACATGCCGACGCAATGCACGCCCGAGGCGAGCCCGGCGACCAGCATCGCGGCCGGCAGCGCGGCGCCTTCCCAGGGCACCTCAGATCACCTTCGAGTAGCCGCCGCGCCGGTGGCTGCGCAGGTGGCGGTCGAACACCATGCACACGGTGCGCACGAGCAGCCGGCCTTTCGAGGTCACGGTGATCCACTCCGGCGTCACCTCGACCAGGCCGTCCTCGGCGAGGCGCTTCAGGTCCTCGAGCTCCTCGGCGAAGTAGCGCTCGAACTCGATCAGGTAGGCGATCTCGATCGACTCGATCGACAGCCGGAAATGGCAGATCAGCGCCTGGATCACGGCGCGCCGCAGCAGGTCGTCCTGGGTGAGCTCGATGCCGCGCCACACCGGCAGGCTCTTCGCGTCGAGCGCGTCGTAGTAGTCGTCGAGGCTCTTCACGTTCTGGTAGTAGGTTGGGCCGACGCGCCCGATCGCCGAGATCCCGAAGCCGAGCATGTCGCTCTCGGGATACGTCGAGTAGCCCTGGAAGTTGCGCTGCAGCCGCCCCTGGCGCTGCGCCACCGCGAGATCGTCCTCGGGCTTCGCGAAGTGGTCCATGCCGATGTACACGTAGCCGGCGCGCGTCAGGCGCCCGATCGCGAGCGTGAGGATCTGCAGCTTCGTCTCGGGCGAGGGCAGGTCCTGCTCGGCGATGCGCCGCTGCGGCTTGAACACCGCCGGCAGGTGCGCGTAGCTGTAGAGCGCGATGCGCTCCGGATCGAGCGCGAGCACCCGGTCGAGCGTCGCGTTGAAGCTGTCGAGCGTCTGCTTGGGCAGCCCGTAGATCAGATCGAGGTTGACCGAGCGGAAGCCCGCCGCGCGCGCCTCCTCGACCACGCTGCGCGTCACCGCCTCGGGCTGGATGCGGTGCACCGCCTTCTGCACCTCGGGGTCGAAGTCCTGCACGCCGATCGAGACCCGGTTGAAGCCGAGCGAGGCGAGGAACGCGACGCGGCCCGGCTCGATCCGGCGCGGATCGACCTCGATCGAGCATTCGGCGTCCGGGTCACGCACGAGCTCGCGGTCGATCGCCTGCATCACCGCCTGCATCTCCTCGCGCGCGAGAAAGGTCGGCGTGCCTCCGCCCCAATGCAGTTGGCAGATGCGCCGCTCGCCGCCCAGCAGGCCGCCGACCAGCGCCAGCTCCTTCGCTAGGTATTTGATATACTTCGAGGATCTTCCGTGGTCGCGCGTCACCACCTTGTTGCAGCCGCAGTAGTAGCAGATCGTGTCGCAGAACGGCAGGTGGACATAGACCGACAGGGGCTGGTTGATGCCCCCGATGTTGCGCTTACCGAGCCAGTGCCTGAAATCGCCTTCAGCGAACGCCTCGATGAAGCGGTCCGCGGTCGGGTACGACGTGTAGCGCGGTCCGCTCACGTCGTACTTGCGGATCAGCACCGGATCGATGACCAGTTCCGAGGCCGGGTAATAGCTCACTGTTGCATCCAACGCTCCTCCCGCATCGCGCGCCGCGCGCGTCTTTTCCGCAACTATGCCGGGCGGAGCGCGCAGCTCCTTGACCTGCGTCAAAGGCTTCGAGGGCGCCGCGGGCGGCAGGCACGATGAGCAGCCCTTCGGGCCCGGCGCCCGCCCGCCCGCTGATTCAGCACCCGGTGGCGATCGCCATCGGCGTCGCCTCCGGGCTGACGCTCGTCGGCTTCAACCTGGGCGCGTTCGTGCTCGGCTACGAGGCGCCGTGGCTGCTCGGCTCGGTCGTGCTCGCCGACATGGTGGTCTCGGCGGTTGCCATCGGGGTCGGGGTGCGCGAAGCGATACACGCCCAGAGGCAGACGGAGGCGGCCGAGGACGCTTCGGCGCGCGCCGAGGAGGCGATCGAAGAGGGCGCGGCGCGCCTCGCGGCGGTGATCGATTCCGCGATGGATGCGATCATCAGCGTGGACGGCCAGCAGCGTATCGTGCTGTTCAACCGCGCAGCCGAAAAGGTCTTCGGCTATGCACAGGCCGAGGCGCTCGGCATGCCGCTCGAGAACCTGCTGCCCGCGCGCTACCGCGGATCACACCGCGCCCACATCGAGCGCTTCGGGCAGACCGGCACGACCACGCGCCGCATGGGCGACGCGACGGTGCTGTGGGGGCTGCGCGCGAACGGCGAGGAGTTTCCGCTCGAGGCCTCGATCTCGCACCTCAATCAGCACGGCCGGCACTTCTACACCGTGATCCTGCGCGACGTCACGCTGCGCAAGCAGTACGAGGACCAGCTCAAGCGCCAGCAGGACGAGCTGCGCCAGCTCTCGGCGCAGGTGCAGGAGGCGCGCGAGGACGAGAAGACGCGCATCGCGCGCGAGCTGCACGACGAGCTGGGCCAGCTGCTCACCGCCCTGAAGATGGACCTGACCTGGCTGCGCGAGCGGCTGCCGCGCGCGGCCCCGCCCGAGCTCTCCGCCAAGACCGAGCAGATGAACGCGCTGCTCGACAGGACCGTGGGCTCGGTGCGCCGCATCTCGGCCGACCTGCGCCCGCTGATGCTCGACGACCTGGGCTTCCTCGACGCGGCGGGCTGGCTGGTCGAGGACTTCTCGCGGCGCTCTGGCGTGCAGTGCCGCCTGGACACGCCTGCGGACGCCGAGCTCTCCGACCTCGAGCGTGGCGTGGCGATCGCGCTCTACCGCGCGCTGCAGGAGTCACTCACCAACATCGCGCGCCACGCGCAGGCGGCGAACGCCTGGGTCGTGCTCCGCGCGGACGGCGACGAGCTGCGCCTCGAGATCGAGGACGACGGACGCGGCATCCAGGCCGAGGACCTCGCCAAGCTGCGCTCGCTCGGCCTGCGCGGCATGCGCGAACGCATCCAGTACCTCGGCGGCGTGCTCGACATCGGGCGGGCGCCACGCGGCGGCACCCGCATCCAGCTGCGCGTGCCGCTGCGCGCGGCGCTCCAGGAGCCGGCCGCATGATCCGCGTGCTGCTCGCCGACGACCACCAGCTGGTGCGCGAGGGCCTCAAGCAGCTCCTCGCCGCGGCGCCCGACGTACAGGTCGCCGGCGAGGCGGCGAGCGGCGACGAGGCGCTCGCGCTCGCGCGCGGCGGCGACTACGACCTCGCGTTGCTCGACATGTCGATGCCCGGGCTCTCGGGCATCGACCTGATCAAGCGCATCAAGCTGGAGAAGCCCAGGCTGCGCATCCTGGTGCTCTCGATGCACGGCGAGCAGCAGTACGCCGCGCGCGCGCTCAAAGCCGGCGCCTCGGGCTACCTCACGAAGGACAGCGCCCCGGCGCAGCTGCTCGGGGCGCTGCGCAAGGTGGCGGCGGGCGGCGTGCACATCAGCGAGACCGCCGCTGCGCAGCTGGTCTCGGCAAGCGCCGGCGCCGAAACTGCCCCGCACGCGCGGCTCTCCGACCGCGAGTTCGAGGTCTTCCGCATGCTCGTCGCCGGGCGCGGGCTGACCGAGATCGGCGACCAGCTCAACCTGTCGGTCAAGACCGTCAGCACGCACAAGACGCGGATCCTGCAGAAGATGGGGCTCGACAACACCGCCGAGCTGGTGCGCTACGCGGTCGAGCACGGGCTGATCGAGGGGCCGGGGGCCTGACCAGGCCGGGCAGGTTTGGGGGTTCGAGGTGTCTCGGGGAAAAGCAAGGGCTATGGTTGGGTTTTAATCGATCTCCGGTTTTTGCACGGCTCGCCTTTTGAGCCGTGCAAAAACCGGAGAAGCCTCGGTGGTGAAGGGCATAGCTGCCGGTGCAAATGCAACCGGCGCCTCGACAGCTTCGGAAAGCCCCTTCCAAAGCTCCGTAGGAACCCTCCTACCCCCGCGCCTCGCGCGTTCCGACAGCCGAATTCAGCCGCCGCCGATACCGCGGCGCCAGCGGCTCGCGCACACTGCGGTCCATGAATGCGCAAGCCGCCGCCCGCACGAACGCCGCGCTGCGGGTCTTCGTGGTCGAGGATTCGCCGCTCGTGCTGGAGCGCATCGAGGCGATGCTCGCCTCGATCGACGGGGCGCAGACCGCCGGTCACGCGGGGCGCGCCGACGAGGCGGTCCGCGCCATCCTCGCCGCGCACCCGGACGCGGTGGTGCTCGACCTCAAGCTCGCCGAAGGCAGCGGCTTCGACGTGCTGCGCGCGGTGCGCGCGCAGGCCCCGGACATCGAGTTCTTCATGCTGAGCAACTTCGCGAGCGAGCCCTACCGGCGCCTCGCCGCGCGGCTCGGCGCCGCCCATTTCTTCGACAAGAGCACCGAGTTCGAGCGCGTGCGCGAGGTCCTGACCGCGCGCGCCGCGCGTCCCGTGCACTGATCC
>JAKALD010000151.1 GCA_021813275.1 Pseudomonadota bacterium | reverse complement strand
ACGCTCACTTCCTTCTTCTCTTCAGCCATTTGGTGCCTCCTGGGAAATTCTGGATCGATGGTCTGCCGGCCCGTTGCCGGCCGCTGAACCGATCATGCCGAAGCTCGCGCAGCGCTTCTTGATCTGGCTCAAGCTCCTGCGCCGGCGCGCGCGGGCGCGATCGTGCGATACGAATTTGATTTCCATCAAGTTCCGTCGGCTACGCACGCTTAAGGTTGTGCTGCGTTCGTATCTACCCGGGCCGCGCCGAAAACGAACACGTTTCCAAGGACAGCCATGACCATCATCGGAATCGACCTCGGCACCTCCAACTCCGCGGCCGCCGTGCTGCGCGGCGGGCGCCCGGTGCTCATCCCGAGCGCCGAGGGGATCAGCCTCGGTGGCAAGGCGTTCCCGAGCTACGTCGCGCTCACGGCCGACGGCCAGATGCTGATCGGCGAGCCGGCGCGCCGCCAGGCGAGCGCCAATCCGGAAGGCACCGCGACCGCGTTCAAGCGCCTGATGGGCACGCGCCGCAAGGTGCGTCTGCGCGACCGCGAGTTCACCCCCGAGCAGCTCGCGGCGTTCCTGCTGCAGAAGATCAAGCGCGACGCCGAGGCGTTCCTCGGCGAGGCGGTGAAGGACGCCGTGGTAACGGTGCCGGCGTACTTCGACGACAACCAGCGCTCGGCCACGAAGGACGCGGCCTCGATCGCCGGCCTGAACGTGCTGCGGCTCGTGAACGAGCCCACCGCCGCCTCGCTCGCCTACGGCCTCGACCGGCTGCAGCAGGAGCTGCGCATCGCGGTCATCGACTTCGGCGGCGGCACGCTCGATGTCACGCTCATGGAGTCAGGCAAGGGCGTATTCGAGGTCAAGGCGACGAGCGGCGACACGCAGCTCGGCGGCACCGATATGAACAACGTGCTCTTCGACCACCTGGCCGGGCGCTTCCGCGAGCAGACCGGCATCGACGTCAAGGCCGATCCCAGAGCCGCCGCGCGCCTGCTCGAGGCGGCCGAGATCGCCAAGATCGAGCTCTCGGCGAGCACCACCGCGCACATCACCCTGCCCTTCATCGGCATGGCGCGCGGCCAGCCGCAGCATTTCGACGCGGACGTCACGTGCGCCGAGCTGGAGCGCGTGGTGCGCCCCGTGATCGAGCGCTGCCGCGGCCCGGTCACGCAGGCGCTGCACGACGCCGGGATCGAGATCGACGCCGTCGTGCCGCTCGAGACGATCGCGGGCGGCGGCGAGCAGCGCATCCGCTACGAGCGGCTCGATACCTGCCGTGACTGCGGCGGCAGCGGCGCGAAGGCCGGCACCAGGCCGCGCACCTGCCCTGCCTGCAAGGGCACGGGACAGAAGGTGACCGACCGCCGCGAGCAGGGTGTGCTCATCCGCCAGTCGCGCCCCTGCCCCGGGCGCGGGGGGCGCGGAAGCATCATCGACACGCCCTGCTCGGCCTGCGGCGGACGCGGAACCGTACCGCGCGAGGAGTCGCTCGCGGTCACGATCCCGCCCGGCGCCGAGGAAGGGCTCGTGCTGCGCATCGCGGGCAAGGGCTACGCGAGCGAGGAGCCCGGCGGCGTCCCGGGCGATCTGCACGTGGTCGTGCGCAGCGCGCCGGATGCGCGCTTCGAGCGCGACGGCGCCGACCTGTGGCGCACGGAAAGCCTCGGCGTCGCCGATGCGGTGCTCGGCACGGAGCTGCGCGTCCCGACGCTCGAAGGCTCGGTAAGCGTGAAGGTCCCGCCGAGCACGCAGCCCGGCGCGGAGCTACGTCTGCGCGGCAAGGGCCTGCCGCGCTTTCGCGCGCGCGGGCGCGGCGATCTCTACGTGCGGCTGGCGATAGGCGTCCCCGAGCGCCTCACCGCCGAGGAGCGCAGGCTCTGGGAGAAGCTGCGCGCGCTGCGCGCGGCGCGCTCATGAGGACTCCGCGCTGCGCGCTGCGCATGCCTGCAGATGCGGACGCCATGCCGCGCTCAGCTTTTCGCGCACTCCGGAGTCGCGCAGGCTCGCCGCCAGCTCGGCCGGGTTCACCGGCAACGTGGTCACCTGCCAGCCGCCGTCGGTCGCGCACTCGACGCGCAGCGTCCAGCGGCCGTCCTTCTGCTCCACGGTGTAAGCGAAGGCGCGCGCCAGCAGCTCGCCGAGGATGCTCTCCGCAGCAGCATGGGCGTTACGAATTTCCTGGGCAAGCGGGGCGGTCATGGCATGTAGCCCGATCGAAGTCTCGTGATTGTATAGCGCGTCCTTGGGGTGCCGCGTTTGATCCAGGTCAGAAAGCCGCGGCGCGGGCCTGATACGGTGGCTTCGCTCCACCTCTGCGGCGGATGAAGCGACTGGCTCGTCGATGCTGCCACGAACGCGCTTCGCACCACTCCGAGAAAGCACCGTGAGAAGAATCTATTTTCTAGTGCCCGACGTAGAAACCGCAAAACGCGTCGTTGACGAGCTGCTCCTCGCGCGCATCGAAGAGCGCCACATGCACATTCTCGCCAAGCGCGGCACGCCTCTCGAGAACCTGCCCGAAGCGGGCATGCTCCAAAAGGGCGACTTCTGGGCCGCCACGCAGCGCGGCCTCGCCCTGGGCGGCGCCGTCGGCACGCTGGCCGGCCTGGGCGCGATCGCGCTCAGCCCGGAGTCCGCCGTCATCGCGGGGGGCATCGTCCTCGGGGCCGGCCTCGCCTCGGCCGGCGTCGGCGCCTGGGCGAGCGGCATGGTGGGCCTCAACATCGGCAACACGCGGCTCAGGCGCTTCAGCAACGCGATCGAAAAAGGAGCGTTGCTCATGATGATCGACGTGCCGAAGGCGCGAGTGGACGAAATCGAGAAGCTGGTGAAGAAGCATCACCCGGAAGCCGAGGTGGAAGGCACGGAACCGCGCATTCCGGCTTTTCCCTGAGCCGTGTTTTCGCCGCGGAGCGCAGCGGCGACTCACCTTGGAGCCACACGTTCACGCCGCGTCTGGACAGCATCGAGCGAAATGGAGCATCCATGAGCACTTCCGAAATGAGTGACCGGGCCGAATGGCTGGCGTTCGTGCTCGAGATCGTCCTGCAGGCGGCCATCGGGGCGGGCGTCGTGCTGCTGGGTGTGTCGACCTGGCCCAGCGAGATGGGGCATGGGACGGTCAGATCCATTCCGCTGCGCGACTGGGTCCTGACGGGCGCGGGCACGTCGGTCGCGGCCTTTGGGCTGGTCGTGCTCGGCTTCGCCGTTGCCAGGATTTTCACGGCGCTGCGGTCCGGTCCGACGCGCACATGATGAAACTTCCTTCGGGCACGCGCGTCGGTGCGCATGCGCGCCGTTAACGCTGCTCCGAGGAGGGATTGGAGACCCCGATGACCGAAAAGACCACCGGCAAGCCGAAAGCGCGATCGACGGCGAAGCAAGCCGTGGCGGCGCGCAAATCCGGCCCCCAGCCGGCGCCGGGCAAGGCCGGCGCTGGCGGCGAGCGCCCGGACGGACCGACCGCGATCAGCGCCGATGAGCGCCGCAAACTGATCGCCGAGGCCGCCTACCTGCGCGCAGAGCGGCGCGGCTTTCGCGGCGGTACCCCGAGCAGGACTGGCTCGACGCAGAAGCCGAGGTTGACCGCGCCCTCGCCGGCGAGGACTGATCCCGAGCGCCTTCGCGCGGACCTGCAGCAACAGTCGAGGCAAACATGAAAGCGCTCATCCTCACTGCCGACGCCTTCGAGGAGGCAGAGCTTCTCGTGCCCTACTATCGCCTCCGGGAAGAAGGCATCCCGGTCGACGTCGCCGCGCCGCGAAGCGGGCGCCTGCGCGGCGAGCACGGCTATCCGTTCCAGGCCGACAAGGCCTTCGCCGAAATCGGGTCTCTGGGGCACGACCTGCTGATCGTCCCTGGCGGGCGCGCGGCCGAGGCGCTCGCCGAGGACCGCGCGGCGGTCAAGATCGCGACCTGGTTTGTCGAAGAAAAGCACACGGCGGCCGCGATCTGCCACGGGCCGCTGGTGTTCGTCGCCACGGGGCTCATGGAAGAGCGTGAGATGACCGGTCATCCCTCGTGCGCGCCGCGCGCGTGCGCTACGTCGACCAGGAGGTTGCGACCGACGGCGATGTCGTCACCTCGCGCCGGCCCGCGGACCTGCCGGCCTTCATGCGCGAGCTGATGCGGCGGGTGCGCGCGCGGCGCTGCGGGGCGGGTGCATGAGCGCGGATCCCAAGATCGAGCCCTTCGAGCTCTTTCACCGGCGCTACGATGAGTGGTTCGAGCGCCACGAAGCGGCCTACCTCTCGGAGCTGCTCGCGGTGCGCGCGCTGCTGCCCTTGCGCGGGCGAGGCCTGGAGATCGGCGTGGGCACCGGGCGCTTCGCGGGGCCGCTCGGCGTCGAGTTCGGCATCGACCCGGCGGCCGAGATGCTCGGCTACGCGCGCTCGCGCGGCGTGTGCGTCGCCGCCGCGGTCGCCGAGGCGCTGCCGTTCGCCGATGCGGCGTTCGACTACACGCTCGTCGTCACCACGATCTGCTTCGTCGACGATCCGACGGCCATGCTGCGCGAGGCGGCGCGCGTGCTGCGGCCCGGCGGCGCGCTGGTCATCGGCCTGATCGACCGCGAGAGCCCGCTAGGTCGGGACTACGTCGCGCACCAGGCCGAAAACGTCTTCTACCGCGACGCGAAGTTCTACTCGGCGGCCGAGGTCGGCGCGCTGCTCGCGCAGGCCGGCTTCAGCGATGCAATCTGGCTGCAGACGTTGACGCAACCGCTGTCGGAAGCGCGCGAGATCGAGCCGCTTGCCGAGGGCACCGGGCGCGGGGCGTTCCTCGTCGTGCGCGCGCGAACGCCGTGAGGATTCAGACGCTCTCCGTCGAGGAGGCGGTCGCCAGCCTGCGCAGCACGCCGCAGGGGCTGTCGACGGGCGAAGCGCGGCGCAGGCTGGCCGAGTACGGCCCCAACAGGATGGAGCGCGTCGCCGCCGAGCCGCTCGCGCTGCGCGTGCTGAAGGAGTTCACGCACTTCTTCGCGCTCATCCTGTGGGTCGCGGCCGCGCTCGCGTTCCTGGCCGAATGGAGCGCGCCCGGCCAGGGGATGGCGAGAGTCGGCTACGCCATCGTCGCCGTCATCGTCGTGAGCGGCATCTTCTCCTTCTGGCAGAAGCACCGCATCGAGCGGATCCTCGCAGAGCTGCAAAAGCTCCTTCCCCGGCAAGTCAAGGTGCAGCGCGACGGCGCCCTCGCCCGCCTCGCCGCCGAGGAGCTCGTGCCCGGAGACCTCGTGCTGATCGAGCAGGGCGACCGCGTTCCGGCCGATTGCCGCCTGCTCGAAGCGACCGGCCTGCGCGTGAACGACGCGACCGTCACCGGCGAGTCGCTGCCGCGCTCGTGCGATGCGGCGCCTTCCGCCGCGCCGGAGCTGACGCGCAGCCGCAACGTCGTGCTGGCGGGCACCTCCGTGGCGGCGGGCGAGGTCCGGGCGCTCGCGTTCGCGACCGGAATGCACTCCGAGTTCGGCAAGATCGCCCACCTCGCCCAGGCCGCCGGGCGCGAGGCTTCGCCGCTACGCGTCGAGCTCGCGCGCCTGAGCCGCACGATCGCGCTCCTCGCGGTGACGATCGGCCTCGCGGGCGAGCATCCGCAGGTCGCCACCGGCGAGCAGCTGCGCGCCTGGTCCGACACGCAGCTGCGGCTCGCGCTCGATGCGCCCGAGATCCTGTTCGCGCGCGTGGCGGCCGACCAGAAGACCCGCATCGTCGAAGCGCTCAAGCAGAAACGCCACGTCGTGGCGGTCACCGGCGGCGGCGTGAACGACGCGCCCGCCCTGAAGAGCGCGCACATCGGCATCGCGATGGGCCTTTCCGGAACCGACGTGGCGAAGGAATCGGCGGACATGGTGCTGCTCGATGACAACTTCGCGAGCATCGTGAGCGCGGTCGAGGAGGGCCGCGCGCTGTTCGACAACATGCGCAAGTTCCTCACCTACATCCTCGCGCACAACGTGCCCGAGCTGGTTCCCTACCTCGCCTTCGCGCTGTTCGGCATTCCGCTGCCGCTCACCCCGATCCAGATCCTCGCGATCGACATGGGCACCGATTCGCTCACCGCGCTGGGTCTCGGGACCGAGCGCGCCGGCCCGGCCGACATGCGGCGCCCGGCGCGCGCGCGCGACGAGAGGCTCCTCGACTGGCGGCTCGCCGTGCGCGCCTATCTCTTTCTCGGCCCGATCAAGGCAGCGGCCGCGATGGCCGCGTTCTTCTTCGTGCTGCGCGGCGCGGGCTGGCGCTACGGCGAGCCGGCAGGCAGCTCGATCTACCTGCAGGCGACGACTGCCTGCCTCACCGCGATCGTGGTGATGCAGGTCGTGAACGTGTTCCTGTGCCGCAGCCGCATGCGCTCGGTGTTCTCCGTGGGGCTCGGCGGCAACCGCCTGATCCTCTGGGGCGTGCTGCTCGAAGTGGCGCTCATCGTCCTGATCGACTACACGCCTGTTGGCAACCTGCTCTTCGCGACCGCGCCGCTCGAGCCGCGCGTGTGGTTGTTCCTCCTGCCCTTCGCCGTCGCCATGCTCGCCCTCGAAGAGCTGCGCAAGTGGGTCGCGCGCCGCCTCCTCGCCGCGGGATCCGCGCGGACCGCCGGAGCGCCCGAGGGCGCCGCCGGCTGAGCGCGCCGATGAGGAGCCGCGCTTCCGTTTCCCTGCTCGAGATGCCGACCGGCGCCAAGGCCGTGGTGCGCCAGCCGGCCGGCGGGCGCGCGCCTACCACGGAGGGCCCCACTGCGGCGGCCGGAATCGGCGTATTTCCGTTTCGCGTGCAAAAATACGGGCTGTCAGGGGCTTTCCCCGGGGACCGCTGGCGCCATGAGCGCGTTCAGGATCGTGCAGTTCAACATGCAGTTCGGACGCGGCTGGGACGACGCCGATCCCGACCACGCGCCGATCGACCTCACGCGCACGATCGCCGAGATCCGCAGCCATGCCGCCGACATCGTGCTGCTGCAGGAAGTCGAGCAGGCGCAGCCCGGCGGCATCCAGCTGAATCCCCCGCCGAATTACTCGCGCCTCAAGGACGCTCTAGCCGGGTACTCGAGCTACTTCCGCTACCCGAAGGCCGATCCGCGCGAGCTGCCGTTCGGGGTCGGCCTGGCGATCTTTTCAAGGACGCCGCTGCGCAATGCGCGCTACTGGGACGTGCCTTCGCCGCAGATCCAGTTCGAGTTCCAGGGCAGGATGTCGACGCCGACCGACCGCGTGATGATCGCCGCCGAGACCACCATCGCGGGCCGCGAGCTGCACGTCTTCAACACGCACCTGCTCGCCTTCTTCATGCTCGAGTCGAGCAGCGAAGTGCACGGCGAGCAGCGCAAGATGGTCGTGAAGCAAATGTCCTCGCTGAACGGCCCGGCGCTGATCGGCGGCGATTTCAACGTCACCAAGCACGACTCGCTGCTGCGTCAGTTCGACGCGGCGGGCTACCACACCGTGCAGAAGGCGAAGATCACCTGGCGCCGCAAGCCCTACGTGCTCGACCACATCTTCTACAACTCGGGCCTCAAGCCGGTCGCGCACCAGGTTAAGCCCACGCCCGCCTCCGACCACCACGTGCTGGTGGCCGACTTCGAGTTCTCCGGTCCGGCCTGAAGCCGCGCGGCGCGCAGCCCGACATGCCGACGCCGTCGATCCGCGCGCAGCAGTCGGGGCAGCAGTCCTGCGCGATCCGGTTGCGCCGCACGAAGAAGCCGTAGCGCTCGACGAGCAGCGCGCCGCAGCCGTAGCAGTAGGTGTTCTCGCCCTTCTCGCCCCGCACGTTGCCTTCGTACACGTAGCGCAGCCCGGCAGCCTTGCCCAGCGCTGCGGCGCGCCGATCCTTTCCGACCGATTCTCGCGGCGGCGCGGCCGCGGCGTTTGACCCACGTCAAGACGCGGCGACGCGGAGCGCGGAGCATAGCGGCAGCCCGCCCCGCCGCCTACGCTCATGCAGCTCGAGATCGCGCCCCTGGCAGCCTCATCGCCCGCATCGCTGCCGGTCGAGATCGTCGAGCGCAAGGGACTCGGCCACCCGGACACGATCTGCGACGCGCTCGCCGAGAACCTGAGCGTCGCGCTGTCGCGCTTCTATCTCGAGCGCTTCGGCGCGATCCTGCACCACAACGTCGACAAGGGACTGCTCTGGGGTGGGGCCGCGCGCCCGGCGTTCGGCGCGGGCGAAGTCATCGCGCCGATCGAGATCACGCTCGCCGGCCGCGCCACCGCCGAATTCCAGGGCGTGAAGATTCCGGTCGAGGACATCGCGGTCGAGGCGAGCCGGCGCTGGCTGCGCGAGAACCTGCGCCATCTCGACGCCGAGCGCCACGTGCGCGTCCACCCGCGCATCCGGCCCACCTCGCCGGATCTCGCCGCGCTCTTCCTGCGCCAGGGCCGCGCCGGCGCGCCGCTCGCGAACGACACCTCGCTCGCCGTGGGCTACGCCCCGCTCGATGCGCTCGAGACCGCCGTGCTCGCGGTCGAGCGCCGGCTCAACGCGCCCGAGGTCAAGGCGGCGTACCCGGAGATCGGCGAGGACGTGAAGGTGATGGGCACGCGCAGCGGATCACGCATCGCGCTCACCGTCGCCTGCGCGCTCGTCGGGCGGCACGTCGCGGACCTCGAGGACTACCGGCGCAAGAAGGCGCACATCCGCGAGCTCGCGCTCGCGGCCGCGCCTGGCGCCGAGGTCGCGGTGAACACCGCCGACGGCGACACGCCCGAGAGCGTCTACCTCACCGTCACGGGCCTCTCGGCCGAGGCCGGCGACGACGGCGAGGTCGGCCGCGGCAACCGCGTGAACGGCCTGATCACGCCGTATCGCCCGATGAGCCTCGAGGCGGCCGCGGGCAAGAACCCGGCGACGCACGTCGGCAAGCTCTACAACGTGCTCGCGCACCGCGTCGCGCGCGCGCTCGTGGCCGAGGTGCCGGGCGTGCGCGAGGCGCATTGCTACCTGGTGAGCCGCATCGGCTCGCCGATCGACGACCCGCAGATCATGGGCGTGAAGGTGCGGCTCGACGATCACGGCGCGCTCTCCGGGCGGCGCGC
>JAKALD010000150.1 GCA_021813275.1 Pseudomonadota bacterium | reverse complement strand
CGATCAGGCCGACGCGCTCGGCGGGCGCGACCGCAAGATCGACGCCCTCGAGCGCGACGAAGCCGCCGAAGCGCTTGGTGAGGCCCTCGACCGCGAGCACGGGGGCGCTCACGGCGCGCGCCTCCTCGCCCAGAACTTCTGCGCGAGGCCGACGATGCCCTGCGGCGCGACGCTCACGAAGATCACCAGCATGAGGCCGACGAAGAGGATGTTGAGCTCCGAAGACACCGTGACCGTGATCACCTGCTGCGCGCCGCCCACGAGCAGCGCGCCGATCACCGGTCCGAGCCAGTGCGCGGTGCCGCCGATCATCGGCATGGCGATCGCGTTCACCGCGACGAACAGGCTGAAGGCGGACGAGGGATCGACGAAGGTGACGAAGAACGGGTAGGGCGCGCCCGCCACCCCCATCAGCGCGCCCATCACCGTGGTCGAGACGAGCTTCAGGCGCAGCGTCGGCACGCCGGCACACTCGGCGGCCACCTCGTCGTCGCGGATCGCGGCCAGTCCCCGCCCGAGGCGCGAGGCGACCAGCGAGCGCGAGATCGCCACCGCCGCCACGGTGAGGAGCAGCATCGCCATGAACAGCATCTGGATGTAGCTGTGGAACCACAGGTGCTTGTCCGGGGTGAGGATATAGGCGCCGCGCGCGCCGCCCATGTAGCGCCAGTTGCTGATGAGCGTGGCGAACACGATCGCCATGGCGAGCGTCGCGATCGAGAAGTACACGCCCTTCAGGCGCAGGCTCAAGTAGCCCACCGCGAGGCCGATCAACGCGCACACGGCGGCGGCGGCGGCGATCAGCACCGGCAGCGGCAGCACGTGGCCGAAGTACTTGTCGAGGAAGATCGAGGTGTAGGCGCCCACCGCGAAGAATGCGGCGCTGCCGAAATTGACGTAGCCGGTGAACCCGCCGAGGATGTTCCAGGCCACCGCCATGAGCATGCCTTGCAGGATCACGTACAGCGCGTTGAAGTAGTAGTCGTTGTTCAGCACCTCGGTGAGCGCGAGGCCGCCCGCGAGCACCGCGGCGGCGCACACCCAGAACGCGCTCGGGCGCAGCTTCATCTAGCGCCTGCCGAACAGCCCCGCGGGCCGCAGGGCGAGCGTGAGCAGGAGCACGCCGAAGGCCACCGCCGGCGCCCACGAGGGCCCGGCGAAGGTCGACACCACGCTCTCCACGATCCCGAGGAGGAGCGCGGCGACGAACATGCCGCCGATGCTGCCCATGCCGCCGAGCACCACGATCGCGAACACACGCCCGATGTACTCGCGCCCGACCGAGGGCTCGACCGGGCCGATGACGATGAGCAGCGCGCCGGCGAGCGCGGTGGTGGCGGTCGCCAGGCCGAAGGCGAACTGCTTGACGCGCACCGGGTCGGCGCCCATCAGCTGCAGCGCGAGCGGGTCCTGCGCCACCGCGAGAATCGCGCGCCCCGTGAAGGTGCGCGCGAGGTACAGCCAGATCCCGCCGGTGAGCGCGAGCGCCGCAACGAACGGCACCACGAGGCGCAGCGGCAGGCCGACCGGTCCGAGGTTGAAGCTCTTGCCGATGTAGCCGGCCGAGACCAGGCGGTAGTCCACCCCGTAAGCGAGCATCAGGCCCACCTCGACGATGAACATCAGCCCGAAGAAGAACGCCAGGCCCGAGAGCGACTCCTGCCCGGTGCGCTCGAAGGCGGCGTAGTAGATGCGGTAGATCGCCACCCCGGCGGCGAAAAAGAGCGGCGCGGCGAGCAGCCCGACCAGCACCGGGTCCAGGCCGAAGCGGCTGTTCAGGATCCAGGCGACGTAGGAGCCGACGACGACGAACGCCGGGTGGGCGATGTTGACGATGTCGAGCTGGCCGAAGCTGATCGCCAGCCCGATCGACACGGCGGCGTAGAAGCCGCCGAGCAGCAGCCCCGCGACGAGCGCGTTCGAGAGTAGATCGACCGAAAGCACCGCCGCGCGGGGCCCTGCCTAGTGCGGCTTACTCGTTGAACGGATAGACCATCTTCCCCGATTTCCACTGCGGCGGGTAGAGCACCACCTGCGTGCCCGGATCGCGGAACTGGTCGAGGTCCTTGGGCTTGACGTTGCGGAACTGCACCATCAGCACCCGCGACTGCGCCCACTCGCCGTTCTTGCCGAACTTCACCTTGCCGACCACGGTGTCGAACGTGTGGCCGTGCATGTACGCGGCGAGCTTCGCCTGGTCGAGGCCCTTGGTCGCCTCGATCGAGTCGCCCAGCACCTGCATGTAGGCGTAGGCGTAGGGCGGCAGGTACTGGCCGAGGGGATCCACGCCCTTGCCCTTGGCGGCCGCCTCGTACTTCTTCAGGAACTCGTCGATGCCGGGGAACTTGAGCGTCGGCGCCGGCACCCAGAAGGTGTAGTTGACGATGTTGTCGAGCATCGGCCCGAGGTTTGTCTGGATGCCCGCGAACTGCAGGCCCACCATGCCGCCGCCGAACATCTTCGCCTTGAGGCCCACCTCGCGCGCGGCCTTCACCATGCCCACCGAGTCGGGCGGGTACGAGGCCACGTACACCAGGTCCGGCTTCTCGGCCTGGATCGCGCGCACGATCGGCGTGAAGTCGGTCGTGCTCGGCGGGTAGGTCTTGTCGTAGACGACGTTGAAGCCGTCCTTCTTGGCGTTCTCGCGCGCGCCGGCCGCGGCGGCGAGCGCGAAGTCCGAGTCCGCGGCGACGATCGCGACCGTCTTCGGCTTCGGGTTCTGCGCTTTGGCGAGCTCGAAGAAGCCCTTCGACCAGTCGAGCTTCGGCTGCGGCCCGGCCGGCATGATCTGGAAGTAGCGGTCGTAGTTGAACTGGTCGTTCACCGCCAGGCCGAAGAGCGACGGGAACACCAGCTTCTTGCGCATCACGATCGGCATCGCCGGCGAGATCTCGTTCGTGCCGTAGCTCGAGACCACGAGGTCGACCTTGTCCACGTCGAGGAGCTTGGTGTAGATGCCCGGGACCTTGGACGGGTCGGTCGCGTCGTCGTAGTACACGAACTGCACCGGCCGGCCGAGCAGCCCGCCCTTCGCGTTGACGTCGTCCTTCCAGATCTCCATCGCGATCAGCGCCGCCTTGCCTGCGCCGGCGAGGCCGCCGGAGAGCGCCATGCTGAAGCCGATCTTGAGGGGCTCGGCGGCCTGCGCGGAGCCGGAAGCGAGCGCGACCGCCAGCGCGGCCAGGCCGGACGCCAGCCAGCCGCGCAAGAACGAGCGAGGATGGTCCATCTTCGATTCCTCCTTTTGGTGTGTGCTGGAAGCGTCCCCTTGTATGCCAGCGCCGGGTACGTGACGCGTAGTGTATGGACAAAACCGCTCCCGGCACAAGTGACGCTCCCGCGGGGTGATCGGGCGATAATCGCGCGCATGCCCCGGGCGCGCGCGACACCGAGACGCAAGCTGCGGCGCCGGCCTGCGGGCGCCGGGCGGCGCCTTCCGCCCCGCGAGCGCGAGCGGCTCATCGTGCGCGAGGCGACCCGCTTCTTCTCCGAGACGGGGTTCGCGGGCAATACGCGCGAGCTCTCGCGCCGCCTCGGCATCACCCAGCCCCTGCTGTACCGCTACTTCTCGTCCAAGCAGGCGCTCCTCGAGCGGGTGTACCGCGAGGTGCTGCTCGGGCGTTGGGACCCGACCTGGGAGACGCTCCTCGAAGACCGCTCGCGGCCGCTGCGCGCGCGCCTGATCGAGTTCTACCGGCGCTACACCGCGCTCACCTTCCGCCCCGAGTGGATCCGGCTCTACATGTATGCGGGCCTCGCCGGCACCGGGTTCAACCGGCGCTACATCGATCTGCTCGAGAAACTCCTGCTGCGGCGCATCTGCATCGAGCTGCGCGCCGAGCTCGGCCTGCCTGACGAGCGTCGCAAGCCCGTCTCCCCCGCCGAGATGGAGCTCGTCTGGGACCTGCACGGCGGGATCTTCTACTACTACGTCAGGAAATACATCTACCGCAGCCGGGTGCACGAGGACGTCGGCGGCCTGATCGAGCACGCGGTCGACAGTCTGCTGTTGGGTGCGCCGCGGGTGGTGGGGAGGCTCGTCGGAGACAGAGGGAAGGGCGCGAAGAAATAGGCGAGCCAATCTGGGTTCGGTTTTAATCAATCGCCCCTTTTTGCACCGCTCGCTTTTGAGCGGTGCAAAAAGGAGCGAAACCAGGGCGTCGGGAGCTGCGCCGGCGGTGGGTGATCGCTCGGATGGTGGCGTGGTGTCGGTTTTGACGCTGCTGGTCTCGCCGCATTTCGGTAGGGTCAAGAGACGACCCTACCGAAATGCGGCGATCGATGAAAAGCAAAACCAGACCGATGCAGAGCACGGTGACCGATCTGGGTTTTCCCCAATCGCCCCTTTTTGCACCGCTCGCTTTTGAGCGGTGCAAAAAGGGGCGAAACCTGGGCGTCGGAAAGTGCGCGGGCGGTCGATGACCCGAGGGATGGACGCGGAGCGCCGGTTTTGAAGTTGCCGGTTTCGCCGCCTTTCCGCGAGGTCAAAGGGCGACCTCGCGGAAAGGCGGCGATCGATTAAAACCCCGAAGAGACTTTAGATCTTCCCCAGCGCCGCCAGCACGACATCCGGCGTGATCGGCTGGCTCGTCACCCGCGCGCCGAACGCCGCGAGCGCGTCGTTCACCGCGTTCATGAGAGCGCCCGGCGCGCCGCCGGTGCCGGCCTCGCCCGCGCCCTTCGCGCCGAGGAGCGAGGTGCGGGTCGGCGTCTGGATGTGCGCGACTTCGATGTCGGGCATTTCGCCCGCCATCGGCACGAGGTAGTCGGCCATGGTGCAGTTGAGGAGCTGGCCGCGCTCGTCGTAGCGGCAGTGCTCGGTGAGCGCGCCGCCCAGGCCCTGGACGATGCCGCCGCGGATCTGCTCTTCCACGAGCTTCGGGTTGATGACGCGCCCGCAGTCGTCGACGCACCACATTTTCAGCACGCGCACGAAGCCGGTCTCGGGGTCGATCTCGGCCAGGCACCCCTGCGCGCCGTTGGTGAAGACGAAGGGGTAGTCCTTGACGCGGTAGTGGCGCGTGACGACCAGCTCGGGCTGGAAGTCGGCAGGCAGCTCGTTGCCGCGGTAGTAGACGATCCGCGCGAGCTCGGTGAGCGAGAGGCCCTCGCTCGTTCCGCGCTTCACCACCCGGCCGTCGGCGATGTCGAGCGAGCCTGCATCGGTCTTCAGGATGCGCGCGCCCACTTCGAGGATGTTTTTCTTCAGCGCGAGCCCGGCCTGCAGCACCGCCTCGCCGCCGATGCCCGCGGCCCGCGAGGCCCAAGTACCGCCGCCGTAGGGCACCTTGTCGGTGTCGCCGGTGAGCACCTTGACGCAGCTCATCTGCACGCCGAGCACGGTCGCGGCGATCTGCGCGATCATGGTCTCGGTGCCCTGGCCCTGCTCGGTGACGCCGGTGGCGGCGATGATCGCGCCGGAGGCGTCCAGGCGCATCGTGCAGCCGTCCTGCGCCGCGATGCGCGCGCCGCCCACGCCGTAGAACATCGGGCTCGGGTTGGTGACTTCGATGAAGCTCGCCAGGCCGATGCCGCGGTGCACGCCCTGCGCGCGCAGCGCCGCCTGCCCGGCGCGCAGGCGGGGATAGTCCATGAGCGCGACGAGCTTCTCCAGGCAGGCGTGGTGCGAGAGCTGCTCGAAGCGCATCCCCGAGGGCGACTGGCAGGGATAGGCGTCGTCGGGGATGAGGTTCCTGCGGCGCATGTCGGCCGGATCGAGCGCCAGGGCGCGCGCCGCGCGGTCGATCATGTGCTCGGCCACCGCGGTGGCGATCGGGTGGCCGACGGCGCGGTACTGGCTCATCGGGTTCTTGTTCTGGAACACCACGGTGCCGGTGGCGCGGTAGCGCTTGTGCCGGTACGGGCCGCCGGTCAGGCCGAGCACCTGGTTGCACTCGACGGCCGAGGAGCGCGGGTACATCGAGTAGGGCCCCACGCCGGTGAGGTCGTCGATCTCGAGCGCGAGCACGTTCCCTTCGCGGTCCGCCGCGAGGCGGGCGCGCACGCGGTGGTCGCGCGCGTGGATGTCGGAGAGGAACGACTCGTGGCGGTCGGCGACGAACTTGACCGGGCGGCGCAGCATGATCGAGAGCGCGCAGGCCGCCATCTCGTCGCCGTAGATGTGGATCTTGATGCCGAAGGAGCCGCCGACGTCGCGGCACACGATGCGCACGCGGTGCTCGTCCAGTCCCAGGCGGCTCGCGAGGATCGCCTGCATCATGTGCGGCGACTGGCCCGAGTGGTAGGCGGTGAGCGACTCCTCGGCCGCGTTGTAGTCGGCGAGCATCGAGCGCGGCTCGAGCGTGACGCCGGTATGCCGGCCGAAGCTGAGCGTGTCCTCGACCACCGCCGCGGCGCCCGCGAACGCCTCGTCGACGCCGCCCGTGTCCACCACGCGCCGGAAGCACAGGTTGTCGCCGAATTCCGCGTGGATGACCGTGGCGCCGGGCTCGAGCGCGCGCTCGGCGTCGAGCGCCGCGGGCAGCTCCTGCCACGCGATCTCGACCGCCTCGCAGGCGTCCTCGGCCTCGGCGCGCGATTCGGCGGCGACCGCGACCACCGGCTCGCCCTGCCAGCGCGCGACTTCCAGTGCGAGCGGGTGCTGCGGCGGCGAGCGCATGCCCGCGAGGTGGGTGAGCACGCCGACGTAGGGCTTGCAGATCCGCGCGATGTCGGCGCCGGTGGCGACGCGGCGCACTCCCGGCATGCGCTCGGCGCGGCTCGTGTCGATGGAGAGGATGCGCGCGTGCGCGTGCGGCGAGCGCACGAAGGCGACATGCAGCATGCGCGGCAGCACGATGTCGTCGACGTACTGCCCGCGGCCCTCGGCGAGGCGCCGCGCGTTGGGGCGCGACACCGATCGCCCGACGTAGCTCGCCGGGCCTTCGAAGTCGAGCTCGCCGCTCATCGCGGGCCGCGCGCGGCGCGGTGCGCGGCGACCGAGGCGACCGCGTCGACGATCGACTGGTAGCCGGTGCAGCGGCAGTAGTTGCCCGCGAGGAATTCGCGGATGCGGTCGCGCGAGGGCTGCGGATCGGCCTCGAGCAGCGCCTGCGCCGCGATCAGCATCCCGGGCGTGCAGTAGCCGCACTGCAGCGCGTTCGCGAGCACGAAGGCGTTCTGCAGCTCGGCGATCGCGCCGGCGTCCGAGAGCCCCTCGATCGTCTCGATCCTTGCGCCGTCGGCCTGCACCGCGAGCATGAGGCAGGAGCGCGCGATCGCGCCGTCGACGCGCACGGTGCACGCGCCGCAGGCGCCGTGCTCGCAGCCGAGATGCGTGCCGGTGAGACCGAGGTCCTGGCGCAGGAAGTCGGCGAGGCTCCTGCGCGCCTCGACGCGCCGGCGCACGTGCTCGCCGTTCACCTCGAGCTCGATGTCGAGCGCTTCCTGCGCGTCGTTCATTGCGCGAGCTCCTTCACGACCCGCTCGAGGAGCACGCCGGCGAGCCGGCGCCGGGTGGCCGCCGAGGCGTGCAGGTCGCCGCGCGGCTCGAGGTCGAGCGCCGCGACGGCGCGGGCGAGCGTCGCCTCGTCGACGCGCCTTCCCTCGAGGACGGCGGCCGCGCGCGCGGCGAGCACCGGCCGGTCCGCCACGCCGAAGAACGCAAGGCGCACGTCGCGCAAGGCGGGGCCGTCGCGCTGCGCGTACGCGGCGAGCCCCACCAGCGCGTAGTCGCCGTGGCGGCGCGCGAGCTCTCCGAAGGCGCTCGCCGAAGCGGGGCCCGGCAGCGGGAACTCGGCCGCGACGAGCAGCTCGCCGGCCTCGAGCGCCGTCTCGTACAGCCCGCGGAAGAACTCGCCCGCGGCGACGCGCCGCTCGCCGCGCGCGCCGCGCAGCACGAGCTTCGCGCCGAGCGCGAGCGCGCAGGCGGGGAGCTCGGCCGCGGGATCGGCGAGCGCGCAGCTGCCGCCGAAGGTTCCGCGGTTGCGGATCGCCGGGTGCGCGATGTGCCGCACCGCGCGCGCGAGGAGCGGCAGGTGGCGCGCCACGAGCTCGGAGCGCTCGAGCTCGGCGTGGCGCGCGAGCGCGCCGATGCGCACGCAGCTTTCGCCGAGCGCGACTTCGCCGAGGCCCGGGACGCGGTTGATGTCGACCAGCACGCGCGGCGCAGCGACGCGCAGGTTGAGCATCGCCACGAGGCTCTGGCCGCCGGCGAGCACGCGCGCCTCCTCCCCGTGCGCGGCGAGCAGCGCGAGCGCACCCTCGAGCGTGGCGGGACGTGCGTACGCGAAGCGGGGCGCTTTCATGGGGTCGGGGCGGCGGGCTCTACTGTACAGGTTCGGTTCGGTGCCCGGCGGCTCCCGCAAATGGCGGCGCCCTTCCTGTAAAATCAGAAACTTGTCATTGACAGACCGCCGCATGAAGAGCGCCGAGATCCGCTCGAGCTTCCTCGAGTACTTCAAGTCCAAGGGCCACACGATCGTCGCCTCGAGCCCGCTCGTGCCGGCGAACGACCCGACGCTGCTGTTCACCAACTCGGGGATGGTCCAGTTCAAGGAGGTCTTCCTCGGCAAGGACCGGCGCGCCTACACGCGCGCCACGACCGCGCAGCGCTGCGTGCGCGCCGGCGGCAAGCACAACGACCTGGAGAACGTGGGCTACACCGCGCGCCACCACACGTTCTTCGAGATGCTCGGCAACTTCTCCTTCGGCGACTACTTCAAGCGCGACGCGATCCACTTCGCCTGGGAGCTGCTCACGCGGGTCTACAAGCTGGCGCCCGAGAAGCTCTGGACCACGGTGTATCACACCGACGACGAGGCCTACGACCTCTGGACGAAGCAGATCGGCGTGCCGGCGGCGCGCTGCATCCGCATCGGCGACAAGCCCGGTGGCCAGAAGTACCAGTCGGACAACTTCTGGCAGATGGCCGACACCGGGCCCTGCGGCCCGTGCAGCGAGATCTTCTACGACCACGGCCCCGGCATCGCGGGCGGGCCGCCGGGCTCGCCCGAGGGCGACGGCGACCGCTACATCGAGATCTGGAACCTGGTGTTCATGCAGTTCAACCGCGACGAGCAGGGCGCGCTGCATC
>JAKALD010000149.1 GCA_021813275.1 Pseudomonadota bacterium | reverse complement strand
GCAAGGGCATGGGGCTGCTCGAGCAGGTGGTCGGGGCGCTCGATGCGGCCGCCGCGGAGGCGAAGCCCGCGCCCGGCGGCATCGGCGGCATGTGGCGGCTGCTCACCGACGCCGAGAACCAGCAGACGCTGCGCTTCCTGCTCGCGGTCGGACGGCGCCTGCGTACAGTCACGTGAGGATTCAGCTCAACGGCAAATGCTCGAGAGAATTCCGGTTCGGAAGGACCGAACAGCAAAATGGAGACCGCTCAGCGCGTCCCCGCAGCTACCAAGCCCCGAGCATTTCAAGAGAGCCGAGATGGCCATCCGCGTCTTTCGAAAGGGACTTTGGGGACAGGAACTAGAAAGGAACTGCAGAGGAATCACGAAGACGTGCGGAGTACGCCGGAGGCCCATTCCGGCATGTCCCCCATGTGCGGTACAACACTGCCGATTGACAGTGCCGTGGCACCTCACTATGGTTAGGCGAGGATCGAGTTGTTCCCGGTCGGCCCGTAAATTCCCGTTAGGCGGGAGACGAAAGCCATCGCCTCGCTCTTGGCGATCAAACAAAGCGCGTGCCGCGGATCCATTCACGGAGTGAGCGATGCCCGAGAATCGAAGCGTTGCCGAAGCCCGAGCGGTGTGGGACTTCACGATCGGAGAGCCCGACAAGCTCGCAATGCGTCTTGAGGATCTGCGCGACACGATGCGCGCCTTCTCGAGGCGCGGCACGAAGGCACGGTTCGCGATGATCGTCCGGGGCCCCGCGTCCCGGCTCATCGTGCAGCGCCTTCCTTCGTCCACACCGGAGCTCGGGAAGGCGGGAGCACGGATCGCCTCGCTTCTCGAGGAAGTCGCGGCCGAGGGCGTGACCGTAGAGCAATGTGGCATGGCGTTGGCGCGCCAGGGCGTGCGTCGCGAGGATCTGCTCCCGTTCGTGACGGTCATCGAGAACAGCTTTGTCTCGATCGTGGATTACGAGCAACGGGGCTATGCCTACGTGCCCATAGACCGCTAATCCTACATAAATATTATTCAATGCGGCACGTCGAAGGAGTGGACAACAATCATGGCCGAAAAGCTAAGAAAGCGAATCCACGAGATCCAAGCGAGACTCAAGTCCCGCCCCGAAACGGCGATGGTCTCGATTACGGCAGCGAGCCGCGTGGTCGATTCAGAGGGCTGGCTGAGCGAGATCAAGGTCCGCGATCACACGCTGACCGGTGACCTGCCCTTGAATTTTGCCGGAACCGATCGCGGGCCGAAGCCCACGGAGTACGTGCTGGTGGGGCTCGCCACGTGCCACGAGGTCACCTATCGGGTGGTGGCGGAGTCTCTCGGCATCCCGCTTGACGGCATCGCGGTCACGGTCACGGGTGTGTCGGACGCTCGAGGGTTCATCGGGCTCGACGATTGTGCGCGGCCCGGGTTCGTCGAGGTGCGCGGCACGGTGACGCTCGATACGCCGGCGAGCGACGCAGACGTCGAGCGGCTGCGGCGGATGGTCGAAAAGCATTGCCCGGTGCTGGACGCGCTCAGGGCGCCGGTTCCGGTGACGATGGAAGTCGTGAACGCACGGCGTCGCAGCGAGACGAGCCTGTCCAGCGGCCGCTCGTGAGCGGATCGACCGGCGCCTCCCGGTAGTAGGCGATTAGCGCCCCGATTTCCGCGTCGTCGGGCGGATTTGACCGCGCCGGCTGCGCGTTTCGCCGCCGTCCCTGCAGAGGCGGCCGGCGAGCTCCCCGGTCGGTGCGGTGCGCTCCCAGTGATTGCGCGTCGGAATGGCGACTCTGGAGCGCGTCGAGTCAGCACGTAGAGGTGATCTTTCGAGCCGCCGGTCCGCACATAGCCGTACGAGGGAGTTCCTCCGACAGGCACAGTCCCCCTGGCATCGAATGGATAAGCTCCCGCGAATGCTGCAACGCCGTTCCGAGCTGCGCTTTATCGCACCGCATGAGCGCTGCGAAGGCTGCGTCGAGCGCGGGACTGCTCTGATGCACTCGGCAGCTCAAGGCAGGAAGACCTGCGAGGCTGCCTCCGAACCGAGCGACGAGCCCGAGCACTATAAGGGCGCTGAAGACCGGAATGCTCCGGAGGCCCAATCTGGAAACTACCGGGAAACGAGGCAGAACTTCCGCATTTACATATCCTCGTCGCGGCGCCTACGATGGGTCAAAGGACTAAGACCGGCATCATGGTGCTGCGCGTAAGACCGCGCGGACGACCACGCGAGACCACGGCGTTGAGTGCCGCTTGGTGACGATGCGGAGAGAAAAGCGGTAGACGCGCCCGGATCAGGCGAGTTGTGGTGCCGCCGGGACGCGAACCTCCGCGACGATCGCGCTTGCTTTGACGCCGAGCCTGCTGTTCCCGACGAGAGGAGGAGGCGATGCACGGGCTACTTGTTGCAGTGACCGGTATATACACCTTGATTCTGATCTTTCTGGGCCGGCTCGGGAAGCGACGAGCCAAAGGCGAGGACTTCTTGACGGGGGGACGCCAATTCAACGTGTGGCAGGTCTTCCTGATGATCAGCGCGCTATGGTGCTCCTGGATATTCATCGTAGAAGTCGAGACGGCGTACCTGTTCGGGCTGTCCGCAATGTGGTTCGGATTCTCAGTCGGGCTTCAGGCGTTGTTCAGCATCTACGTCATGGGCAGCTCGCTCTCGAAGAAAGGGTTCATCACCAACAGCCATCTCCTGGGTGACCACTTCGGCGCCGCCGCCCGAACGATCGCGGGTTTGATCATAGCCTTGACGTTCCCCGTATTTGCCATGTCTAACGTTCTTGCTGCGGCCGCCTTCATTCACGTGGTCGCAGGGTGGCCCTTGCTCGCTACGCTGATCGGAACTGCGCTCGTGGTCTTGGTTTATATCCTTGCGGGCGGGATATGGTCCTTGGCCTACACGCAGATCGCGAACTTCGTGGTGATATTCGTCGGCCTGCTCGTCGGGGTCGGGCTCGCATTGCACGCGGAGCCCTGGGGCGAGCTTCACCGGACCCTGCAGCCGCGCTATTTCGCGCTGACATCCATAGGTTGGACGATGATTGGCGCCTGGATTTTCTCCTTGCTGTTGAACGTCGTGAGTGCGCAGGCCGAGTTCCAGATCTTGATGGCGGCGAAGGATATGCGCACGGCGAAAATCGGTCTTACCTTGGCAATGATCAGCATTGCAGTATTCTCTATCTTGTCAGCGGTTATAGGGCTGTGCGTACGCGCCGCCACTGCGGATCCCAAGACGCTCGGCGTCATGGCCTTGCCGATGCTTTACGCGAAGCACTACAGCGGGCTGCCGGTCTTGATCATGACGCTGACGCTTTGGGCGGCCGCACTCATGTGGTCAGCCCCGTTGATGTTCTCGGGTGCTTCCAGCCTAGGACACGATTTGCTTCGACATTGGGCGGGACAGCGCCTGAGCAACCGGGCCAAGTTCTGTGTGCAGGTGTGCTTGCCCGTGCAGGCGGCGCTCATTGTCGTGTATGGTCTGGCGAGACCGGACCAGCTGGCGTGGTGGCAAGTATTCGGCCTTACCCTGCGCAATGGTGCAATCTTTGCCCCGACTGTTGCCATTCTGGTCTGGCCGGGCGTTACCCGGGTGGCGGCAATTTTCTCGATAGTCGTCGGCAGTGCAAGCGGGTTGATCTGGAACGCGCTGGGTCATTTCTCCGCGCAGCACTTCTTTCTCGGGGTCAATCCCATGTGGGTCGGCGCAACCAGTGGAATTCTCATACTCATCGGCGGTGCGCTCCTGACCGCTCGAATTGGCATGGTGGCCGACCTGAGCGCAATGCGGCACAAGGTCGGCCTCCTGTCCGCTTCGATTCTTGGGATCGGTCTCATCGCACTAGCGAAATGGTTCGACGCGCTGCACGCCGGAGGCTACTTGGGTCCCGATCTCTTGATCGTATCCGTCGCCACTTTGGCGCTTTGTGCGGCCTATGTCAGGCTCGATTCCGCCGGATCCAAGGAGGCTGCGTTGCCAATGCGGGCGGCGGATTCCTGAGGGTGCGCCTGGCTGCCGCCGCCGAGCTCGTCGTCATGATCTGCGGCGACATCATGACCATGCCGGGACTGCCCAAGCTGCCCTCGGCCAGCAAGATCGACATCGTCGACGGCAAGGCGGTCGGCCTGTCCCGAGACCCGTAGCCGCCGGTTCGGCGGAGCGCTTGGTCGTGCGGCAGCGGATGCCGGGTGGCTTTGCGAAGGAGCCAGTGCGTCATGAGTGTGGATCCTCGTCGGCGCGCTCGGCCTCACCACGGCGGTCAACTGCGCGTCCTCGGGACTGATCGGCCGGAAGATTGCCTTCGAGTGCGTCATCGGGGGCATTGCGGCAAGCCGGACAGGGGCGCACCTCGCCAGGCGTCTCTCCGGCCAGGATATGGCCGTCAATCGGGTCTTCGGCGCCGTGCTCGTCGCCGTCGCGCTGTACATGCTCGTTCGGGGCATCGCGGACGCCCCTTGAGACCGTAGCGTGGCGCGCGCCGCCTTGTCGGTCATAATCGCGGGGAGGCGGCGCGCGAGGCCATGCGAGACGACGAAGCGGCGGGAACCACTGTCCGCGATCCTGCCCGGGTCGGGCAGGCAACGCGTCCGGGTCCTGGAGGGGCGCGGGACGCGGCGCCGCGGCTCAGTCCGTTCGTGCTCGCCCTGACCGGAATCCTGGGCGCTGCCTATGCGTACCTCGCATGGCGGATCGCTTCAAGTCTCGCGTCGCGGCTCGCGCTCGCCGTTCCGTTCCTCCTCATCTGGCTCGTGCCGGTCATCTATTGGGTCGGAGACCGGGAGCGGCGCGGCGTCGCGGACGATCTCCTGCACGTGGCGGGATATCTTTCCATGGGCTGGCTGAGCTTCGCGCTCGTCCTCAGTCTCGGGCGCGACATCGTGCTGCTGGCGACGGGCTGGGCCGCGCCGCTCGCCGGGATGGACGGATTCCTGCGGGACTCGGGAGCCGCGTGGGTGCTCGCCGGATCGTTCGCGGCCCTGGCGGCCGGAGCGCTCGCGGCGCTGCGCGGACCGCGCGTCCGCCAGGTCGACGTCCCGGTGGAGGGCCTGGATCCCCGCCTGGAGGGAGTGCGCATCGTGCAGATCACCGACCTGCACATCGGGCCGACGATCCGCGCCGCCTACATCCGCCGCGTGGTGCGCGCGGCGAACGACCTCGGCGCGGACCTCGTCGCGCTGACCGGGGATTTCGTCGACGGCTCGGTCGCGCGCCTGGCGCGCCACGTCGCGCCGCTCGCGGACCTGCAGCCCGCCGGGCGCGTGTACTTCGTTCCGGGCAACCACGAATACTATTCCGGCGCCGGTCCCTGGCTCGCGCATTTCCGCTCGCTCAATTTCAAGGTGTTGCTGAACGAGCACGCCACGGTTTCGCTCCGCGGGGCCCGCATCGTCGTCGGCGGCGTGCTCGACCCGGCAGCGGCGCGCGTCGCCGGGCCGCAGCACGTTCCGCGCCCCGACCTCGCCGCGGGCCGCGAGGAAGCCCCGGCGTTCCGCTTGCTGCTCGCCCACAACCCGAAGCTCGCGCCGCTCGCACAGGCCGCGGGCTTCGACCTGCAGCTCTCTGGCCACACGCACGCCGGACAGTTCTTTCCTTGGACGCTCGCCGTGCGGCTCATTCACGCGCCGCACGTCGCCGGACTGTCGCGCAGCGGCCGCATGTGGGTGTACGTGAGCGCCGGAACGGGCACGTGGGGCCCGCCGATCCGGCTCGGCTCCGAGCCCGAGCTGACGCTCATCCGCCTGGTACGCGGGCCCGGCGCGCCGCGCGCGTGACCGGTCATTCGAACGCGGCGTGAGGTGCCTCGCCCCGAGCGGCCGCGGCGCCGGATTTGCGCTGGCGCAGCATGAGCACCAGCGGCAGCATCGCGAGGAAGCTCCAGGTGATGAACATGAAGACGTCGATGAAGGCCACCATCTGCGCCTGGCGACTCAGCTCCATTCCGAGCGCTTCCGGGGCCAAGGGATTGGAGAGCTTGAGGTGCAGCGTGCGAAGGAACTCGTACACGGCAGGGTTGAACGCGGTGATGTGCCCGCCGAGCGTGTTCCACGCGACCTGCGTCTGACGCGTCAGGACGGTGGCGACGATCGCGATGCCTACCGACGAGCCGACAGTGCGCAGCAGGCTGTACAGGCCCGTGGCTTCCGGCACCGAAGGCTTGGGCAGCGTGGCGAACGCCACGACCGTGAGCGGCACGAACACCATGCCCATGCCGAAGCCCTGCACGAGGATCGGCCAGACGACCCACCAAGGGTCGACGTCGAGCGAGTACCAGGTCGTCGCGTAGGTCCCGAAGGCGGCGATCACGATGCCGATCGCCACCAGGGGCTGCGGCCCCACGCGATTCACGAGCCGGCCCACCAGGATCATGCTGAGCATGCTCGCGAGGCCGCGCGGCGCCATCACCAGCCCGGCGGTGAAGGCAGGATAGTTGAGCAAGCCCTCCAGCAGGAGCGGCTGCATGGCCATGTTGCCGTACATCCCCAGGCCGAAGACGGCGATCAGCAAGCTGGCGAGCGCGAAGTTGCGGTCCCTGAAGATGCGCAAGTTGAAGAGCGTGCCCGCCCCGCGCGTGAGGCTGTGCGCGAGGAAGCCGGCGAGGCCGAGGGCGCTCGCGGCGGCCGTCACCTGGATGAGCCGCGAGCTGAACCAGTCCTCCTGATTGCCGCGGTCGAGCACGAGCTGCAGCCCGCCGACCGCGACCGACATGAGCGCGAGGCCCGTCCAGTCCATGCCGCGCGCTTTCTTCTCGGTGTCGGGGATCACGCGCATCGAGAGCAGGAACGACAGCAGGCCGACCGGAACGTTGATGTAGAAGGTCCAGCGCCAGCTGAACGCGTCGGTCAGGTAGCCGCCGAGCGTCGGCCCGAGGATCGGGGCCACCATGACGCCGATCCCCCACAGCGCCATCGCCTTGCCGCGTTCGTTCAGCGGATAGGTGTCGACCAGGATCGCCTGCGACAGGGGCACGAGGCCCGAGCCGCACACGCCCTGCAGCAGGCGGAAGAACACCATCTCGGAGAGGCTCTCGGATGCGCCGCACAGCGCCGAGGCGGTCACGAAGCCCGCGATGCTGAGCAGCAGGTAGCGCCTGCGCCCGAGGCGATCGGTGAAGTAGCCGGTGAGCGGCATGAAGATCGCGGAGGACACCAGGTAGCTGGTGAGCACCCAGGTGATCTGGTCGGGCGCCGCCGAGAACGAGCCCTGCATGTAGGGCAGGGCGACGTTGACGATCGTGATGTCGAGCACCTGCAGCACCACCGCGGTCATGACGGCGACGGTGAGCAGCAGGCGGTTCGGCGAGCTCATGGCGCGGGCGCGCGCAGCCGGGCGCCCGGAAGATAATTAGCAAGCTAATTATACGCGCCTGCGGCCGGAACGCCGCCCGGCGCGCCGGGTTATCGCCGCGCGCTGCGGCGCGCGGCCCCGCGCACCAGGAGCACCGGGACCGGCGTCTCGCGCAGCACCTGCTCGGCATCGCTTCCCATGACCAGGCGCCTCACGCCGCGGCGTCCGTGCGTGCCCATCACGATCAGCTCGGCCTTGGAGCGCTTCGCCTCGCGAATGATCGCGTGGGCCGCGGGACCCACGAGCGTTTCGGTGAGCACCGAGCGCGCCCGCACCCCGCTCCTGCGGGCGAGGGCCTCAGCCCTCGTCAGGATCTTCCGGCCCGCGTCGCGCAGCGACTTGAACATTTCGTCAGTGAGCACCATGCCGTCTCCGGCGGCGGTGACGAAGGATTCGTCGACCGCGTGGAAGAGGCACAGCGTGGCACCTTGCTGCTTCGCAAGCCGCAGCGCTTCCTTCAACCCGAGGTTCGCCGTGCTGCTGCCGTCGATCGGCACCAGGATGCGCTTGTACATGGTCGGCCCTCCCTTGTTGACGATGCCCGATTCTCGCGCGCGGCGCGGCGCCTGTCTTGCTCTTGGTCAAACGTGCGGAAATCGGCGAGCATTGCAGGCATGTGCGGACAGGACCGCGACAGATGAGCACGGCAGCAGACGCGGAGCCGCAGGGGCTCACGAGCGCCGAGGCGGCGCGGCGCCTGGGCGAACTCGGGCCGAACGCGGTGCCCGAGGAGAAGCGCCACCCGCTCCGGACGCTGCTTCTCAAGTTCTGGGCGCCGGTTCCGTGGATGCTCGAGGCCACGGTGGTGCTCGAGCTCGCGCTCGGCAAGATCGACGAGGCGGCGGTGATCGCGGCGCTGCTCGTGCTGAACGCCGTGCTCGCCTTCATCCAGGAAAACCGCGCCGACCGCGCGCTCGCGCTGCTGCGCGCTCGCCTGTCGGCCCAGGCGCGCGTGCGCCGCGACGGCCGCTGGCAGCTGGTTCCCGCGCCGCAGCTCGTTCCGGGCGACGCGATCCACCTGCGCCTGGGCGACATCGTTCCGGCGGACGCGCGCATCGGCGCCGGGCAGATGCTCCTCGACCAGTCGGCGCTCACCGGCGAGTCGCTGCCTGTGGAAGCCGCGCCGGGCGCGAGCGCCTACGCCGGCTCGACCGTGCGCCGCGGCGAGGCGACCTGCGAGGTGACGGCGACCGGCACGCGAACCTACTTCGGGCGCACGGCCGAGCTGGTGCGCACGGCGCGCACGGTTACGCACCTGGAGGGCCTCATCTTCACGATCGTGCGCTACCTCGTCGCGCTCGACGTGGTGCTCGTCGTCGCCTTGCTCGCCTACGCGATCGCCACCGGCCTGCCGCTCGCCGACACGCTGCCCTTCGCCCTGGTGCTGCTTGTCGCCTCGGTGCCCGTCGCCCTGCCGGCGACCTTCACGCTGGCGCAGGCCTTCGGCGCGCAGGAGCTCGCGCGCCGCGGCGTGCTCGTCACGCGCCTTTCGGCGATCGAGGAAGCCGCGGCGATGGACGTGCTCGCGAGCGACAAGACCGGCACCATCACCGAGAACCGCCTGGCGCTCGGGGCGCTCGAGCCGCGTGCGCCCCGCGGCGAGGACGAGCTGCTGCGCCTCGCCGCGCTGGCGAGTGACGAGGCGACGCAGGATCCGATCGACCTCGCGGTGCTCGCCGCCGCGCGTGCGCGCGGGTTGCTCGCCGCGGCGCTGGCGCGCCTCGCCTTCGTGCCCTTCGATCCCGCCACCAAGCGCTCCGAGGCGCTCGTCGCGGCGGCGGGCGGC
>JAKALD010000148.1 GCA_021813275.1 Pseudomonadota bacterium | reverse complement strand
GCCAGCTCTACCTCCACGCCGCGGCGCTGCGCGACGCCGGACAGCCGTGCCTCAAGGAAGCCTCGATGGCGAAGCTGTTCGCCTCCGAGATGGCCGAGACGGTGTGCTCGGACGCGATCCAGATCCACGGCGGCTACGGCTACGTCGCCGACTTCCCGGTCGAGCGGCTGTGGCGCGACGCGCGCGTGTGCAAGATCTACGAGGGCGCGAACGACATCCAGCGCATGCTGATCGGGCGCACGCTCGCCGAAGGCTAGCCGGATGCCGGTCATCAAGTCGCAGCTCAAACCCCGCGCCGCGGAGTTCCGCGCCAACGCCGAGCGCGTGCGCGCGCTCGTCGCCGACCTGCGCAAGAAGGTCGCGGCGATCGCGCTCGGCGGGGACGAGCAGGCGCGCGCCAAGCACGTGGCGCGCGGCAAGCTCCTGCCGCGCGAGCGCGTGGGCACGCTGCTCGATCCCGGCTCGCCTTTTCTCGAGGTGGGCCAGCTCGCCGCCTATGGGATGTACGACGGCGAGGCGCCCGGCGCCGGCATCATCACCGGAATCGGGCGCGTATCCGGGCGCGAGTGCGTGGTGGTCGCGAACGACGCCACCGTGAAGGGCGGCACCTACTTCCCGATGACGGTGAAGAAGCACCTGCGCGCGCAGGAGATCGCGCTGCAGAACCGGCTGCCGTGCATCTACCTGGTCGACTCGGGCGGCGCGAACCTGCCCAACCAGGACGAGGTGTTCCCCGACCGCGAGCACTTCGGCCGCATCTTCTACAACCAGGCGAACATGTCCGCGGCCGGCATCCCGCAGATCGCGGTGGTGATGGGCTCGTGCACCGCGGGCGGAGCCTACGTGCCGGCGATGTCGGAAGAGTCGATCATCGTGCGCAACCAGGGCACGATCTTCCTCGGCGGCCCGCCGCTCGTGAAGGCGGCGATCGGCGAGATCGTGACCCCGGAGGAGCTCGGCGGGGCGGACGTGCACACGCGCGTCTCGGGGGTGGCCGATCACTACGCGCTCAACGACGCGCACGCGCTCGCGATCGCGCGCCGCATCGTGGCGAACCTGAATCGCGCGAAGAGCGTGACGCTCGAGCTGCGCGAGCCGCGCGAGCCGCTCTACCCGGCCGAGGAGATCTACGGCGTGATCCCGGCCGACGCGCGCAAGCCCTACGACGTGCGCGAGGTGATCGCGCGCGTGGTGGACGGCTCGGAGCTCGACGAATTCAAGCAGAACTACGGCACGACCGTGGTGACGGGCTTCGCCCACCTGCACGGCTACCCGGTCGCGATCGTCGCCAACAACGGCATCCTCTTCTCCGAGTCCTCGCTCAAGGTCGCGCACTTCATCGAGCTCGCCTGCCAGCGCGGCATCCCGCTCCTTTTCCTGCAGAACATCACCGGCTACATGGTGGGCAGGAAGTACGAGGCAGGCGGCATCGCGAAGGACGGCGCGAAGATGGTGACCGCGGTGGCGACCGCACGCGTGCCCAGGTTCACCGTGATCCTCGGCGGCTCGTTCGGGGCCGGCAACTACGGCATGTGCGGCCGCGCCTACTCGCCGCGCTTCCTGTGGATGTGGCCGAACGCGCGCATCTCGGTGATGGGCGGCGAGCAGGCCGCCTCGGTGCTTGCCACCGTGCGGCGCGACGCGATCGAGGCGAAGGGCGGCCGCTGGTCGAAGGAAGAGGAGGGGGCGTTCCGGGCGCCGATCCTCGAGCAGTACGAGCGCCAGGGCCACCCGTACTACGCGAGCGCCCGGCTGTGGGACGACGGCGTGGTCGACCCCGCCGAGACGCGGCGCCTCCTCGGGCTCGCGATCTCCGCCTCGCTCAACGCGCCGCTCGAAGACACGCGCTTCGGCGTGTTCAGGATGTGACCGTGGCCGACTTCCTGATCGTCGAGAAGCGCGAGGGCGTCGCGACGGTGACGCTTAACCGCCCCGAGCTGCGCAACGCCTTCGACGACGCGCTGATCGCGCGGCTCGCCACCACGCTGCGCGTGCTGGAGGACGACGACGCGGTGCGCGCGGTGGTGCTCGCCGGCGCCGGGCCGGCGTTCTGCGCCGGCGCCGACCTCAATTGGATGCGGCGCATGGCGGGCTACGGCTACGACGACAACCTGCGCGACGCGATGGGGCTCGCGCTCATGCTGCAGACGATCGACCGCCTGAAGAAGCCGGTCATCGCGCGCGTGCACGGCCCGGCGTTCGCGGGCGGCGTGGGGCTCGCCGCGGCCTGCGACATCGCGGTCGGCACGCCGGAAGCGAGATTCTGCCTGTCGGAGGCGAAGCTCGGGCTCTCGCCCGCGACCATCAGCCCCTACGTCGTGCGCGCCATCGGCGCGCGCGCCGCGCGCCGCTACTTCCTCACCGCCGAGGTGTTCGACGCCGCGGAGGCGTATCGCCTCGGGCTCCTCTCGGCGCTCGCCCCGGCCGAGCGGCTCGACGCGCTGATCGAGGCGCTGCTCGGGCACCTGCTCGCCGGCGGGCGCGAGGCGCTCGCGCGCATCAAGGAGCTGATCGCGGCGGTCTCCTCGGGCCCGGTGGACGACGACCTGGTCGCCGACACCGCCAAGCGCATCGCCGAGATCCGCGTCTCGCCCGAAGGGCGCGAGGGCATCGCGGCGTTCCTCGAGAAGCGCAAGCCCGCCTGGGCGGCGAAGCCCGGCGGGAAGACCTGAGATGTTCCGCAGGATCCTGATCGCCAACCGCGGCGAGATCGCCTGCCGGGTGATCGCGACCGCGCGCCGCCTGGGCGTCGCCACGGTCGCGGTGTATTCGGACGCCGATCGCGACGCGCGCCACGTGCGGCTCGCCGACGAGGCGCACCGCATCGGAGGGCCGAGCGCGCGCGAGAGCTATCTCGACGCCAGCGCGCTCGTCGCCGCGGCGCGCGCATCAGGCGCCGAGGCGATCCATCCCGGCTACGGCTTCCTCGCCGAGAATGCCGCCTTCGCGCGCGCCTGCCGCGAGGGGAACCTCGTGTTCATCGGCCCGAGCCCCGAGGCGATCGCGGCGATGGGCGACAAGTCGGCGGCGAAGGCGCTCATGGAGAAGACCGGCGTGCCGTTGGTGCCCGGCTACCACGGCGCGGACCAGGACCCGGCGCGGCTCGCCATGGAAGCCGCGCGCATCGGCTTTCCGGTGCTCATCAAGCCTTCGGCGGGCGGCGGGGGCAAGGGCATGCGAGTGGTGCGCTCGGCCGCCGAGTTCACACCGGCGCTCGAGGCCGCGCAGCGCGAGGCGCGCGCGGCTTTCGGTGACGAGCGCGTGCTCATCGAGCGCTACCTCGAGCGCCCGCGGCACATCGAGGTGCAGGTGTTCGGCGACGCGCACGGCGAGGTCGTGCACCTGTTCGAGCGCGACTGCTCGGTGCAGCGGCGCCATCAGAAGGTCCTCGAGGAGGCGCCCGCCCCCGGCATGACGCACGAGCGACGCCGCGACATGGGCGCGGCGGCGGTGGCCGCCGCAAGAGCGATCGGCTACGTCGGCGCGGGCACCGTCGAGTTCATCGCCGAGCAGGGCGGGCGCTTCTATTTCATGGAGATGAACACGCGCCTGCAGGTCGAGCACCCGGTGACCGAGATGATCACGGGCCTGGACCTCGTCGAATGGCAGCTGCGCGTGGCCGCGGGCGAGCGGCTGCCGCTGCCGCAGGAGGCGCTGCACATCACCGGGCACGCGATCGAGGCGCGCCTGTACGCCGAGGACCCGGCGCGCGACTTCCTGCCGGCCACAGGGCGGCTCGCGCACCTCGCGTTCCCGCGTGAGTCCGAGGCCGTGCGCGTCGACGCGGGCGTCGAGGCGGGCGCGACGATCACGCCCTACTACGACCCGATGATCGCGAAGCTCGTCGTCTGGGGCGAGGACCGCGCGGCCGCGCTCGCGCGGCTGCGCGCGGCGCTCGACGAAGTCGAGATCGCAGGCCTCGCGACCAACGTCGCGTTCCTCAAGCGGGTGGCGGCGAGCCGCGCGTTCGCAGCCGCGGAGCTCGACACGGGGCTCATCGAGCGCTGCCGCGCGGAGCTGTTCGCGCCCGCCGAGACCGCGTCCGCTCGGGTGCTCGCCGCGGCGGCGCTCGCCGAGCTGCTCGCGGAAGAAGACGCGGCGCGCGAGCAGGCACGCGCCTCGGGCGATCCCTACTCGCCCTGGCACGAGGTCGACGGCTGGCGGCTCAATCTCGACTCGCACCATCGCTTCGCGTTCACCGAGGGCGAGGTACAGCATGCGGTCACCGTGGACTTCCGATCCGCCGGGCTGCGGCTGCGACTCGGCGGGCGCGAGCATGCGCTCTCGGGCGAGCGGCTCGCCGACGGGAGCCTGCTCGTGCGGCTGGACGGCGAGGCCTTCAGAGCGCGCGCGGTGCGCGACGGGCGCGACTGGCACGTGTTCACTGGCGGCGGCGCCTACCGCCTCAGGCTGCGCGGCGAGCTCGAGGGGCTGGACGTGGACGCCGCGAGCGCAACGCTCGCCGCGCCCATGCCCGGCAAGGTGATCGCGGTGCTGGTCGAAGCCGGCGCGAAAGTCGCCAAGGGCGCACCGCTCCTCATCCTCGAGGCGATGAAGATGGAGCACACGATCGCCGCGCCCGCCGACGGGACGGTGGAGGAGCTCCTGTTCGGCACCGGAGATCAGGTCGCCGAGGGCGTGGAGCTGATCCGTTTTTCCGCCGCCTGATGCAGCAGTGCCCGATGCGGTTCGCCGTCGTGACCATCGAGCCGGAAGGCTACGCGCACAGCGCGGCATTCGCCGAGGTCGCCGCGGCGCTCCGGGAAGCGTTGACCGGCCTCGGGCACGACGCGGTGCTGTGCGCCAACACCGTGCATGCCGACCGCATCAACGTCCTGCTCGGCGCGCACCTGCTGGGCGGCATCGCCCCGGGGGTGCTGCCCGCGCAGACCGTGATCTACAATCTCGAGCAGCTCGGGCCGGCGCTGTTCGAGGCGCGGCCGTTCTTTGCGGGGCTGCTGCGCGCCGTTCCCGTCTGGGACTATCATCCCGCCAACCTGCGGATGCTCGCCCAGATGGGGGCGCGCGACGCGCAGCTGGTGCGTCTCGGGTACGTCCGGACGCTCACGCGCATCGCGCACGCCGACGAGCAGGACATCGACGTGCTGTTCTACGGCAGCCGCTCCGAGCGCCGTCGCGCGGTGATCAAGGCGCTCGCGGGCGCCGGGCTGCACGTGCGCAGCGAAATGGGGCTTTATGGAAGCGCGCGCGACGAGCTGATCGCGCGCTCCAAGATCGTGCTGAACCTCGGCTACTTCGACGACGTCACGCTGTTCGAGCAGGTGCGCGTGACCTACCTGCTCGCGAACCAGGCGTTCGTCGTGTCCGAGTCGGGCCGCGACCCGGAGGAAGAGGCCAGATTTTCGGGCGGCATCGCGTTCGCGCCCTACGCGGAGCTCGTCGGCACCTGCCTGCACTATGCCGCGCGCCAGAAAGAGCGCGCGCGCATCGCGTCGCGCGGCTTCGAGATCGCGCGCGGCATGCCGCAGGAGCGCTTTCTCGCCCCGGCGATCGCCCCGCTCGCGCGGCGCTGGACGAGATGAAACCGCGAGGCGCTGGCGGATGATTCCCGCGCGAGTCAGGATCGTCGAGGTCGGCCCGCGCGACGGGCTGCAGAACGAAAGAGCGCAAGTCCCCGCGCGGGTGAAGATCGAGCTGATCGAGCGCCTCGCCGAGGCGGGGCTGCCGGCGGTCGAGGCCACCGCATTCGTGTCGCCGAAATGGATCCCACAGATGGCCGATCACGCCGAGGTGCTCGCGGGCATCCGACGCAGGCCCGGCGTGTCCTACCCGGTACTGACGCCCAACCTGAAGGGCTTCGAGGCGGCGCTCGCGGCCGGCGCCACCGAGGTCGCGATCTTCGGCGCCGCCTCGGAAGCGTTCTCGCGCAAGAACATCAATTGCTCGATCGCCGAGAGCCTCGAGCGCTTCCGCCGGGTGGCGCAGGCCGCGCGCGCGGCCGGCGTGAAGCTGCGCGGCTACGTGTCCTGCGTGCTCGGCTGCCCCTACGAAGGCGAGGTCAGGCCCGCGCAGGTCGCCGCGGTGGCCGGCGCGCTCTACGACATGGGCTGCTACGAGATCTCGCTCGGCGACACCATCGGCGTGGGCACGCCGCGCCGCACGCGCGCGATGCTCGAGGCGGTGAGCACGCGGGTGCCGCGCGAGCGCCTCGCCGGCCACTACCACGACACCTACGGCCAGGCGCTCGCCAACATGTACGCTTCGCTCGAAGCCGGGGTCGCGACCTTCGACGCGTCGGTCGCCGGCCTGGGAGGCTGCCCCTACGCCGCGGGCGCCTCGGGCAACGTCGCGACCGAGGACGTGCTCTACATGCTGAACGGCCTCGGGATCGAGACCGGCGTCGATCTCGCAAGAGTGGCCGAGATCGGCCGCTGGATCTGCGGCGTGCTCGGCCGCGAATCGACCTCGAAGGCCGGCAAGGCGCTGCAGGCCAGACGGGCGTGATCAAGTCGCCCTGCGTCAACGTCTGCCACATGAGCCCGCCGCGCGGCGTGTGCGTCGGCTGCTGCCGCACGCTCCAGGAGATCGCGCGCTGGAGCGAGATGACCGACGCCGAGCGCGACGCGGTGATCGCCGAGCTGCCGCGCCGCCGCGCGGCGCTCGGCCTGCCGGCGCCCGCGCAGGCCGCCAGGGACTGACGGCCCGCGCTCGCCGCGCGAGGCGCCCTATTCGTGCGTGTAGACGATGTCGGTGCGGCGGTTCTGCGCCCAGGCCTCTTCGTTGTGGCCGAGCGCCTTGGGCTTCTCCGAGCCCCAGCTGACCGTGGTGATCTGGCTGGACGGGACGCCGAGCAGCTCCATCGCCTTCGCTACGGCGTCGGCGCGCCGCTGGCCGAGCGCGAGGTTGTACTCGCGGCTGCCGCGCTCGTCGCAGTTGCCCTCGAGGCGCACCGTCGCCTGCGGATGCGACTTGAGGTACTGGGCGTGCGCCTCGACGATCGGCATGTACTTCGGCTCGATGTTGTACTTGTCGAACGCGTAGTAGACGCTCTTCTTGTAGAGGATGTTGTTCGGATTGTTGAGCGGGTTCTCGCCCACCGGCTGGCCCGTCACGCCCTGGGTCTGCGCCCCCTGCTGCTGGGCCGGCGAAGGCGTCGCCTCCGAGGTGGGCGCCTGCTTCGCCTGCTGGCTCGCGCAGGCTGCGAGCACCAGCACCATCGACACTGCAACCAGATTTGCGGCCTTCTTGATTTTCATCCTCTCACCTGTCGTGTGTGACAGCATCGGGGCGCCGATGCACGCGTGCGGAAAGTATCTCAGACAAATGCTACGGGTAAACGATCCTCGGGCGCACCGGTTGACTCACCTCGCGCCGATGTTGCGCGCGCGCCGCGTCGCCCCGTGGCGACAGGCCCACGCCAGCGGCGTCACAGGGCGTCGAAATCTCCGTGCCGCCCCTTGCCCGAGGCGAAGCGTGCGGCGCCTGCCGCGCCCTCCGCGACGAACGCCGGCAAGCCGTTATACCACTCGCGGCGCATCGCCTCGCGCAGCGGCAGGCCCTCCTGCATGCGCACTGAGCGCCGGTCGGCGCGCAGGCAGGCCTGCGGAAAGCGCGCGATCGCGTGCGCCATCGCCTCGGCGTGCTCGCGCGAGCGCCCGTCGGGCACGACCTGCTCGCAGGCGCCGATGCGCTGCGCTTCCTCGGAGCTCACCTTGCGCCCCGTGAGGATGATCTCCATCGCGCGCCCCGCGCCCACCAGGCGCGGCAGGCGCACCGTGCCGCCGTCGACGAGCGGCACGCCCCAGCGCCGGCAGTACACGCCGAAATACGCCGACTGCTCCATCACGCGCAGGTCGCACCACAGCGCGAGCTCGAAGCCGCCCGCGACGGCCGGCCCGGCGATCGCGGCGATCACCGGCTTGTCGAGCTCGAGGCGCGTCGGCCCCATCGGCCCGCGCGGCAGCTGGCCGTCGGGCGCGGCGCGCTCGTCGAGCGGATAGGCGAGCGCCTCGAGCGGCCGCGGCTCGCCGGCGAGGCTTGCGGCGTGCTTCAGGTCGAAGCCCGAGCAGAACGCGCCGCCCTCGCCCCAGAGCACCGCGACCGCCGCCTCCGGGTCGCGGTCGAAGGCGAGGAAGGCCGCCGCGAGCGCCGCGGCGCTCTCCGGGTCCATCGCGTTCCTCGCCTCGGGACGGCTGTGGATCACCGTCCACACGCGGTCCTGCTTTTCGATGCGCACCATGTCCGTCTCCTCTCGCGCCCGGCCGGACGCCATGCTACCCGCCGCGGGCGCCTGTTGTCGCAGGAAAAGCGCGCGCGACCGGCGCGTAGCCGCGCGTGCCCGGATCGGCTAGGCTTGCCGCTGCCGCGCAGGCCGCCATGTTCACGCTCACCTCCGCCCTCGATCACGCACGGCGCCTTTACCGCAATCGCACGGCGATCGTCGACGAAGCCGGGCGCACCAGCTGGGGCGAAACGGTCGAGCGCATCGCGCGCGCTGCAGCGGTGCTGGCGAGCCAGGGCGTGCGGCGCGGCGGGCGCTACGCCGTCCTCTCCCGCAACACGTTCCGCCATTTCGAGCTGCTGCACGCCGGCTACTGGATGGGCGCGGTGCCGGTGCCGATCAACTACCGGCTCGCCCCCCCGGAGATCGCGCACATCCTCGAGGACGCCGGCTGCCGCGTGCTCGCCGCCGAGGACGTGTTCCGCGAGCTGCTCGAGGCCGGGCCGCTCGCGCCGTGGCGCGACGGCGCGCTGCTGGTCGCCCCCGGCGCGCTCGCCGATTCCCGGCCGCAGTACGAGGCGCGCCTCGCGCAGGCGCGGCCGGCGCCGCTCCACGATGCCGCCGAGGACGACGACGCGATCCTGCTCTACACCGGCGGCACCACCGGGCGATCGAAAGGCGTGCGCCTCACCCACCGCAACGTCATCGCGAACGGCCACCAGATCAACTCGATCCTGCGCTTCGCACCCGGCGAGGTGTACCTGCACGCCGCGCCGATGTTCCACTCGGCGGACCTGCTCGCGAGCCCGTTCACCTTCCTCGGCCTGACGCACGCGTTCCTGCCCCAGTTCTCCGCGAGCGCGCTGCTCGAGGCGATCGCGCGCTACCGCGTGACGATGACCATGCTCGCGCCGACGATGATCATCCTCACGCTGCAGGAGCCCGAG
>JAKALD010000147.1 GCA_021813275.1 Pseudomonadota bacterium | reverse complement strand
CCAGGTGCTCCTTCGTCTTGTATTGCAGCGTCACCCCGCGCACGTCCAGCAGCGGCGCGCCGCCTGCCCCCTCGCTCATCACATCACCTCTTCAGCCCGCTGCCCGGGGGCCCGAACGGCCCCCCCCCGAGCCCGGATCTTAGCTCCCCGGCAGGGCATGCACCTCGGGGAAGAACAGATCCTTCCAGGACTTGGGCTCATGGTGCAGGACGCCCACCTGATGCATGAACTGCGCGTACTTCAGGGTCGCCTCCGGCGCGAGCGTGTAGCTCATCCCGGGTTTCTCCATCATGTCCAGGATCTTGTCGACCGAGTCCTTGTTGCCGCCGTCCTCGACGTAGATCTGTGCGGCCTCCTTCTTGTGGGCGTTGATGAACGCGGTCGCTTCGCTCAGGGCGTCGAACACGGCCTTGTAGGTCTTCGGGTTTTCGTCGCGGAATTTCTCCGTCGCCCAGACCATCAGGAAGGTGTTCGGGCCACCCATCACATCGTAGGAGTTGAGCACCGTATGGATCTCGGGGTGCTCGAGCGCGTAGTACTGAAACGGCGGCGAAGTGAACTGCGCGTCGATTTCGCCCTTGCCCGAGAGCAATGCGGTGAGACCGACCGGGTGCGGCATCTTCACCATGAGGGTGTCGAACTTGTTGTAGTGCTTGATGCCGTAGAGCTGTGCCGCTGCCATGCGCAGGTAGTACGTCTGCACCGAGGATCCGGCGCCCGCCATCGCGATGCGGTCCTTGTCGGTGAAATCGCGCAGCGACTTGACCGCCGGATTGCGGGTCACGAGCAGGTTCGGCATTGAGCACAGCGCCGCGACGCCGTGCACGCCGAGGTTCTCGCGCGTCCGGTCCCAAAGGATGAACGCCGGGGCCGTGCCGCCCGCCGCGAAGTTCAGGCTGCCCGCGAGCAGCGCGTCGTTTGCCGCCGAGCCGGCGCCGAACCGTGCCCACGTTACCTTGGTGTTGCCGAGGCCTTCGGCGGCGAGGTGCTTCTCGACGAGCTTCTGGTGCCGCATGACGGTGAGCGGCAGATAGCCGATCCCGAACTGCAGCGACAGGCTCACCTCGCTCACTTCCGCGTACGCCGGACGCAGAGTGCCAAGCGCGAGCGCGACGACTGCCAGCCATCCCAGACATTTTTTCCTGATCATCTCCAGACCTCCTCTCAGGTGGTTGCCAAGCCGCGCGGCAAGGTAATGCCCTCGCGGTACCTCCGTACGGCAGACCCGGGGCGTTTTCGCCGCCGGTCCGCCGGCTTCGCTCAGGGTCGCACGCCGTACTTCGGCTTCGGCCCGAGCGTCGTACGCAGCCTGGCCTGCGCCGCATCGATGAAGCGGCACAGGTATGGCCGGGTCTCGCGCGGATCAACGATCTCTTCGACGCCGAACGCCTCCGCGGTGCGGAACGGCGAAGCCTGGGCGCGCAGCTCCGCTTCCAGCTCGCGCTCGCGCGCCTTGGGATCGGCCGCCATCTCGATCTCGCGCCTGAACGCCGCCGCGACACCGCCCTCGATCGGCAGTGAGCCCCACTCTGCCGAAGGCCACGCGATCTTGAAATCCAGTCCGTTCTTGTCGGTGGCCCCCATGCCCGCCATGCCGTAACACTTGCGGATGACCACGGTGTACATCGGCACGCTCGCCTGCAGGCCAACGTAGACGCTGCGCATGCCCTCCCGCAGGGTCGCGGCCGCCTCGGCGTCGCGCCCCACCATGAAGCCGGGCACGTCGACGAGAAACACGATCGGAATGTGGAAGCAGTCGCACAGCTCGACGAAGTGAGTCTGTTTGCGCGCACCTCTCACGTCCAGCGCACCGGCGTAAACCATCGGGTTGTTCGCCACGATGCCGACCACCTTGCCGTTCATGCGCGCCAGGCAGGTGATGACCGACTTTCCGAACGATGGCTGGATCTCGAAGATCGAGCCGCGATCCACGACGAGCTGGATCAAGCGGCGCATGTTGTACGGCTTGCGCCGGTCCTTCGGCACGATGCGCGCGAGCTCCTCCTCGCGCCGCTCGGTCGAATCGTCCGTCTCGACCACCGGCGGCAGCTCCCACACGTTCGCCGGCATGTAGCTCAGATAGCGGCGGATCATCTCGAAGCACCGCTCTTCGCTCTCCGCGGCGTTGTCGATCGTGCCGGCGAGATCCACGGCGAGCTGCGCGCCTCCGAGCTCTTCCTTGGTGATCTTCTGCCCGAGCGAGCGCTCGACGACGGGGGGCCCGGCCGCGAAGACCTGCGCCGTGTCCTTCACCATCACCGACCAGTGCGCGAGGATCGCCCGCCCGGCGGGGCCGCCGGCCGCCGTGCCCATCACCGCGCATACGACCGGGACTTCGCCAAGCAACGCCACCGATTGCTCGAAGCCGTGCACGCCCGGAAAGACGGAGTGTCCGCGGCGCTGGATCGAGGTCACGCTGCCGCCCGCGCCGTCGATCAGGTTGACGAGGGGAATGCGATAGGCCCGTGCCAGATCCTCGACGAAGCCCCCCTGCCCGCCCTTCTTGCGGTCGCCGCTCCAGCTCGTGCCGCCGCGCACCGTGAAGTCCTCGCCGCCGATCGCGACCGGCCGCCCGCCGATCTTCGCCAGTCCCATGACGTAGGGCGCCGGCGTCACCCCGAGAAGCTTCTCGCCCTCGTAGCGCCCCTGTCCCGTGAGGCTGCCGACCTCGGTGAACGAATCGGCGTCCGCGAGCCCGCGGATGCGCTCGCGTACCGTCAGCCGACCGCGCTCATGGTGCCTGGCGACCGCCTCCGGCCCGCCGAGCGCCTCGGCCTGCTCGCGGCGGAACCGCAATTCCCCGAGCTCGTCCGCCCAGCTCTCGGCGGGAGCCTGAGGCTCGCGCGCCCCTGCGCTCATTCAACCTCCAGAATCGCCACCGGCTGGTTTTCGGTGACCGGCGTGCCCTTCTCGACGAGGATCTGCTTCACCACGCCGCCGTCCTCCGCGATCACCGGGATTTCCATCTTCATCGACTCGATGATCATGACAGTGTCGCCGGGCTCGAGTCGCTGACCGACCTCGCAGACCACCTTCCAGACCGATCCCGTCACTTCCGATCTTGCTTCGTACGTCGCCAAATCACGCTCCTCGATGACAGTCGCGCCGCTGCGCTCATTGCGCCCGTGCCAGAACTTCCGACGCGAGCCCGGTATGCACGCCGCCGTCCTGAAATTCCGCGGACTGCAGGATCCGCACGAGCGCCGGCACGTTGTGCTTCACGCCCTGAATGTCGAACCCGCGCAGCGCCCCGGTCAGCCGCGCGATCGCCGCCTCGCGCGTCGGCGCGTGCGCGATGACCTTCGCGAGCAGCGGATCGTAGTGCGGCGTCACCTGCTGGCCCTCGCGGTACCCGGTCTCGAGCCGGATACCATCGTCCTGCGGCGGGCGGAACACATGCAGCGGTCCGGGCGACGGGAAGAACCGTTTCGGATCCTCGGCGTACACGCGCGCCTGGATCGCGTGGCCCTCGGGCGCGATGCGCTCGGGCAGGATCTCCGCGAGCGGCTCCCCCGCCGCCGAGCGCAGCTGCGCGGCGACCAGATCCACGCCGGTGACCTCCTCGGTCACGCCGTGCTCGACCTGCAGCCGGGTGTTCATCTCGAGAAAGCTGAACTCGCCGTCGGCGCCCATCAGCATCTCGATCGTCCCGATGTTGTCGTAGCCCATCGCGCCGAGCACGCGCGCGACGTCCGCCGCGAGCGGCCCCACGACCGCGCGCGCGAGGCCCGGGCCGGGCGCCTCCTCGATGATCTTCTGGTGGCGCCGCTGCACCGAGCAGTCGCGCTCGAACAAGTGGCGCACCGCGCCCGCTCGGTCGCCCAGCACCTGGATCTCGACGTGGCGCGGGCGCTCGACCAGGCGCTCGAGGTACACCTCGCCGTTCGCGAAGCCGCGCTCGGCCATCGAGGCGGCGCGCTCCACGGCGGGCGCCAGCTCTTCGGGCTTGTGCACGGCGATCATGCCGATGCCGCCGCCGCCCGCCGCCGGCTTGACGAGCACCGGATACCCGATCTCGTCGGCGGCGCGCAACATCGCCGGCGCGTCCTTGAGCAGCACGCCGGTCCCGCGGCCGACCGGCAGGCCGTATTGCGCCGCGAGGTCCCGGGCGCGCGTCTTGTGACCCATCGCCTCGATCCAGCGCGGCGACGGGCCGACGAAACACGCGCCCGCGGCCTGCACGCGCTCGGCGAAGCGATGGTTCTCCGACAAGAATCCGTATCCGGGGTGCAGGCCGTCGGCGTGCGAAACGCGCAGCACTTCCAGAATCGCGTCCTCGTTCAGATAGCTCTCGCGCGCCGGAGCCGCGCCGATATGGTAGGTCTCGCTCGCGAGCTCGAGGTAGGGCGCGTCCGCGTCGGCGTCCGAGTACACCGCGACCGAGCGCACCCCCAGGCCGTCGAGCGCGCGCAGCACCCGCGCGGCGACTGCCCCCCGGTTGGCCACGACGACCTTGTGGAACATGCGCGCCCTCTCAGTAGCTTGTCGGCCAGGCGCGCATCAGATGCTGACCCACGCCATTGGTCATGCGCAGGCGGTGCACATCCAGCATGCGGATCAGGTAATCGCGCGTCTCCCGCGGCCGGATGACCGCCTGCACCGCGTAGACCGAGGCCATTTCCCACACCTCGCTGTCGCGGTTCATGCGCGCGAGCGCCTCGTCGAACTCCGGCTGCCCCGGCTCGATCGCGTGCACCACCTGCACCGCGAACTGCGGATCCATGAAGCTCACTTCCGCGGTCGGCCACGCTGCGACCTCGTCCGAGTTCCGGCCCCCGCCCATGTTGAGGTAGGCCTGACCGTAGCTCTTGCGCAGGATGACCGAGAGCTTGGGCACGGTGACCAGCGCGAGCGCGTTCATGAAGTTCATGATCTTGCCGGGTGCGCCCTTGCGCTCGGCGTCCGTGCCGATCACGAAGCCCGGGTTGTCTACGAACATGATGATCGGAATGTTGAACGAGTCGCACAGCACGAGGAAGCTGGTGATCTTGTCGCAGGCGTCGCTGTCGAGCGCGCCGCCCTTGACGAGCGGGTTGTTGGCGACGATGCCCACGCTGCGGCCAGCCAGGCGCGCAAGCCCGGTGACCGCGACCTTGCCAAATCGCGCCTTGACCTCGAAGAAGCTGTCTTTGTCGACGATCGCGCGCACGATCTTGCGCACGTCGTAGACCTGCGTGCGGCTCGCCGGCAGCAGGCCGAGGATGTCGCGCATGGCCTCGCCCGAGCCGGCCGGGACGGACCGCTCGGGCGGCGCCTCGTTGCAGTGCGCAGGCATGTAGCCGAGAAAGGTCTTGATGGCGTCGAGCGCTTCCTCGTCGCTCTCGGTCACCACATCGGCGAATCCCGTCACCTCCGCGTGCAGCCGCCATCCGCCCAGATCCTCGGGATCAATCTTTTCCTTGATCGCGAGCGAGGCGAGCAGCGAGCTCGACACGGCGAGCACCGCGCCTTTGCGCATGACACTGAAGTCGGAGAGCACGGCATACCAGGAAGACGAACCGTAGGACGGACCGAGAGTCGCCGACGCCCAGGGCGTCTCGCGCAGGCGCAGGTACTGCGCGCCGTCGTTGCCGAGCAGCGTCCCCATGCCGCGCGAGCCCATGTGGTCCGGTAGCCGCGCGCCCGAGGACTCGCCGAGGAACACCATCGGCAGCCCGCGCTGGCACGCAACGCGCTTCAGATGCGCGATCTTGCGGCCGTTCGTCGAGCTGCTCGAGGCGCCCATCACGGTGAAGTCGTTGGCGACGACCGCGGTCTCGCGCCCGCCGACCTTGCCGAAGCCGGCCACCTTGCCGTCGGCCGGGCTGCGGTCGCGGTCCGCGGGGTTGGAGGAGGACGTGCCGAACAGCCCCGATTCGATGAAGGTCCCCGAGTCGCATAGGTATGCGATGCGCTCGCGCGCATTCAGCACGCCCGCGGCCTTGCGCCTGGCGAGTTTCTCCGGCCCACCCATCGCGGTCGCCTTGGCGACGCGGGCCTCGTAGTCGTCCATCAGGCGATCGAACGGCGATTGCGGCTTGTCGCTCGGATTCATGTCACTTCGCTTCCTGTTCGCATTGCACGATCGCTGCGGCGGCGAGCGCATCGACCTGCTCCACCGTGAGGCCGAGCAGCTCGCGCAGCACCCTGCGCGTGTCCTGCCCGACCCGGTGACCGCTGTGATGGACCTTGCCGGGCGTGCCGGAGAGCCGCGGCACCACCGCGGCCATCGCCACTTCGCCGAGGTCGTCGTCGGGGGCCTCGACGATCGATCCGCGCGCCTGATAATGAGGATCGCCGAAGATGTCGGCCATGGTGTAGACGCGAGTTGCCGGCACGAGCGCCTGCGCAAGGGTCGCCTCGAGGGCGGCGAGCGCATGGCGCGTCGTCCAGCGCGCGATGAGGTCGTCGATCGCCTCGTGGTTCTCGGACCGGGCAATCGCGCTCGCGAAACGCGGATCCTCGGCGAGGGCGGGTTGCCCCATCGCCCGGGCGAGGCGCGCGAACACCGAATCGCCCATTGCCGTGATGTGGATGAATTGCCGGTCGGCGGTCGGATAGAGATTGTTGGGCGTGCTCTCCGGCAGCCGCGAGCCCGCGCGCGTCGCGACGTGGCCGAGCTTCTGATAGGCGGGAATCCAGGGCTCCATGAAGCTGAAGGCGCACTCGTAAAGAGCCGCGTCGATATACTGGCCGCGGCCGGTCTTTTCGCGCGCGAGCAGCGCGAGAGTGGCACCGAACGCCGCGTACAAGCCGGTGATGTAGTCGGTCATCGATACGGCCACGCGCGAGGGCGGCCGGTCGGGGTCGCCGGTCAGGTGGCGCAAACCGCTCACCGCCTCGCCGATCACGCCGTAGCCCGCACGCTCCCGGTAGGGTCCGTCCTGCCCGAAGCCGCTGATGCGCACCATCACGAGCCCCGGGTTGAGCTCTGCGAGCTCCCGGTAGCCGAGGCCCCAGCGCTCGAGGCCGCCGGGGCGGAAATTCTCGACTACGACATCGCAGCGGCGCACGAGATCGCGTGCGAGCTGCTGACCCTCGGGGCGCCGCAGGTCGATCGACACCAGCGCCTTGTTGCGGAAGATGCTTGCCGCGTAAAGCGACTTGCCGTGGAAGCGCTTGCCCATCGTGCGCACCGGGTCGCCGTCGGCGGGCTCGACCTTGATGACTTCGGCCCCGAAGTCCGCGAGCAACCGCCCGCAGAAAGGCCCGGCCACCGTCGTGCCGAGCTCGAGGACCCGGTATCCGCTCAGCGGGCCGCGCTCGAACGGCCCTGCGGACGGCTCAGACTTGTCTGCTTCCATGCTCTCGAAAAAGACCCGCGTTGTCGTTCCGGGCACGCACGCACCAGGGGCGCCCTGCGCGCGGCGCATCGGGCGCACCATAATTCGCCGCGCGAAGCTGTGTCAACAATCTTGTTTACATATGTGTCGATAAGTTTCGCAGAACGGATTCCGGAAAACGTCTTCCACCATTCCCCATCGGCCCGGACCGAGTGAGTTAAGCGATTATTTTTCCTATGGTTACTTCCTACGTGGCGCTGGCATCCCCGGCGCGCAGCGAGACGCGCATTGACAGCCTGACAGCGCGTTTTGTATGGTGCCGCGAACGACACATTCATCCGCGCGCCGCTTGCGCAAGAGGAACGCTCATGCCAGATCCCGCTTCGTCTCCCGCGACCCTTGACAGCGCGAAGCCTCGCGCGCCATTTGCCCGCACCGCCGCGCACTGGACCGTCGAGGCGGTCATGGCGCTGCTCGAGCTGCCGCTGCCGGAGCTGATGTTCCGCGCGCAGTGCGTGCATCGCGAGCACTTCGATCCGAATGCGCTGCAGCTCTCGACGCTGCTCTCGATCAAGACCGGCGGCTGCCCCGAGGACTGCGGCTACTGCCCGCAATCGGTCCGCCATCCCACGGGCGTGGAGGACGAGCCGCTGCTGTCGCTCGAGGAGGTGGCCGCGGCGGCGCAGCGCGCGAAGGACGAGGGTGCGACGCGCTTTTGCATGGGTGCCGCGTGGCGCAGCCCGAAGGAGCGCGACCTCGAGCGCGTGCTGCCGCTCGTCGCCGCGGTCAAGGAGATCGGCCTCGAGACCTGCGTCACGCTCGGCATGCTCAAGGAAGGCCAGGCCGAGCGGCTGCGCGACGCGGGCCTCGACTACTACAACCACAATCTGGATACCTCCCCGGAGTTCTACGGCCGCATCATCACCACGCGCGAGTACCGGGACCGGCTGGACACGCTCGGGCGCATCCGGGCCGCCGGGATTCGCGTCTGCTGCGGCGGGATCGTCGGCATGGGCGAATCGCGGCGCGATCGCGCCGCGCTCATCGCCCAGCTCGCCAACCTCGACCCATACCCCGAGAGCGTGCCCATCAACAACCTCGTGCGCGTCGCGGGCACGCCGCTCGCCGACGAGCAGCCGCTCGACGAATTCGAGTTCGTGCGCACGATCGCGGTGGCTCGCGTCACGATGCCGCGCTCGTACGTGCGTCTGTCGGCGGGCCGGGAAACGATGAGCGACGCGCTGCAGGCGCTGTGCTTTCTCGCGGGCGCGAACTCTATCTTCTACGGCGAGCGCCTGCTCACCACCGGCAACCCGCAAACCGAAAAGGACCGGGCGCTGTTCGAGCGCCTCGGGCTCACGGCCTCCGGGCACGCCTGCTGAACGGCGGCACGCAGGTGCGCGCTTGAACGACGTCCTGCCCCCGGCACGTCGCGCGCGGCACGCCCGCAAGCGCCCGGGGCCTGCGACCCGCGCCGGCGTAGGCGAGGTCCTGAACACCCTGCGCGAGCGCATCGTCAATCAGGAGATCCCGCCCGGGGCGAAGCTCCGGGAGCAGGATCTCGCCCACGAATTCAGGGTTCCGCGCACCCGCATTCGCGAGGTATTCGGCGCGCTGGAGCAGCGCGGCCTGATCAACCGCATTCCCAACCGGGGCGCCGTCGTCGCGCGCCTCGATCTATCCCAGGTGTTCGACCTGTACGACGTGCGCGAAGTGCTCGAGGGGCTGTGCGCGCGCCTTGCGACGCTGAACGCGCCGCCGGAGTCTTGGCAGGAGCTGCTCGACTATTTCAGCGGACCACTCGCCGAGCACGCCGCGAAGGGGGAATTCGACGCCTTCCTCGCCGGTTACGAGCGTTTCAGGCGGCGGCTCCTCGAAGCCGCCAACAACCCGCTGCTCGCACAGATGCTCGACAGCATCTACGAGAAGACCCAGGTGCTCATTCGGCGCATCATCATCCTTCCG
>JAKALD010000146.1:2374-9251 GCA_021813275.1 Pseudomonadota bacterium | reverse complement strand
CGTGAACACGGCTTCGGTCGCGGCCTTCGATGGCCAGATCGGCCAGGCGGCTTACTCGGCATCGAAGGGCGGGGTGGTGGGGATGACCCTGCCGATCGCACGCGACCTGTCGCGCAACGGCATTCGGGTGTGCACCATCGCGCCGGGCATCTTCGAGACGCCGATGCTGCTCGGCCTGCCGCAGGAGGCCCGCGAGTCGCTCGGCAGGATGGTGCCGTTCCCGCCGCGCCTCGGCCGCCCGGCCGAATACGCGCAGCTGGTGCGGAGCATCGTCGAGAACGAGATGCTCAACGCGGAGACGATCCGGCTGGACGGCGCCATTCGCATGGCGCCCAAGTAAGCGCGGGTTCGCCCGGGCCGCCGACGGCGGCGTCAGTCAAGGACTCCGGATGAAGGTCATCGTACTCGGAGCCGGCGTCGTCGGCGTCGCCGGCGCCTGGTACCTCGCGCGTGCCGGCCACGAGGTCACCGTCGTGGAGCGCCGCGCGCAGGCCGGTCTCGAGACTTCGTTCGCCAACGGCGGCCAGATCTCCGCAGGGCATGCCGAGCCGTGGGCGAGCCCCGCGGTGGTGCCGCGCGTGCTGCGCTGGCTGGGGCGCGAGGACGCGCCGATGCTTTTCAGACCGCGCGCCGACTGGGCCCAATGGGCCTGGGCGCTCGGCTTCCTGCGCGAGTGCCTGCCGGGCCGCTTCGAGCGCAACATGCGCGAGCTGGCGGGCCTCGCCCTGTACAGCCGGCGATGCCTCGCCGCGCTGCGCGCCGAGACCGGCCTGCAATACGACCAACTGGCGCGCGGCATCCTGCACTTCTGCACCGAGCCGCGCGACTTCGAGGCGCTTGCCGCGCATGCCGAGGCGATGCGCGCGCTCGGCATCGCGCGCGAGGTCAAGTCGGCGGCCGAGTGCCTCGCGATCGAGCCGGCATTGGGAGGCTCCGATCTCAGGATCGCGGGGGGCGTCTATACGCCGCAGGACGAGTCCGGCGACGCGTTCAAGTTCACGCAGGGGCTCGCGCGCCTGGCGAGCGCACGCGGCGTGAAGTTCCTGTACGAAACAGCGCTCGCGGCGATCGAGACCGAAGGCGGGCGCATCGCGGGGCTACGCCTGGCCGGTGCCGCGCGGCCGCTCGTCGCCGACGCCTACGTCGTATCGCTGGGGAGCTTCAGCGCGCGGTTGCTGGCCCCGCTCGGAATCCGCGTGCCGATCTATCCGCTCAAAGGTTACTCGATCACGCTGCCGCTCGCGCCGGGCGCGCGTGCGCCGTCGGTGAGCCTCACGGACGAAGGCTTCAAGATCGTGATCTCACGCCTCGGGGATCGGCTGCGCGCGGCCGGCACCGCGGAGCTGGCGGGCTACGATGCGAGCCTCAACCCGGTACGCGGCGCGGCGATTGCGGCGCGCGTCCGGCGCCTGTTTCCGGCGCTGGGCGCGACCGAGGGCATCGAGCACTGGGCCGGCCTTCGTCCGGCGACGCCGAACAACGTTCCGCTGATCGGGCGCACCCGCTTCGCCAACCTGTTCCTCAATACCGGCCACGGCACGCTCGGCTGGACGCTGGCGTGCGGCTCGGGACAGGCGATCGCGGACCTGGTCAGCGGACGGACACCCGAAGTGAAATTCCGGTTTCGCTGAGACGAGCCGCGCCGCGCGCTTGTTAACATCGCGGCTTTCCACGCGAGCGGTCATGCGTTCGAGCGAATCGCAGTTCCACGACATCCGCGGCCTGCGCTATCACGTGCGCCACTGGCGCGGCGACCCGGCGCGGCGCCTCGTGCTGCTGCACGGCTGGATGGACGTGTCCGCGTCCTTTCAGTTCATGGTCGACGCGCTCGCCCCCGATTGGGACGTCTACGGACCCGACTGGCGCGGCTACGGCCTGACGGACTGGGGACCTGCGGACTGCTACTGGTTCCCGGACTACGTCGCGGACCTGGATGCGCTCCTCGATCGCATCCAGCCCGATGCGCCGCTCGACCTGGTCGGGCACAGCCTGGGCGGAAACGTCGCGGCGCTGTACGCCGGCGTCCGGCCGGCGCGCATCGCGAAGCTGGTGAATCTCGAAGGCGTCGGCATGTCGGCGACGCGCCCCGAGCAGGCGCCCAGGCGCTACGCGCGCTGGCTCGACGAGCTGCGCGAGCGGCCGCGACTCAGGCCCTATCCCGGCTTCGCGGCGCTCGCCGACCGGTTGCAGGGGAACAACCCGCGCCTGACGCGCGAGCGCGCCGAGTTCCTCGCGCAGCACTGGGGCCGGCAGGCCGAAGACGGCAGCGTCGTGCTGCGCAGCGACCCGGCGCACAAGATCGTGAACCCTGTGCTCTACCGCTACGAGGAGGCGCGCGCCATCTGGCAGCAGGTGAGCGCTCCGGTGCTGTGGGTCGACGCGAGCGAGTCCGACACGCTGCGGCGCATCGGCATCGACGCCGACCAGTACGCACAGCGCCGGGCCGCGTTCCGCGACCTGCGCCACGTGACCGTGCACGGCGCCGGCCACATGCTGCACCTCGATCAGCCCGAGGAGGTCGCACGCCTGATCGAGGAGTTTCTGCGCGGCGCGCCGTGAACGTCGATCCGCACTGCCACTCGAATGCCTCGGACAGCGCACTGCGGCCGATGTGGAGCGAACGGCCCGCCTGACCGATGGCTCAGTACTTCGCCATCTACGCCACGCACCCGCAGCCGCGCCTCATCCGGCAGGCGGCGCAGATCGTGCGCCAGGGAGGCCTGATCGCGTACCCGACCGATTCGTGTTACGCGCTCGGCTGCCAGCTCGGCGACGCAAGAGCGCTGGAGCGCCTGCGGCGCGTGCGCGGCGTCGACGAGAAGCACCATCTCACGCTGATGTGCCGCGACTTGTCCGAGATCGCTGCCTACGCGATCGTCGACAACGTCCAGTACCGCCTGCTGAAGGCGGCCACTCCCGGAAGCTACACCTTCATCCTGCGCGCGACGCGCGAGGTGCCGCGCCGGCTCCTGCACCCGCGCCGTAGGACGATCGGCGTGCGCGTGCCGGAGCACGCCGTGGCGCTCGCCCTGCTGGGCGAGCTGAACGAGCCGATGCTCTCCGCGACGCTCATCGTCGCCGGCGACTCGGCTCCGCTGCCGGATGCAGCGGAGATCCGCAGCCGTCTCGGACATGCGCTCGACCTGATCATCGACTCCGGACCCTGCGGCGTGGAGCCGACCACGGTGATCGATCTGACCGGCGACGAGCCGCAGCTCGTGCGCCAGGGCCGCGGCTCGCTCGCGCCGCTCGGCTACGCGGCGGGGCGCTGAGCCGCGGGCGGCGCGCGGTCGCGAGGCGGGCGTCTGCTAAAATTCGTCGTTTTACGCAATTCTCGGCGATGGACATCAGTCAACTCTCGCAGGCCATTGCCATCTCCGCTCTTCCGGTGCTGTTCGCGATCACCCTGCACGAGGCCGCGCACGGCTACGTCGCGCGGCACTTCGGCGACATGACGGCCTACGCGCAGGGGCGCATCAGCCTCAATCCGCTGCGCCACGTCGACTTGGTCGGTACGATCGTGGTGCCGCTGCTGATCCTGCTCGCCTCCGGCGGGCGGTTCCTGTTCGGCTGGGCGAAGCCGGTGCCGGTCAACTACTCGGCGCTGCGTCGCCCGAGGCAGCACATGCTCTGGGTGGCGGCCGCCGGGCCGGCGTCGAACCTCGGCATGGCGCTCGGCTGGGCGCTGCTGCTCAAGCTGGCGATCGTGCTGCCGCACAATCTCTACACCGATGCGATGTCCGCGATGGCGACCATCGGCCTTCAGGTGAATCTCGTGTTCATGTTCCTCAACCTGCTGCCGATCCTGCCGCTCGACGGCGGCCGCATCCTCGCGAGCCTGCTGCCGCATCGGGCGGCCAGGCGCTACGCGAAGCTCGAGCCCTGGGGACTGCCGCTGCTCATCCTGCTGCTGGTCACGAACATGCTGAGCGTGGTGCTCGGGCCGCTGGTGGACGCGTCGTTCACGCTCATCCGCCACGCCGTGCTTCTCTGAGGATCCGAACGCCATGTACGAAACGCGCGTCCTGTCCGGCATGCGGCCGACGGGTGCCCTGCACCTCGGCCACTATCACGGCGTGCTGAAGAACTGGGCGAGGCTGCAGTCGGAGTACCCGTGCCTGTTCTTCGTGGCCGACTGGCACGCGCTCACCACGGACTACGAAAGCCCGGGCGAGGTCGAGAAGAACGCCTGGGACATGGTCGTCGACTGGCTCGCGGCCGGCATCGACCCGAGCCAGGCGGTGCTGTTCATCCAGTCACACATCCCGGAGCACGCGGAGCTCCACTTACTGCTGTCGATGATGACGCCGCTCGGCTGGCTGGAACGCGTGCCGACCTACAAGGACCAGCAGGAAAAGCTCACCGACCGCGATCTGTCGACCTACGGCTTCCTGGGCTATCCGCTGCTGCAGTCGGCCGACATCCTGATCTACCGGGCGGCGTACGTCCCGGTCGGCGCCGATCAGGTGCCGCACGTCGAGTTCACCCGCGAGGTGGCGCGCCGCTTCAACCATCTGTATGGCCGCGAGCCCGGCTTCGAGGACAAGGCGAAGACCGCGGTGAAGAAGATGGGCTCCAAGAAGGCGCGCCTGTTCAACGAGCTGCGCACCAGGTTCCTCGAGCAGGGCGACGCCGAGGCGCTGCAGCGCGCGCGGGCGCTGCTCGAGGAGCAGCAGAACCTCTCGCGCGGCGATCGCGAGCGGCTCTACGGCTGGCTCGAGGGCGGCGGCAAGAAGATCCTGGTCGAGCCCGAGGCGCTGCTCACGGAAGCCTCGCGCATGCCGGGGCTCGACGGGCAGAAGATGTCGAAGTCCTACGGCAACGCGATCGGCCTGCGCGAAGAGCCCGAATCCGTGACGAAGAAGCTGCGCACCATGCCGACCGATCCGGCGCGCGTGAAACGCAGCGACCCGGGCAATCCCGAGCGCTGCCCGGTCTGGCAGCTGCATCTCGTGTACTCCGACGACGCGCGCCGCGACTGGGTGTGGAAGGGCTGCACGAGCGCCGGAATCGGCTGCCTCGAATGCAAGCAGCCGGTGATCGACGCAGTGCTCGCCGAGCTCGCGCCGATGCGCGAGCGCGCGCAGACCTATCTCGACGACCCAACGCTGGTGAGGAGCATCGTCGCCGACGGCTGCGACCGGGCGCGCAAGCTCGCCGTCGAGACAATGCGCGACGTGCGCGAGGCGATGGGCCTGACCTACTCCTGAGCGCGGCGCGAGGCACACGGATCGTGAACGGCGAAGCAGCGCAGGCAGCGCCGGTGGCGAAGCTCTACGGCGAGCCGCTGATCGAGCTGCCGGCGGATCTCTACATCCCGCCGGACGCGCTCGAGGTCATCCTGGAGGCGTTCGAGGGGCCGCTCGATCTGCTGCTGTACCTGATCCGCAAGCAGAACCTCGACATCCTGGACATCCCAATGGCGCCGCTCACGCGCCAGTATCTCGAGTACGTCGAGATGATGCGCCGGAAGAACCTGGAGCTCGCCGCCGAGTACCTGGTCATGGCCGCGATGCTCATGGCGATCAAGTCGCGCATGCTGCTGCCCCGGCCGCCGGCGGCCGAGGAGGAGGAAGTGGATCCGCGCGCCGAGCTGGTGCGCCGGCTGCTCGAGTACGAGCAGATCAAGCAGGCGGCGCGCAGGCTCGACGAGCTGCCGCAGGTCGGCCGCGAAGTGGTGGCGATCGCGGTATGGGTCGAGAAGAGCGTCGCCGAGCGCCTGCCGCAGGTCGACCCGCAGGACCTTGCGGAGGCGTGGCGCAGCCTGCTGGCGCGCGCGCGGCTGGCGGCGCACCACCGCGTCACGCGCGAGGAGCTCTCGGTGCGCGAGCACATGAGCCGGGTCCTGCGCCGGCTGCAGCAGCAGCGCGTCGCCGAGTTCCGCGAGCTGTTCGAGCCCGAGCGCGGCGTCGCGGTGCTGATCGTGACGCTGCTCGCCCTGCTGGAGCTGGGGCGCGAAGCCCTGATCGAAATCACCCAGGCCGAGTGTTTCGCGCCGATCTACGTAAAATTGGCCCATGCTGAATCCCACTGATGCCAGGCGGCTCATCGAGGCGGCGCTGCTCGCCTCGGCCGAGCCGCTCTCGCTCGCCGACCTGAAGCGCCTGTTCGACGAGGAAATCGGCGCCGACACGCTGCGCCGGCTGCTCGGCGAGCTGCGCGAGGAATGGAGCGGCCGGGCGGTCGAGCTGGTCAACCTCGCGAGCGGCTGGCGCTTTCAGACGCGTCCGGAGTTCCAGCCCTTCGTCGAGCGCCTCAGCCCCGAGCGCCCGCCGCGCTATTCGCGCGCCGTCATGGAGACGCTCGCGATCATCGCCTACCGCCAGCCGGTGACGCGCGGCGACATCGAGGACATTCGCGGGGTCACCGTATCGGCGCAGATCATCCAGACGCTCGAGAACCGCGGCTGGATCGATGCCGTAGGCCACCGCGACACGCCGGGGCGCCCGGCGCTCTACGCGACCACGAAGAAGTTCCTCGACGACCTCGGCCTGCGCTCGCTCGAGGAACTGCCCGCGCTCGAGGAAATCGCGAGGACCTTGCAGCTTGAACCGGTCACGCCCCAAGAACCGCCCGCGGAGCCCGCTGCGCAGTCCGGCGCGCCGGACGGCTCCGGCGCGGATTCCGAGCCGAGCGCCGCACGCGCCGCCTAGAGCGGGCGCGGGGCAGCCTCTCGCGCCGCAGCCGGCGGCCCCCGCGGAGCGCCTGCAGAAGCTGCTCGCTGCGGCCGGCCTGGGCTCGCGGCGCCAGATCGAGGCCTGGATCGCGGCGGGTCGCGTGACCGTTGGGCCACGCACGGCCCGGCTGGGGGACAAGGCCACGCTTGCCGACGCGATCGCGGTCGACGGCCGGCCGGTGGCCGCGGGCGGCAGCGGCG
>JAKALD010000146.1:0-2364 GCA_021813275.1 Pseudomonadota bacterium | reverse complement strand
GCGCCGCCTTGCCGCGCGTGATCGCCTATCACAAGCCCGAGGGGCAGCTGGTCACGCGCGACGATCCCCAGGGGCGGGACACGGTGTTCGCGCACCTTCCGTCCCTGCGCGGCGCGCGCTGGATCGCGGTCGGGCGGCTCGACCTGAACACTTCGGGCCTGCTGCTGCTGACCGACTCCGGCGAGCTTGCAAACCGCTTGATGCACCCCCGGCTCGCGTTCGTGCGCGTGTATGCGGCGCGGGTGCGCGGCGAGGTCTCCCTTGAGCAGCGCCGGCGCCTGCTCGCCGGGGTCCGGCTCCCGGACGGCGCGGCGCGATTCGAGCGGCTCGAGGCGATGGCGGAGCCGGCGCTCGGCGGCGCCAACCGCTGGTACCGGGTCAGCCTGCGCGAAGGCCGCAACCGCGAGGTGCGGCGCCTGTTCGAGGCGGTCGGGTTGCAGGTGAGCCGGCTCATCCGGCTGCAGTTCGGCCCGGTCGCCCTGGCGCGCGATCTGCGCCGAGGGCGCTGGCGCGAGCTGCGGCCGGACGAGGTCCAGGCGTTGCTCGGCTGAGCCCCGTTCCGGGACCCCGCGGACGTTGTTTCGCGGACGAAAAGCTGTTAAACTTCAAATGTTTCATGGATGGGCTTCGGCCCATTTTTTATTTGCGCGGCCGAATACGGAGCGATGGCGGCATTGGCAGGCATCATCGAGCCCGCTGTGGCGGGCATGGGATTCGAGTTGGTGGACACCCAGATGTCCAACCACGGCCGCATGCTGCGCATTTTCATCGACAAGCCCGGGGGCATCACGGTCGACGACTGCGCGGATGTCAGCCGGCACCTGACCCGCGTGCTGGCGGTGGAAGGCGTGGATTACGACCGGCTCGAGGTGTCCTCGCCGGGCCTGGACCGGCCGCTGCGCAAGGCCGCCGATTTCGCGCGCTTCGCCGGCCGCAGGATCGACGTCCGGATGCGCCGGCCGGATGAGAGCGGGCGGCGGCGCTTCGTCGGCACGCTGCGCGGCGTGGACGGGGGCGTCGCGACGCTCGACGTGGAGGGCCGGATCGTGGCCCTCGAGCTGGAAGGCATGGAGCGGGCGCGGCTCGTTCCGGACCTATGAGCCGTGGGGAGTCCTGCAATGAGTCGTGAGATCTTGCTGCTCGTGGACGCGCTGGCCCGCGAGAAGAACGTCAACCGCGACGTGGTGTTCGCGGCGCTCGAGATGGCGCTCGCTTCGGCGACCAAGAAGCGCTTCACCGAGGACGTCGACGTGCGCGTCGCGATCGACCGCAACACGGGCAACTACGAGTCGTTCCGCCGCTGGAAGGTGGTGCCCGATGACGCCATCGAGCTGCCGCCGGCGCAGATCGCGCTCTCGGAAGCGCGCAAGCAGAAGGCGGACATCCAGCTCGAGGAATACGTCGAGGAGCCGCTCGAGCCGATCGAATTCGGCCGCATCGGCGCGCAGACCGCCAAGCAGGTCATCCTGCAGCGCATCCGCGACGCCGAGCGCGAGCAGATCCTGAACGACTTCCTGTCGCGTGGCGATGAGCTGGTCACCGGGACCGTGAAGCGCATGGAGCGCGGCAACGGGATCGTCGAGTCGGGCAGGCTCGAGGCGCTGCTGCCCCGCGAGCAGATGATCCCGAAGGAGAACCTGCGCCTCGGCGACCGGGTGCGCGCCTGGGTGATGAAGATCGATCGCGCGGCGCGCGGGCCGCAGCTCATCCTGTCGCGCACCGCGCCGCAGTTCATCATGAAGCTGTTCGAGCTCGAGGTGCCCGAGATCGAGGAGGGGCTGCTCGAGATCAAGTCGGCGGCGCGCGATCCGGGCGTGCGGGCGAAGATCGCCGTGCATTCGCTCGACAAGCGCATCGACCCGATCGGCACCTGCGTGGGCATGCGCGGCTCGCGCGTCCAGGCAGTGACCCAGGAGCTCGCGGGCGAGCGGGTGGACATCGTGCTTTGGTCGCCCGACCCGGCGCAGTTCGTGATCGGCGCGCTGGCGCCCGCCGAGGTCAGCTCGATCGTGGTCGACGAGGAAAAGCACGCCATGGACGTGGTGGTCGACGAGGAAAACCTCGCCATCGCAATCGGCCGCAGCGGCCAGAACGTGCGGCTCGCCTCAGAGCTCACGGGCTGGACCATCAACCTCATGACCGAGGAGGAGTCGGTCAAGAAGCAGGAAGAGGAAACCGGGCGCCTGCGGCAGCTGTTCATGGAGCGCCTCGACGTCGACGAGGAAGTCGCCAACATCCTGATCCAGGAGGGCTTCTCGACCCTCGAGGAGGTCGCCTACGTGCCGATCCAGGAGATGATGGAGATCGAGGCGTTCGACGAGGGCACCGTCAACGAGCTGCGCAGCCGGGCGCGCAACGCGCTGC
>JAKALD010000145.1 GCA_021813275.1 Pseudomonadota bacterium | reverse complement strand
TGTTGTACGCGTCCTCGCCCTCGAGCTCGATGCCGAGCTCCTTCAGGCGCTGCTTGAAGGCGTTCCTGCCCGAGAGCTTGCCGAGCACGATCTTGTTGGCGCTCCAGCCCACGTCCTCGGCGGTCATGATTTCGTAGGTCTGGCGCGCCTTGAGCACCCCGTCCTGGTGGATGCCCGAAGCGTGCGCGAAGGCGTTCGCGCCGACCACCGCCTTGTTCGGCTGCACCGCGAAGCCCGTGATCTGCGACACCAGGCGCGAAGTGGGCACGATCTGGGTGGTGTCGATCCCGGTCTTGAGGTGGAAGAAGTCGTTGCGCGTCTTCACCGCCATCACCACCTCCTCGAGCGAGGTGTTGCCGGCGCGCTCGCCCAAGCCGTTGATGGTGCATTCGATCTGGCGCGCCCCGCCGATCATCACCGCGGCGAGCGAGTTCGCGACCGCCATGCCGAGGTCGTTGTGGCAATGCACCGACCATACCGCCTTGTCGGAGTTCGGCACGCGCTCGCGCAGCCTGCGGATGAACTCGCCGAACTGCTGCGGCACCGCGTAGCCGACGGTGTCCGGGATGTTGATCGTGGTGGCGCCCTCCTTGATCACCGCCTCGATCACCCGGCACAGGAAGTCGGGCTGCGAGCGGCTGCCGTCCTCGGGCGAGAACTCGACGTCGGGGCACGCGTTCTTCGCGTAGCGCACCGCGAGCGTCGCCTGCTCGAGCACCTGCTCGGGGCTCATGCGCAGCTTCTTCTCCATGTGGATGGGGCTCGTCGCGATGAAGGTGTGCACGCGCCAGGACCTGGCCCCTTTGAGCGCGTCGATGCCGCGCTGGATGTCGCGGTCGTTGGCCCGGCACAAGCCGGCGACGGTCGAGTCCTTGACGGAGTTAGCGATCGCGCGCACCGCCTCGAAGTCGCCGTTGGACGAGGCGGGAAAGCCGGCCTCGATCACGTCGACCCGCATGCGCTCCAGCGCGCGCGCGATGCGCAGCTTCTCGTCCTTGGTCATCGAGGCGCCAGGGCTCTGCTCGCCGTCGCGCATGGTCGTGTCGAAGATGATCAACTGGTCCTTGTCCATCGCCCGCTCCTAGGGTCTGAATGCACCGAATGCACGAAGTCCTTCCCGCCGCGAGGGCGGTCGGGGTGCTGCCAAATTGGGGGTTGGGTGTCTGCTAGCGCGCGAGGCGCAGCAGCAGGCCGGCCAGCGCGAGCGCCAGGCCGGAGAGGAGAAGCTCGATCCGAAGGGTCGAAGCCATGGCGCGCAATATAGCCCCGTTCGCGCGGGCCCGCAAGCGCACGGCTTCGTCAGCCGGGCTTGCCGTCCAGGCGCGGGGCGGCGAGCCGCGGAGCGTACGTCACCGCGTAGACCAGGAATGCCGCCGACCAGAGCACGCCGGAGAGCTCGACCAGCGGCATGTAGGCGACGAGCACGATCGCCGCCGCGACGCGCGCCACCGCCGCGCAGTGCACCAGGACGTACGCCGCGGTCTCGGCGCGGCCGGCGACGAGCGGCCGGCCGGTGTGGCCGAGCGCGGTGCGGGTGATCATGCCGACGATCGTGCCGCTCAGCGCGCCCACGGCGAACGCGTGCAGCGCCGCGGCCTGGATCACGATCCCGAGCGCCGCGAGGCCGAGCAGCACGAAGCCCACGGGGATCCAGGCGTGCGAGAGGTGCAGGATCCACAGGATCGGGCGGCGGCGTGTCGCGAGCGGCGCCCATCCTGCCTGGCGCGCGGCGTGCAGCGCGGCCGCCGCGAAGGCGAGTGCCGCCTCGGGCCAGCCGCCCCAGCCGAGCACCGCCCCCGCGAAGGCGACGAGCGTCACGCCGAGCGCGACGCGATCGAGCCGCGGGCGCAGCTTCACGCCCGCGGTCGGCAGCGCATTGGCGGTGAACGACGGCACCACCCTGCCCGCCATCACGATGAGCAGAGTGAGAATGAGGTAGAGGGCGGCCTGCACCGCAGTCGCGGCCGGCATGCGGATCACGCCGAGCATCGCGAGATGAAAGCCCGCGTTCGCCAGCCCGAGCGCGACGAGCAGCGCCACGACGAAGTAGTTGCGCGCGTTGCGCGCGCCGAAGATGACGCGCGCCATCGCCGCCGCGAGCACGAACGGGAAAGCCGCGTCGACGAGCGCCGCGAGCGGCGCCGGACCGGTGACGATCAGCACGCGCGCCGCGAGCCAGTGCGCGGCGAGCAGCGCGAGCGGTAAGCCGCGCGGCGTGGCGAGCCCGGTCCAGACGCGGCCGGCGGTCAGCAGGAAGCCCGCGATCACCGCGAGCGCGAAGCCGAACACCATCTCGTGCTCGTGCCACATCAGCCCCTCGAGGTAGCCCGCGGGCCAGCCGTGGCCTCGCAGCGCGAACACCCAGGCCGGAACGGCGAACGCGGCGAACAGCGCCGCGAGCAGATAGAACGGCCGAAAGCCGAGGTTGAAGAGCGCGAAGCCGCGCGCCCCGTGCTCGGCAGGCGTCACGGGCTGCGTCCGGAAGGCGGCCATGGCGCCAATCTAGCGCAGCCGCGGCGCATCCGACTTGGGCCAGATCAAGAATCGCCGGCCGGGCGTCCCGCCGGGCTCAGGCGAGCGGGCGCATGCGGCGCCGGCGGATGGCCCACAGCACATAGCCGGAAAGCGAGTACACCAGCACGAGCAGGACCAGCGTCACCGCGGGCTTGATCGAGATCACGGTGAGGGCGGCGGCGAGCGCCGCCACGGTCCAGAACGGCACGCTCTTCTTGAGGTTGATATCCTTGAAGCTGTAGTAGGGGATGTTCGATACCATGGTCACGCCGGCGAACATGGTCACGAGCCACGCGACCCAGCGCAGCCACTCGGCGCGATCGACGCCGAAGTCGTTCATGACCCACACCAGGCCCGCCACCAGCGCCGCCGCCGCCGGGCTCGGCAGCCCCTGGAAGTAGCGCTTGTCCACCACGTCGATGTTGGTGTTGAAGCGCGCCAGCCGCAGCGCCGCGCCGGCGCAATACACGAACGCGGCGACCCAGCCGAGCTTGCCCAGGCCCTTGAGCGCCCACTCGTAGGCGACCAGCGCCGGAGCGGCGCCGAACGACACCATGTCCGAGAGGCTGTCGTACTCGGCGCCGAACTCGCTCTGGGTGCGCGTGAGCCGCGCGACGCGGCCGTCGATGCCGTCGAGCACCATCGCGAGATAGATCGCCACCGCGGCGACCTCGAAGTTCTGGTTCATCGCCTGCACGATCGCGTAGAAGCCGGCGAACAGCGCCGCCGTCGTGAACAGGTTCGGCAGCAGGTAGATGCCGCGGCGCCGCAGCGTGCCGATCGAGGGGCGCCCCAGCCGGTGGCGGGTGTCGGGGGGGAAGTCAGCCATGTCCGGCAAGCTTCGCGAGCACGCTCTCCGCCGCGTACACCTTGTCGCCGATCGCCGCCTTCACCTCGGCGTCGAGCGGCAGGTAGTGGTCGACGCGCGAGCCGAAGCGGATGAAGCCGAAGCGCTGCCCTCTCTTCAGCTCGGCGCCGGCGTCAACATAGCACAGGATGCGGCGCGCAATGAGCCCGGCGATCTGCACGCAGGTCACGTCCTGGCCGCCGGGCGTGCGCAGCCACAGCGCGTTGCGCTCGTTCTCGAGCGAGGCCTTGTCGAGCGCGGCGTTGAGGAACCGCCCGGCGTGGTACCAGCGCTGCTTCACGACGCCCTCGACCGGCGCGCGGTTCGAGTGCACGTTGAAGACGTTCATGAAGACGCTCACCTTGAGCGCGTCGCGCCCGAGCCAGGGATCGCGCGCCTTCTCCACCGCGACCACGCGGCCGTCGGCCGCCGAGACCACGGCGCGCGGATCCTCCGGCACGACGCGCGGCGGATCGCGGAAGAACTGCAGCACGAAGAGCGCCGCGAGCCACAGCGGAGCCGACCACCAGCCGGCGAGCCAGGCGGCGAGCACCGCGGCGGCGATCGCCGCGGCGAGAAACGGCCAGCCTTCGCGCGCGATCAGGGGATGGGGATAGACCGGCCGCATCCCTCAGTCGGCCTTGTCGGCCGCCTGTCGCGTGCGCTCGGCGCCCTGCTCGAGCGCCTTGGTCACGTCCTGCCGGGCCTTCTCTTCGGTCTGCTTGGGCACCTCGCCGAGCTTTTTCGCGGCCTCGGACTCCGGCACCTTGTCGCCGCAGGCGGCGAGCGCCGCCGCGAGCAGGACGAGCACGAGCATGCGTTGCACCACGGCACCTCCCTCTGCGATGACTGCGGCCGCGCGCCGCGCCCGGTGCGGGCGCGGCGCCACGCCGGCTCAGTTCTTCGACGTGTCGACCAGGCGGTTCCTGCGGATCCAGGGCATCATCTCGCGCAGCCGCCCCCCGACCTGCTCGATCGGATGCTCGGCGGTCATGCGGCGGCGCGAAAGCAGCGTCGGCGCGCCGGCGCGGTTCTCGAGCACGAACTCCTTCGCGTACTCGCCCGACTGAATGCGCGCGAGCGCCGCGCGCATCGCGTCCTTGACGCGCGCGTCGATGATCTTCGGCCCCGTCACGTACTCGCCGTACTCGGCGTTGTTGGAGATCGAGTAGTTCATGGTGCCGATGCCACCCTCGTACATCAGGTCGACGATGAGCTTCAGCTCGTGCAGGCACTCGAAGTACGCCATCTCGGGGGCGTAGCCCGCCTCGACCAGCACCTCGAAGCCGTTCTTCACCAGCTCGACGCAGCCGCCGCACAGCACCGTCTGCTCGCCGAACAGGTCGGTCTCGGTCTCTTCCTTGAAGGTGGTCTCGATCACGCCCGCCTTGCCGCCGCCGATCGCCGAGGCGTACGAGAGCGCCATGTCGCGTGCCTTCCTCGAGGCGTCGCGATGCACCGCGATCAGCATCGGCACGCCGCCGCCGCCGGCGTAGGTCGAGCGCACCGTGTGCCCGGGCGCCTTGGGCGCCACCATCCAGACGTCGAGGTCGGCGCGCGGCTGCACCTGGCCGTAGTGGATGTTGAAGCCGTGCGCGAAAGCGAGCGCCCCGCCCTTCCTGATGTTCGGCTCGACCTCGGTCTGGTAGACCGCCGCGATGTGCTCGTCTGGCATCAGCATCATCACGATGTCGGCGCCCTTCACCGCGTCGGCGATCGCGGCCACCTTGAGGCCGGCCTTCTTCGCCTTGTCCCAGGACGCGCCGCCCTTGCGCAGGCCCACCGTCACCTTCACGCCCGAGTCGTTGAGGTTGAGCGCGTGCGCGTGGCCCTGCGAGCCGTAGCCGAGAATGGTGACCTTCCTGCCCTTGACGAGCGACAGGTCGGCATCCTTGTCGTAATACACCTTCATGAGACCCCCTGGTTGTGGAAGCGCCCCGCCGGCGGCGGCGGGACGCGGGAAGCTACACCCGCAGGATGCGGTTGCCGCGGCCGATGCCCGAGGCGCCGGTGCGCACCGTCTCGAGGATCGCGCCCTGGTCGAGCGCCTGGATGAACGCGTCGAGCTTGCTGCCGTCGCCGGTGAGCTCGATGGTGTAGGTGTTGTCGGAGACGTCGATCACCCGGCCGCGGAAGATGTCGGCCATGCGCTTCATGTCCTCGCGCTCCTTGGCGCCGGCGCGCACCTTGATCAGCATCAGCTCGCGCTCGATGTGCTCGGCTTCCGACAGGTCGACGACCTTCACGACCTCGACCAGCTTGTTGAGCTGCTTGGTGATCTGCTCGATCACGTCCTCCGAACCGGTGGTGACGATCGTCATGCGCGACATCGACGCGTCCTCGGTGGGCGCGACGGTCAGCGACTCGATGTTGTAGGCGCGCGCCGAGAACAGGCCCGCGATGCGCGACAGCGCGCCGGCCTCGTTCTCGACCAGGATGGAGATGATGTGGCGATCGCTCATCGAGCCGCGGCGCGTGGCGCTCAGAGCTCTTCGGCGAGGATCATCTCCGAGATCCCCTTGCCGCCCGGCACCATCGGATAGACGTTCTCCGTCGGGTCGGTGACGAAGTCCATGAACACGAGCTCGTCCTTGCGCCTGAACGCGTCGCGCAGCGCCGGCTCGACGTCGGCGGGCTTGTCGACCAGCACGCCGCGGTGGCCGTAGCCCTCGGCGAGCTTCACGAAGTCGGGCAGCGCGTCCATGTAGGACTCGGAATAGCGGTTGCCGTGGAAGAACTCCTGCCACTGGCGCACCATGCCCATGTACTTGTTGTTGAGGTTGACGATCTTGATCGGCAGCCGGTACTGCTTGCAGGTCGAGAGCTCCTGCAGGCACATCTGGATGCTCGACTCGCCGGTCACGCACACGACCGTCGCCCCGGGATTGGCGAGCTGCACGCCCATCGCCGCCGGCAGGCCGAAGCCCATCGTGCCGAGGCCGCCCGAATTGATCCAGCGCTTGGGCTTGTCGAACTTGTAGAACTGCGCCGCCCACATCTGGTGCTGGCCGACGTCGGAGGTGACGAACGCGTCCCCGCCGGTGACCTCGTAGAGCTTCTCGATCACGAACTGCGGCTTGATGATCTTGGAGGCGCGGTCGTAACGCAGGCAGTCCTTCGACCTCCACAGCTCGATCTGGGCCCACCACGCCTTGAGCGCCGTGGGATCGGGCCGCTGCGGCGCGGCCTGGACGAGCTTGATGAGCTCGAGCAGCACGTCGGGCACGTGCCCCACGATCGGCACGTCGACCTTGACGCGCTTGGAGATGGACGACGGGTCGATGTCGACGTGGATGATCTTGCGCGGATTCTGCGCGAAGTGCGCCGGATTGCCGATCACCCGGTCGTCGAAGCGGGCGCCGACCGCGAGCAGCACGTCGCAGTGCTGCATCGCCATGTTCGCCTGGTAGGTGCCGTGCATGCCGAGCATGCCGAGAAAGAGCGGATCGGTCGCGGGGTAGCCGCCCAGGCCCATGAGCGTGCTCGTGCACGGGAAGCCGAGCAGGCGCACGAACTCGGCGAGCAGCGGCGCCGCGTCCGAGAGCACCACGCCGCCGCCGGTGTAGATCATCGGGCGCTTGGCCTCGAGCAGCAGCTGCGCGGCCTTCTTGATCTGGCCGGCGTGGCCCTTGCGCACCGGGCTGTAGGAGCGCATGGCGACGCTTTCCGGGTATTCGAACTCGCAGCTCGCGGCCGTCACGTCCTTCGGGATGTCGACCAGCACCGGCCCGGGGCGCCCGGTCTTCGCGAGGTAGAAGGCCTTCTTGATCGAGATCGCCAGGTCCTTGACGTTCTTGACCAGGATGTTGTGCTTCACGCACGGCCGCGTGATCCCGACCGTGTCGACTTCCTGGAACGCGTCCAGGCCGATGGCGTGCGTCGGCACCTGTCCGGTGAGCACGACCATCGGGATCGAGTCCATGTACGCGGTCGCGATCCCGGTGACCGCGTTGGTGACTCCCGGCCCGGAGGTCACGAGGCACACGCCCACCTTGTCGGACGCGCGCGAATAGCCGTCCGCCGCGTGCGCCGCGCCCTGCTCGTGACGCACCAGGACGTGCTTGACCTTGTCCTGCTTGAACAGCTCGTCGTAGATGAACAGCACCGCCCCGCCCGGATAGCCGAAGACGTACTCGACGCCTTCTTCCTGCAGGCAGCGCACCACGATCTCGGCGCCGGTGAGCGTCATTCCCTTGACTCGATCCATGATCCGGGCTGCGATGAATGCAGCGGAAAACATTGAACGATAAAGACTTGTTGCGATGCGGTCAAGAGAATGCCGGCGAATCGCAGAGCGGGTTTTGGTAACATGCACGCACAACGACATGGTGGCGCGCAAGGCGATGCCGATCACGACCGAGCAGGACGCCTGCGCCGCGCCGGGCGCCCCGCGCCTGGACCCTTAGGGAGAGCACTCTCTGGCATCGCCCAGCGAGCTGTCGACGTTCCTCGCGAGCGTCGAGCGGCGCGCCTTCAAGCAAGCCGTCTTCGCCGTCCGCGACGACGAGGCGGCGCTCGACATCGTTCAGGACGCGATGCTGCGGCTCGCCGAGAAGTACGGCGTGCGGCCGGCTGCCGAGCTGCCGCTCCTGTTCCAGCGCATCCTGCAGAACGCCATCCGCGACTTCTTCCGCCGCCAGAAGGTGCGCTCGCTGTGGACCACGCTCCTTTCGGCGCTCGCGCCAGGCGGCGCGGAGGACGAGGACCAGGATCCGCTGGAAACCTTGCGCCCGGCTGCCGGGTCCAATGCCACGGACGGTCCGTCCGAGTCGCTCGAGCGATCTCAAGTGCTTGAGATCATTGAGGAAGAAATCGTGCGCCTGCCGGCCCGTCAACGCGAGGCCTTTCTGATGCGTTACTGGGAGGAGCTGGACGTCGCCGAGACCGCGAAGGTGATGGGTTGCTCGGAGGGCAGCGTCAAGACACACTGCTCCCGGGCAACGCATGCGTTGGCTGCGGCGCTCAAAGCGCGGGGAATCACGCTGTGAAACCTGCGCCGCCACGCGAGGTCTTCCGGGGCGCCTGAGACGACGATGAACGAGCTGCAGTTCGGCAACAAGATCCGCCAGGCCCTGAACCAGGGCACCGGCCTGGACGCGCCCACGCTCGAGCGGCTGCGGGCGGCGCGCGCGCATGCGCTCGCCGCCCAGCGCGTGGAACGCGCTCCGGCGCTCGCCCTCGCCGACAACGTGCTGGGGCGCCTGGGCGGCGTCACCGGGCTGTCCGTGCGCGTGCTGATTCCGGCGGCGCTGCTGGTCGGCGGATTGCTCGGCATCCACTCCTGGCAGCAGAACCAGCGCGTGGCCGAAGTGGTGGAGATCGACGCCAAGCTCCTCACGGACTCTCTGCCGATCGACGCCTACATCGACAAGGGCTTTGAAGCATGGCTGAAGAAGCAGGCCTCGAGCTGAACAAGAGCCGCCGGCCCGCCTTCTTCGCCAGACTCCTGCAGCGCGCGCCGCGCTTTGTGGCCGCGCTCGCCTGCGCCGTGCTCGCAGCGTCCGTCGCGCTCGCCGCGCCTCCGAAGAAGGACCCTTCGTGGAGCGAGCTCACTCCGGCGCAGCAGCAGATCCTCGCCCCGCTCGCGGCCGAATGGGACCGGCTCGACGCCGCCGGCAAGAGGACGTGGCTGGGGGTCGCGAAGCGCTATCCGAAGATGACGCCGATCGGGCAGCAGCGCGTGCAGACGCGCATGAAGAAGTGGGCGAAGCTCACGCCCGAGCAGCGGCGCGAAGCGCGCGAGCGTTACCGCAAGCTGACCCCGCAGAAGCGCCGCGAGCTCGAGCGCAAGTGGCAGGAGTACCAGGCGCTGCCGCCGGAGGAGCGCGCCCGCCTCGAGGCCACGCCCGCGGCGAAGCGCGCGCGCGGCGCCAAGCCGCCGGCCGCGCCCGCTCCCGTCGCCAGGTGAGCGTG
>JAKALD010000144.1 GCA_021813275.1 Pseudomonadota bacterium | reverse complement strand
AAGCGCACGCCAGCAGCCGCGAGCTGTACCTGAGGCTGCTTTCCTACGTCCGCCCGCACGCGAAGGTGTTCGCGCTCGCGGTGCTCGCGATGGTCGGCTCGGCGGCCACCGAGCCGCTTTTCCCGGCGCTCATGAAGCCGCTGCTCGACGGCGGCTTCGCCGCGCACGGCAGGGCCGCGCTCGCGCCCGCCGTGTTCGCGGCCGCGATCATCGTGATCTTCGTGCTGCGCGGCCTGTTCACCTTCGCCTCGGCGTACCTGCTCGCCTGGGTGTCGAACCGCGTGGTGCTCGACCTGCGGGCGGCGATGTTCGGGCGCCTCACGCGCATGCCGACCCACTATTTCGACGATCACAGCTCGGCGACGCTGCTCTCGCGCGTGGCCTACGACGTGACCGGCGTCACCGCCGCCGCGACGAGCGTGCTTACCGTGGCGGTGCGCGACTCGATCGCGACGCTCGGGCTGCTTGGCTGGCTCTTCTACCTCAACTGGAAGCTCACGCTCGCCGCGCTCGCGGTCGGGCCGCTCGTGATGCTCGCGGTGCGCGCCTTCTCGCAGCGGCTGCGCACGATGGCGCGCGGCGCGCAGCGCGCCATGGGCGAGCTCGCGCACGTGCTCGAGGAGACGATCGTCGCGCACAAGGTGGTCAAGATCTTCGGCGGGCAGGACTACGAGGCGCGCCGCTTCGAAAAAGCGAACCAGGCCCTGCGGCGCTTCAACATGCGCCAGACCGTGCCCGCGGCGGCCACCGTGCCGATCACGCAGATCCTCGCCTCGTTCGCGGTCGCGATCATCGTGTACATGGCGCTGCGCGAATCGCTCGCGAGCCGCACCACGGTGGGCGAGTTCGCCTCGTTCGTCACCGCGATGCTGATGCTCCTTTCGCCCGTGAAGCGGCTCACCGGCATGAACGCGCCGCTGCAGCGCGGCCTCGCCGCCGCCGACAGCGTGTTCGGCCTGATCGACACCCCGGTCGAGGAGGACCGCGGCAAGGTGACGCTCGCGCGCGCGCAGGGCTGGATCGTGTACGAGAGCGTGAGCTTCACCTATCCGGGCCGCAGCGAGCCGGCGCTCGCCGACGTGAGTCTGAGCATCCGGCCCGGCGAGACGGTGGCGCTCGTGGGCGGCTCGGGCGGGGGCAAGACCACGTTCGCCAATCTCCTGCCGCGCTTCTACAGCCCGACGAGCGGCCGCATCCTGCTCGACGGCACCGACATCCAGGAGCTCACGCTCGCCACGCTGCGCGCGAACATCGCGCTGGTGTCGCAGGAAGTGGTGCTCTTCAACGACACCGTGTTCGCTAACATCGCCTACGGGCGCCTGGGCGGGGCGAGCGAGCACGAGGTGATCGCCGCGGCGGAGGCCGCGCACGCGGGCGACTTCATCCGCGAGATGCCCGAGGGCCTGAACACCGTGATCGGCGAGGCGGGCGTCAAGCTCTCGGGCGGGCAGCGCCAGCGCCTCGCGATCGCGCGCGCGCTCCTGAAGAACGCCCCGGTGCTGATCCTCGACGAGGCCACCTCCGCGCTCGACGCCGAGTCCGAGCGCCACGTGCAGGCGGCGCTCGACGAGCTGATGCGCGGGCGCACCACGATCGTCATCGCGCACCGGCTCTCCACGATCGAGGGCGCCGACCGCATCGTGGTGCTCGAGCGCGGCCGCGTCGTCGAGGTCGGCCGCCACGCGCAGCTGCTCGCGAGAGACGGCGCCTACGCGCGGCTCTACCGCAAGCAGTTCGCGGACGCGGACGCGGCGGAGCGGGCGGAGAGGGCGGCGGCGGGGAGGTGAAGCCGCGGGCGGCGCGTCAGTGCAGGCCGAGCTGAACTCTCAACGCGCGCTCGACCCCGAGCATTTCGGCTTCGGAGAGCTTTCCGATGCGCTTCTTGAGACGCTGCTTGTCGGCGGTCATGATCTGATCCGCCATCGCCTTTCCAGCCGTGCCTCGAACGGAAATCGGTGCCTCGAACACGTAGAGCTTCGCGATATTGCTGGTAACCGGAACCACCTGCACGCGATGCATCGCGGCGTTCGAGGCATCGTTGCTGACGATGACGGCCGGGCGGGTCTTTCGGACCTCCGAGCCCACCGCGGGCTCGAAATCGACCCACCAGACTTCACCGCGTTTCATCGACGCCCCCCGCGAGGCCCTCGGTCCACTCGCGGGCCTCGCGCTCGCGCGACGCGTTCCTCGCGGCCTCACGATACTGGGCACTCAGGTCCCGCTGCGCCACGTGCGGGCGCGCCAGATCTTCGATGAACTTGCTGATGCTGCCTCGCCCGACCACGCGGTGCAGCCCCTCGTAGACGGCATCGTCGATCAGAATCGTGAGCTTCCTCGCCATAGCGTTCTCCTCGCTGATACGTAGGATTATACGTATCGAAGGACTGTCGGCTGCCTCCGCGGGCGCCCGGTGACGCGGACCGAAGACGACAAGCATCCTGCGCGCCCTCAAGGCGCCGTGCAGCAGCGGTTCCTGCCCTCGGCCTTGGCGCGGTAGAGCGCGGCGTCGGCCCGCGCGAGCAGCGCATCGGCGTCGAAGCTGCCGGGGGCGAGCATCGCCAGGCCGATGCTCGCGGTGGCCGGGATGAACGCGCCGGCGAGCCGGAAGCCCGGTTGCATCCCCGCGATCACCTTGTCCGCGACGAGGAGCGCGTCCGCCTCGGTCCCGATCTCCTCGAGCAGGATCACGAACTCGTCGCCACCCAGGCGCGCCACCGTGTCGGTCGTGCGCACATAGCGCACGAGCCGCTCGGCGAAGCCCTTCAGGAGCTCGTCGCCCACCTGGTGGCCCAAGGTGTCGTTCACCGCCTTGAAACGGTCGATGTCCAGGTACATCACGGCGAGCGGCGTGCCGTGGCGCTTGGCCCGCTCCAGAGCCTGCTCGAGCCGGTCGCGAAACAGCGTCCGGTTCGGCAGCCCGGTGAGCGCGTCGTGCGAGGCGCGATGCGAGAGCTCGTGCTCGAGCGCCTTGCGCTCCGAGATGTCGGTGGCGAGGATCGAGAAGCCCACGGTCGCGCCGTCCGCGCCGAAGTGCGGAATGTAGATGTTGTGCAGGTGCCGGCGCTCGTTGTTTATGTACACCTCGCGGTCGTGCACCGCGAGCTGGCCGGCGAGCGCCTGGCCGATGTGCGGCTTCGCCTTGGCGTAGTCCCCGCGCAGTACCGCGTTCATCGTGCGGCCGACAACCTGCTCGGGCCGCAGCCCGAACCATTCCTCGTAGGTGCGGTTGGCGAACTGGTAGGTCTCGCTCGCGTCGACGTAGGCCACGAGCGCCGGGAGGTTGTCCGAGATCGCCCGCATGCGCGCCTCGCTCGCGCGCAGCGCTTCCTCCGCGCGCTTGCGCTCGGTGATGTCGACAAGCAGCGAGTGAAACCCGAGGACGCGGCCGTCCTCGCCGAAGTGCGGCACGTAGGTCACCGAGAGCTCGGAGCTGCCGCCGCCCGGCCAGCGCTGGCTGCGCTCGTGGCGCGCCGTGTGTCCGGCGAGCGCGCGCGCGATGAGCGGCTGCACCGCCTCGTAGGTCGCATCGCCCACGACCTCGCGGATGGTCTTGCCCAAAGCGGCCGGCTCGGTGACGCCGAAGGCCTGCAGGTACGCCCGGTTGCAGAAGACGAACCGCTCGCCCGTGTCGACGTAGGCGATCATCGCCGGCACCGAGTCGACCAGCACGCGCAGGCGCGCCTCGCCGAAAGGCGCGTCCTGTCCGCGCGAGCCGTCGCGGGCCGGGTGCTCGCTGGCCATGGTCTCCTCTGCGGCACAGCGGGATGTCCGCGTGCGCGCCGAAATTGTCCGGCGCGTGCGAATCGAATGAGTGTGTCCTGCGGCGCCTCTTGCAGAATTTTGCGCGGAAAGGGCGCTTTGGCCGCCGCGGCTGTCAGCTTCGCGGCCCCGGAAGGACAAAAACAAAGGCCCCGAACGGGGGCCTCTGCGAGTCGGCTGCCTGGGCAGCCGGATTTCCAAGGAAGCGGTTGCGCTTCTCTTCGTGTGAGCCGGACGCAAGAATAGGCCGCAACCGGCGCCAAGGCAAGACGCGGCACGCTGGCGGCAGGCGGCGCGGCTTCGCGGTAGAGTGCGCCCAGGCCGCGCGCAGGCCGCGGCCGCGATCACCATGGCGATTCTTCCGGACTTGGCACTTGTCTTGCCTCCCGCCGCAGCGGCGGACGCGAGGCGCCGCGTGCGGCCGCCCCGCCCCGGGGCGCCCGGGAGGATCGCGCCGTGAGCCGGCCGGGCGAGCGGGCGTACCTCGCCGCGGGGATCGCCATGACCCTCGCCCTCCTGTGGGTGAGCGTCGTGCCCGCCGCCGCCAAAGTGTTCGGCTACGGCGGTCTGCACTACGTATCGCACTTCGTCGCGTTCGCGGTGCTCGCTTTTGCCTGGCGCCGCGGGCTGTCGAAGGCTCCGGCGTGGGCGATGCTCGCGGCCGTGATCGCCTTCGGCTTCGCGCAGGAGGCGATCGAGATCGCCGGTCACGCGCACGGCTTCGAGCTCGCGGATGCGCTCGTCGATGCGGCCGGCGCGCTCGCGGGGGTCGCGCTTGCGAGCGTAGTGCGGGCGCGCCGCGCCGGGGAGGCGAAGTGACCTCGAAGGTCCTGGTGACCGGGGGCCTCGGCTACATCGGCTCGCACGCCTGCGTCGAGCTGATGCAGGCGGGCTACGAGCCGGTGATCGCCGACAACCTCTCGAACAGCAAGCGCTCGGTGCTCGGGCGGATCGAGGAGCTCGGCGGAAGGCCACTGGCTTTCGAGCGCCTCGACGTGCGCGACCGCGCGGCGCTCGGAAGGCTCTTCGCGCGGCACCGCTTCGGCGCCGTCCTTCACTTCGCGGGCCTCAAGGCGGTCGGCGAGTCGGTCGAGAAGCCCCTCGCCTACTATGACAACAACGTGGGCGGCGCGATCGCGCTGCTCGGAGCGGTGGTGGAGCACCGCGTGCCGCGCTTCGTATTCAGCTCGTCCGCCACGGTATACGGCGTGCCGCGGCGCCTGCCGCTCGCCGAGAACCATCCGCTTCAGCCCGCGAACCCCTACGGGCAGACCAAGCAGATGATCGAAGCGATCCTCGCCGACACGGCGGCGGCGAACCTGTGGCTGCGGCATGCGACGCTCCGCTACTTCAACCCGGTGGGGGCGCATCCCTCGGGTAGGATCGGCGAGGATCCGCTCGGCGTGCCGAACAACCTGATGCCCTACCTCTCGCAGGTCGCGGCCGGCCGCCGGCCGAAGCTGCGAATCTTCGGCGACGACTACGACACACCCGACGGCACCGGCGTGCGCGACTATCTCCACGTCGTCGATCTCGCCGCCGGGCACGTCGCCGCGCTGCGATTCCTCGAAGCCGGAAAGCCTTCCGTCACCGCGAACCTCGGCACCGGGCGCGGCTACTCGGTGCTGGAGATGGTGCGCGCGTTCGAATCGGCGAGCGGCGTCCCGATCCCCCGCGAGATCGTCGCGCGCAGGCCCGGAGACGTGGCCGCGTGCTACGCCGACCCCTCGCTCGCGGCGCGCGAGCTCGGCTGGCGCGCGACGCGGGGCCTCGAAGAGATGTGCCGCGACGCCTGGCGCTGGCAGTCGCGGAACCCGGAGGGGTTTCCGGACTAGGCGATAACGGCGCCGCGCACCGGCAGCCCCTAGAATAGCGGCGTTTTCCCCCGATCGAGACCGCGCGTGCCTTCCCCACTCGTTCCGGTGATCCTGTGCGGCGGCAGCGGCACGCGCCTGTGGCCGCTGTCGCGCAAGCTCCTGCCCAAGCAGTTCCTGCCGCTCGCGACTGAACAGAGCCTCCTTCAGGACACGGTCCTGCGCCTCGGCGCGCTCGAAGGCTGTGCCGCGCCGATCCTGATCGGCAACCAGGAGCACCGCTTCATGATCGCCGAGCAGCTGCGCGAGATCGGCGTCGAGCCGGGCGCGCTCTTGCTCGAGCCGGTCGGGCGGAACACCGCGCCGGCGGTCGCGGTGGCCGCGCACGCCGCGCTCCGGCGCGACCCCGGCGCGCTGCTTCTCGTCCTGCCCTCGGACCACGTGGTGCGCGATCCTGCCGCGTTCGGCGCCGCCGTGCGCACGGCACGCGAGGCCGCGCGCCAGGGCGCGCTCGTCACCTTCGGCGTCGTGCCCACCGAGCCCACCACCGGCTTCGGCTACATCGAGCAGGGCGAGCCGCTCGCGCGCGAAGCGCCGCTCTTTCGCATACGGCGCTTTGTCGAGAAGCCGGATCTCGAGACCGCGCGCGCCTTCCTCGTGCAGGGCGGCTTCCTGTGGAATAGCGGCATGTTCGTGCTTCCGGCCCGCGGCTACCTCGATGAGCTCGAGCGCCTGCGGCCGGACATCGCCGGGGCTGCGGCGCGCGCCTACGCCACGCTGCGCGCCGACATGGACTTCGTGCGCCTGGACGAGCAGGCGTTCGCCGCCTGCCCGGCCGAGTCGCTGGACTACGCGGTGATGGAGAAGACGAATCGCGGCGCGGTGGTGCGGGCGGACCTCGGCTGGAGCGACGTCGGCTCGTGGTCGGCGCTCTGGGACATCGCGGAGAAGGACGCGCGCGGAAACGCCGCGCGCGGCGACGTGCATCTCGTCGACGCCGAAGGGTGCCTGGTGCGAAGCGAAGGGCGGCTCGTCTCGGCCGTCGGCGTGCGCGACCTCGTGATCGTCGAGACGAGCGACGCGGTGCTGGTCGCCGCGCGCGACCGCGCGCAGGAGGTGCGCGAGACGGTGGCGCACCTCGATCGCAACAACCGCACCGAGCACCTCTCGCACAAGCGCGTGTACCGGCCCTGGGGCTACTACGAGTCGGTGGATGCGGGCGGGCGCTACCAGGTGAAGCGGCTGATGGTGAAGCCCGGGCACGCGCTCTCGCTTCAGCGCCATCGCCAGCGCGCCGAGCACTGGGTGGTGGTCGCGGGGCGCGCGCGCGTGACGCGCGGCGAGGACGTCCTCGTGCTCGAGGAGAACCAGTCCACATTCATCCCGCTCGGGGTGAAGCACCGGCTCGAGAACCCGGGCGAGGCGCCGCTCTTCATCGTCGAGGTGCAGTCCGGCGCCTACCTCGGCGAGGACGACATCGAGCGCTTCGAGGATCGCTACAACCGCGGTTGATGCGCGCGGCGCGTCCCCTGCAATTTGAGCGCCAGGCGCTCAAATTGCAAGCTTCGTGAGAATCCTGGTTCGTGCCGACCTGCTCGCGCGGATCGAATCGCGCTTCCGCTGCGGTCCCCGCGGGCTGGGGCGCTCAAACGAGCGTCTTCAGCAGCTCGAGCGCCGGGGCGACACGAATGCCCTCCGGGGTCTGGAAGTCCTTTGCGCCGGTGGCCGAGATCTGCCACGCCTGGGCCTCGGGAAAGCGCCCTTTCAGGTAACGCAGGCCGCGGTCGGGCTCGGCGTCGGCCCACTTGCACTCGACGAGCAGGGCGATGCGCCGGCCCTCGGTCACGACGAAGTCGACCTCCCGGCCCTCGAGATCGCGGAAGTAGCGCAGCTCGAGGTCGCGCCCGCGCGTGTCCTGCTCGAAATGCACCCACTTGAGCAGGTGGCAGGCGACCAGGTTCTCGAAGCGCGCGGCCTCGGCGGAGACCGTGGTCCAGTCGAAGTGGTAGTGCTTCTGCTGCTTCTTCACCGCCCGAATGCGCGGCGCGCCGAGCGGCGCCAGGCGGAAGATCGCGTAGAGGCGCTCGAGCGCCGCGAGCCATGCGGTGAGCGCCTTGTGGCTCACCTGCAGATCCTCGCGCAGCGCGTTCACCGAGAGCGGCGAGCCGACCAGCTCCGGCAGCCGCAGCATGAGCAGCTCCAGGTGGCCGAGGTCCTGGATGCGCTCGAGCGTGACGACGTCCTCGCGCACGAGGAGCGTGCGGTGCTCGCGCGACCAGCGCCGCGCCTCGGTCTCGCTCGCCGAGAGGTAGGGCTCCGGAAAGCCGCCGAGCCGCAGCAGGTCCGCGAGCTCGGCCGGACGCGTCAGGCGAAGCTCCGCAGCGGAAAACGGGTGCAGCCGCAGCAGATGGTAGCGGCCCTGGAGCGAATCGCCGCCGAAGCGGTACAGGTCGAGCCGGCCGCTTCCGGTGACCAGGATCCTCTGCCCGGGCGGCCGGCTGTCGTACAGGCCCTTCAGGTAGTTGCGCCAGCGCCGGTACTTGTGGATCTCGTCGAAGACCCAGAGCTTCACTGCCGGCAGCTCGCCCTTGAGCAGCCGCTCCCGGTGCGACGCGACGTCCCAGTTGACGTAGCCACGGCGCGCGCCCGCAAGGGAAAGCGCGAGGGTGGTCTTGCCGACCTGGCGCGGGCCGGCGACGAACACCATCTTGCGCTCGAGATCGCGGCGCACCTGGGCGGCGAGGTAGCGGATGCGGGCCGGCATCGGGCGCAGCCTACCTGAAAATTTCACCCCCAGGAGAAATTTCATGAGGTCGATTTCCCCTGGGGGCGAAAAACTCCGCGCGCACCCGAGGCTCCGGCCACGCGTCGCGCGATGGCGCGCGGCGCGGGCAGCTGCCGGGCGACGAGGCCGCGGGCGGCGCGCGCTTCGGCGAAAGCGACGATGGGCTCGCCGGGATCGCCCCGGTAAGCGGGGTGCTCTGCCTTGAGATATTTGAAGTGCCGCTTCAAAAGTCTCAAATGCGGCGGATTCCCCCGCCTTGCGCCCGTGCCGCAGCCGCTGGCGCTCGCCGAATCACCCAAGGTCTCGATGCCGAGGAGCGGATTCCCGGAAGTGCTGGCGCCGCGCGGCCGGGCTATACTCGCCGTGCCGTTCGACCCAGATGACTGCCATGACCGGGACCCTCGCAGCGGAGCTCTCGTCGCATCGCGCCGAGCTGGCGCGGATTTGCGAGCGCCTGGGGGTTCGGCGCCTGGAGATCTTCGGCTCGGCCACGCGGCCCGGCGAGCGCGCCGGCGACCTGGATTTCCTCGTCGACCTCGGCGAACGCCCTCCCCGCGAGTATGCGGATGCCTATTTCCGGCTGCGCGAGTCGCTCGAGGCGCTGTTCGAATTGCCGGTCGACCTCATTACGCCGGCGAATCTGGGGAATCCGTATTTCAGGCAGCGCGTGGAGCAGGAAAAGACCTTGCTCTATGCAGCCTGAATCGAGGAAGTATCTCTTCGACATCCTGCGGGCCGCGGACAGCGTCGCGACTTTTTGCGCCGGCAGGAAGTTCGAGGACTACCGCGCGGACGAGCTCCTTCGGGCGGCCGTCGAGCGCAAATTCGCGATCATCGGCGAGGCGCGCGCCCCTGTTGCCCCACCGGCCGTCTGTGTAGAATTCCGGCGGCAGTCTGCGCGGGCGGTCGCCCGCTCCGGCCCGGGGAATACGAAGATCCACAAC
>JAKALD010000143.1 GCA_021813275.1 Pseudomonadota bacterium | reverse complement strand
GATCAGGCTTGCGCCCATTGTCCAAAATTCCCCACTGCTGCCTCCCGTAGGAGTCTGGGCCGTGTCTCAGTCCCAGTGTGGCTGGTCGTTCTCTCAAACCAGCTACGGATCGTCGCCTTGGTGGGCCGTTACCCCGCCAACTAGCTAATCCGGCATCGGCCGCTCCTATCGCGCGAGGCCTTGCGGTCCCCCGCTTTCATCTCTCGATCTCATGCGGTATTAGCCAATCTTTCGACTGGTTATCCCCCACGACAGGACACGTTCCGATGCATTACTCACCCGTTCGCCACTCGCCACCAGGGTTGCCCCCGTGCTGCCGTTCGACTTGCATGTGTAAGGCATGCCGCCAGCGTTCAATCTGAGCCAGGATCAAACTCTTCAGTTCAAATCCCAAATCCGGCATTGCTGCCGGGCGCCGACACCGGGTTCTCGCGAACGCCAGCGCCAGCTTCTCACTCAAAGTAAACGGAGTTACTTCTTGTGAGCACCTGATGCTTCGAGCCGCCCACCGGACGAACCGGTTGCGCGGCGCCCTCCACATCGTGCGCCCACACCTATCGGCTGCGAATTTTTAAAGAGCGAACGCCCGGAGGCGTTGTTCGAGCTGGTTGCGGGGAGAGGATTTGAACCTCTGACCTTCGGGTTATGAGCCCGACGAGCTGCCAGACTGCTCCACCCCGCGCCCGAGTGAGACTGAAATTATAGCGACCTCGGAAAAACCGTGTCAACAACTCGTCTCGAACGCGCTCAGGCGAGCGCGTCGCTTGCCCCGGGCGCAGCCGGTTCCGGTGCAGCCCGCGCCGCCGCTACAGGCCGCGGCGGTCCAAGAGCGCCTGCGAGATCGTGCCCGCGTCGACGTACTCCAGCTCGCCGCCGAGCGGCACGCCGCGCGCGATCCTGCTCACCTTGACGTTGCGTGCGCGCAGCATCTCCGCAATGTAGTGCGCGGTGGCCTCGCCTTCGTTGGTGAAATTGGTGGCGAGGATCACTTCCTGCACTTCGCCATCGGTCGCGCGCGCGAGCAGGCGGTCGAGGCCGATGTCGCGCGGGCCGACCCCATCGAGCGGCGAGAGCCGCCCCATCAGCACGAAATACATTCCCGAATAACCCAGGCTTTGCTCGACCATCGCGAGGTCACCCGGCGTCTCGACCACGCACAGCAGGCTCGGGTCGCGACGCGGCGAGCGGCACAGCGCGCATACCTCGTCCTCGGTGAAATTGTTGCACTTCGCGCAGTGCCGGACGGTCTGCAGCGCCGCGCCGAGCGCCTGCCCGAGACGCTCGGCCCCGGCGCGATCGTGCTGCAGAAGGTAGTAGGCCATGCGCTGCGCCGAGCGCGGGCCCACGCCCGGCAGCACGCGCAGCGCCTCGATGAGCCGCTCGAGGCCTTTCGCAGTGGAAACGACTTCCTTGGCCACGTACCAGGACTCTTCGGGCCGACCCCGGCGCAGGCGCGTGCGCCGGGCGTCAGAAGGGCATCTTGAAGCCCGGCGGCAGCCCGAGACCTGCGGTCACGGCCCCCATTTTTTCGGCAACTGTGGATTCGACCTTGCGCACGGCGTCGTTGAACGCGGCCGCGACCAGGTCCTCGAGCATGTCCTTGTCCTCGCCGACAAGCGAAGGATCGATCGCGACGCGCTTGACGTCGTACTTGCAGGTCATCAGCACCTTGACCATCCCGGCGCCCGACTGGCCTTCGACCTCGATGGTCGCGAGCTGCTCCTGCACGCGGCGCATGTTGTCCTGCATGGCCTGGGCCTGCTTCATGAGCTGGCCGATGTTTCCTCGCATCGTCTTCTCCTGCCGTCGGGTCCAGCGGCGCCGGACCTCACGTGTCCTTCGGCCGCGGCTGCACCGAGCTGTCGACCACGTTCGCGTCGAAGAGGTTCACCAGGTCCTGCACGAAGCGATCGCCCTGCACGGCGCGCGTCGCCTCCGCTTGCCGCGCACCCTGCTCGCTCGCCTCGAGCGCAGCCGCCGAGGCGCCGTGCACTTCCGCCGGCACCACGCGCACCTGGGTACGGCGGCCGAGATGCTGCTCGAGGGCGGCTTTGAGCTTGTCCTGGTAGGTCTTGTCCGCCAGGTAGGCCATCGACTTGGGCACGCCGAGCTCGAAGACCCCGTCCTGGTGGCGCAGAAGCTCGGCATTGCGCGCCAGCTCCCGCGCGGCGCCGGTCAACGCGAGCCCGCGCACCAGGCCGGGCCAATCGCCATCGAACGGCGAGGCAGCCGCGTCTGCCGATGCCGCGGCAGGCGCGACTCGGGCCGCCGGCGGCGCGATGCTCGTGGAGCCGGAGAGTCCCGCGTCGGCCTGCGACCCTTCCGGGCGGAACGCGAGCATGCGCAGCAAGGTCATGACGAATCCGGCATGCTCGTCCGGCGCGAGCGGCAGGTCTTCGCGGCCCTGCAACGCGATCTGGTAGTAAAGCTGCACCACCTCCGGGTCCAGCGCCCTGGCGAGCGCGGTGATCCGTTCGCGCTCGGGCAGGTCGGCATCGAGCGCCTCGGGTACCGCCTGCGCCAGCGCCACGCGCAGCAGCGCGCTCGCGAGGTCCTGCAGCGCGCTGTCGAACGACAGGCTGCGCGACTGCATCTCGTCGGCGAGCGCGAGCACCGCCTCGCCGCTCGCGCCCGACACGGCTTCGAGCAGCCGCAGCAGGTAGGTTTCATCGATCGCGCCGAGCATGTCCCGGACATCGTCCGCGCCCACGCGCCCCGCGCCGTGCGCGATGGCCTGGTCGAGGAGCGAAAGCGCATCGCGCATGCTGCCCGCTGCGGCGCGCCCGATCAGCGGCAGCGCCCCGTCTTCGTACGGGATCTTCTCGGCACCGAGCAGCCGGGCCAGGTGCGCGACGATCGCGCTGCGCGGCATCTGCTTCAGGTTGAACTGCAGGCAGCGGCTGAGCACCGTCACCGGGATCTTCTGCGGGTCGGTGGTCGCGAGGATGAACTTCAGGTGCTCGGGCGGCTCCTCGAGCGTCTTCAGCATCGCGTTGAACGCCGAGGTCGAGAGCATGTGGACCTCGTCGATCACGTACACCTTGAAGCGCCCCCGAGTCGGCGCGTATTGCGCCGTGTCGAGGAGCTGGCGCATTTCGTCGACGCGCGTGTTCGTGGCGGCGTCGACCTCGAGCAGATCGACGAAGCGCCCGGTGTCGATCTCCTGGCAGGCGCTGCAGCGCCCGCACGGCTCGGGCGTGATGCCGCGCTCGCAGTTGAGGCACTTCGCCAGGATGCGCGCGAGCGTGGTCTTGCCCACGCCGCGCGTGCCCGTGAACAGATACGCGTGGTGCAGGCGCTGCTGCTCGAGAGCGTGGCGCAGCGCGCGCACCACGTGCTCCTGTCCGACCAGGCTGGCGAAATCGCGCGGCCGCCACTTGCGGGCGAGGACCTGATAGCTCATCGAGGCGATTCTAGCAGCGGGGGCGAGGGCCGATTCCTGCTGGAACCGCCCCTCGCCCCGAACGGGTGGCGAGCCTAACCCCCGGCACCTGCAGTGACCGGCTGTGGCTGCTTCCTTCCGGACCTGACCAGGTTCACCAGGCTGCAATGCGGGGAGGCCCGCCGTAGATCGTGCGGCACGTCGCGCAGCGCCGTGCCGTCGCTTCCCATTATGCCCGAACGGCGGCGCGCCGGACGCGAGCCGGCGCAGGCGCGCAGAGGAATCTGGCGGAGAGAGCGGGATTCGAACCCGCGATGCGCTCATCGCGCATACACACTTTCCAGGCGTGCGCCTTAGACCGCTCGGCCATCTCTCCGCGAAGTGAGCATTCTAGCCCGGCGGCGCGCCGAAGTGCCGGCTCGGCCGCGCCCGCGCGCGACCCGTTCCTGTTCGGCGCATGGCTCCCGTACCGGCGGGTGGTCCGGGATCGCGCTCGCGAGGCTACTTCACAATGCCCCTGATCGCGTCGACGACCTCGGGATTGGCGAGCGTCGAGACGTCGCCGGGATCCTGGCCGTTGGAGATCGCCGCAAGCACACGTCGCATGATCTTGCCGGAGCGCGTCTTGGGCATATCTGGCACGATGACGACCTGGCGCGGACGCGCGATCGCGCCGATCTCGGTCACGACAGCCGCGGAGACCTTTTTCGCGACATCGTCCGACGGCTTCATGCCCGGCTTCAACGCGACGTACAAGTCGGGCACCTTGCCCTTGATCTGATCGGCTACCGGGACCACCGCCGCCTCGACGACCTCCGGCACCAGCAGCGCCGCCGATTCGATCTCCTTCGTGCCGAGGCGGTGGCCCGCCACGTTGATCACGTCGTCGATGCGCCCGAGGATCCGGTAATAGCCGTCCTTCGCCTGCACCGCGCCGTCGCCCGCCATGTACGGCCAGTCACGCCAGTCCTTGCTCTTGCGATCCTTGCAATAGCGCGCGTAGTACTGCTGCACGAAACGATCCGGGTTCTTCCAAATTGTCTGCATGACGCCAGGCCAAGGGTTGCGGATGCAAATATTGCCCGCCTTGCCGGATCCGGCCTTGAGCTCCTTGCCCTCGTCGTCGTAGATCGCGGGGTGGATGCCTGGGACGCCGGGGCCGGCGCTGCCGGGCTTCATCTTGTGGATCCCCGGAACGGTGCTGCACAGGAACCCGCCAGTCTCGGTCTGCCACCAGGTGTCCACGATCGCCGCACGGCCCTTGCCGACCACTGCGTGGTACCACTTCCACACCTCCGGTTCGATCGGCTCTCCAACCGTGGTCATGTGCTTGAAGCGGTAGCCGTACTTCGCCGGCTCGTCAGCCCCTTCCTTGCGCAGGGCGCGAATCGCGGTCGGCGAGGTGTGAAAGATATTGACGTCCAGCTCCTGGGCGATGCGCCATGGCCGACCCGCGTCGGGATAAGTGGGCAGGCCCTCGTAGATGACCGACGAGGCCGCTAGCGCGAGTGGACCGTACACGATATACGAGTGACCTGTGATCCAGCCGATGTCGGCCATGCACCAGTACACGTCCTCGGGATGGATGTCCTGGATGTACTTCGACGTCCAAGCCACGTATGCGAGGTAGCCGCCGATCGAATGCTGGCAGCCCTTCGGCCGGCCGGTGGTGCCGCTCGTGTACATGAGGAAGAGCGGCGCATCCGCCGCCATCTGCGCCGGCTCGACGCGCTTGCCGCGGTACTTCGGCAGCAGCTCGTTGACGACGAAGTCGCGCCCGTCCACCAACTTCGCCGGGCTCGAGTACCTGCCGGGGTAGCGCTGCCACACGAGCACTTTGTCGATCTTGTGGCCGTCCTTCGCGGCTTCGGCCACCGCCGTGTCGGCCTTCTCCTTGTGGTCGAGGAGCTTGCCGCCGCGGTGATACGCGTCCATGGTGATGAGCACGTGGCTCTCGGAGTCGGACGCGCGATCCGCGCACGCCTTGCCGCTGAAGCCGCTGAACACCTGCGAATGAACGACGCCGAGCCGCGCGCAGGCGAGCATCGCGATCGGCAGCTCGGCCACCATCGGCATGTGCAGCGTTACCCGGTCGCCTGCCTTCAAGCCGCAAGAGTCGCGCAGCAACGCGGCAAACTCGTTGACCCGCACGTATAGCTCCTGATAGGTCAGGTGCTGAATCGGCTCGTTCTCCGGCTCGGGGACGAAATGGATCGCGGTCTTGTTCTTGTGCATCGCGAGGTGACGATCGATGCAGTTGCTCGAGGCGTTCAGCCTGCCGCCCACGAACCAGCGCCAGAACGGCGGCTTGCTGCCGTCGAAGATCTTGTCCCACTTCTTGTCCCAGTCGAGGAGCTCCCCGAACTCCTTGAAGTAGCCCGGGAACTTGTCGAGGGACATGCGCTTGAAGACGTTCTTGTCGGTCAGGTTGGCCTGGGCGATGAATTCCTTCGGCGGAGAGTAGTACTTCTCCTCCTGCCAGTGCACTGCGATCTGCGCTTCGGAGACTTCTGCGCCCGGCTGCTCCTTGGACTGGCGGCGCGCGCTCTGCTCTGCCATGACGATCCCCCTCGGGTCGACTCGATTGTCTAGCTGCGTAGTTGTGCCCCCGGACGTACACGAGCCCCGGCTTGCCGCGAAGCATGCGGCGGGCGGGCTGGGAGAGATAAAATCATCAAATCCCCCCCTTGTAAAGCACCCTGCGCGCCGCTTTCCAGCGCGCGGCGCAGCACTGGCTGCGTTTCGCGAGCAGGGCGGCGCCCTGTGCTAGATTAGCCTGTTCCTCCCTTTCCCCGCGCCGCCTCCCGCCGCTTCCGCCTCCATGGCCACGATCAAGCAGGAAGACCTCGTCCAGAGCATCGCCGATGCTCTGCAGTTCATCTCGTACTACCACCCGGCCGACTACGTCCGCGCGCTCGGGCGCGCCTACGAGCGCGAGCAGTCGCCGGCCGCGAAGGACGCAATTGCGCAGATCCTCACCAACTCGCGCCTGTGCGCCGAGGGACACCGGCCGATCTGCCAGGACACCGGCATCGTGAACGTGTTCCTCAAGGTCGGCATGGACGTGCGCTGGGACGCCGGTCTCGCGCTCGCCGACATGGTCAACGAAGGCGTGCGCCGCGCCTATCTCGACCCGGACAACAAGCTGCGCGCTTCGGTGCTCGCCGATCCCGCGTTCGGGCGCAAGAACACGCGCGACAACACGCCGGCCGTCATCCACGTGGAGATGGTTCCGGGCGGCGGCGTCGCGGTGGACGTCGCCGCGAAAGGCGGGGGCTCCGAGGCGAAGTCGAAGTTCGCGATGCTCAACCCTTCGGATTCGATCGTCGACTGGGTGCTCAGGACCGTGCCCACCATGGGCGCGGGCTGGTGCCCGCCGGGCATGCTCGGCATCGGCATCGGCGGCACCGCCGAGAAGGCGATGCTGATGGCGAAAGAGTCGCTGATGGCGCCGATCGACATGGCGGAGCTCAAGGCGCGCGGTCCCGCGGACAAGCTCGAAGCGCTGCGCATCGAGCTGTACGACAAGGTGAACGCGCTCGGCATCGGCGCGCAGGGCCTCGGCGGGCTGTCGACGGTGCTCGATGTCAAGATCCTCACGTACGCGACGCATGCCGCGAACCAGCCGGTCGCGATGATCCCGAACTGCGCCGCCACGCGGCACGCGCATTTCGTGCTCGACGGCTCGGGGCCGGCGCGGCTCGAGCCGCCGAAGCTTTCCGACTGGCCGGCGGTCACCTGGCGGCCGGACGCGAGCGCGCGGCGCATCGACCTGGATCGGCTCACCCCCGCCGAAGTCGCGAGCTGGAAGGCGGGCGAGCGGCTGCTGCTCACGGGGAAGCTGCTCACCGGGCGCGATGCCGCGCACAAACGCATCCAGGACATGCTCGCCCGGGGCGAGAAGCTCCCGGTGGATTTCCGCAACCGGGTCATCTACTACGTCGGGCCCGTCGATCCGGTGCGCGACGAGGTCGTGGGCCCGGCGGGTCCCACTACGGCGACGCGCATGGACAAGTTCACCGAGACGATGCTCGCGAAGACCGGCCTCGTCGCGATGGTCGGCAAGGCCGAGCGCGGACCCGCCGCAATCGAGGCGATCCGCAAGCACAAGGCCGCCTACCTGATGGCGGTCGGCGGGGCCGCCTACCTCGTCGCCAAGGCCATTCGCCGCTCGCGCGTGCTCGCGTTCGAGGACCTCGGCATGGAAGCGATCTACGAATTCGACGTGCAGGAGATGCCGGTCACCGTGGCGGTCGACGCGAGCGGCGCGGCGCTGCACCAGAGCGGCCCGCAGGAGTGGGAGCGGCGCATCAGGGAGTTCAAGCTTCCGGTCACGGCGGCCTGAGCGCGGGGCGTGGCCGACGCCGCCGCCGCGCGCTGGTCCGCAGTCTGGGCGATTTTCGCCGGCGGCCTGGTCGCCGGCGCCTACATCGGAAAAGTTCCCGCCGCGCTGCCGACGCTGCGCTCCGAATTCGATCTCAGCCTGGTGGAGTCCGGGTTCATCGCCACGATGTTCAACGTGATCGGGGGGCTGGGCGGCATGCTCGCCGGCGTGCTCTGCGACCGCTACGGGCAGAAGCGGCTCGGCCTCGCAGGGCTCGCGGTGATGAGCGCCGGCGGCATGCTGGGCGCCGGCGCGCGCAGCTACGAGATCCTGCTCGGGGCCCGCTTCGTCGAGGGCGCGGGCTTCATCCTGTTCTCCGTGTCCGGCGCGGCCCTCATGTCGGCCGCTGCCCGGGCGCCGCGCGATCGCGCGAAAGCGCTCGCGCTCTGGAGCGCCTACATGCCCGCGGGAGGAAGCCTCGCGCTGCTGCTCGCCCCGCTCGCGATCGCCGCCTGGGGCTGGCGGGGACTGTGGGCCGCGCTCGCGCTGGCGGCGGCGCTCGCCTTCGTGCTCGTCGCGCGCTTTGCGCCGGCGCCGCGGTTCGGCAGCGTGCGCTCGCTCAAGCTCGCGCTCGAGTCGATCGCTCAGAAGGGAAGCCTCGCGCTCGCGGCGCTGTTCGCGTTCTACGTCGCGCAGTGGACTTCGGTGATGATCTGGCTGCCCACTTTCCTGGTCGATCAGCGGGGCGCCTCGAACGCGGTGGCAGCGACGCTGACGGCGCTCATGGTGCTCGTCAACGTTCCCGGCAACCTCGGCGGCGGCTGGCTGATCGGCCGCGGCGCGCGGCGCGGCCCGCTCGTGATCGCGGCCTGCGCGATCATGGCGCTGTGCTCGGCCGGCATGCTCGGTGCCTGGCTGCCTGACGCGGCTCGCTTCCTGCTGGTGCTCGTCTTCTCGATGTCCGCCGGGGTGATCCCGGCAGCGATCTTCTCGGGGGTGCCGGTGCACGCCCGAACTCCGCAGCACATCGGCACGACCAACGGCATGGTCATGCAGACCTCGCAGGCGGGGCAGTTCATCGGCCCGATCGTGCTCGCCTGGCTCGCCGCGCATTTCGGCGGCTGGGGCGCCACCCTCTGGGCAATGCTCGCCTTCGCCGCGGGCGGCGCCGGCTGCGGCTTCGCGCTGGCGCTGATCGAGAGGCGCCGCGCGGCGCGAGACTAGAATTCGGGTATCGAAGCCGGGAGAAAGACCATGCGCGAAGTGCTCATCTGCGAAGTCGGCCCGCGCGACGGGCTGCAGAACGCCAAGCACCTGATGCCGACCGCCACGAAAAAGGCCTGGATCAGCGCGCTCGCCGCCGCGGGGTTGCGCGAGATCGAGGTGGGCTCGTTTGTGCCGCCCAAGCTCATCCCGGCGATGGCCGACACCGCCGAGATCGTGGCGCACGCGCGCGGCATCGCCGGGTTGCGCGTCGTGGCGCTCGCGCCCAACCTGAAGGGCACGCAGCGCGCCGTGGAGGCCGGCGCGCACAAGATCACCTTGCCGGTCTCGGCGAGCCGCGCGCACAGCCTCGCGAACGTGCGCATGACGCCCGAGGAGATGATCGAGGAAGTGCG
>JAKALD010000142.1 GCA_021813275.1 Pseudomonadota bacterium | reverse complement strand
TAGGCGCGCACCAGCACGCGCCCGCGGCTCACGACCTCCGGGGGAAACGGGCACGCCTTGCGCGCGCCGGTGTCGATGTGCACGCCGGTGAGCTCGCACACCGCCGCAATCCCGCCGTTCTCGGCGTTGCGCATCTCGTGCACGAAGCGCACCACCTTGTCGCGCATCTCGAGCAGCGCCGAGCCAACGGCGACGACGTCGCCGGCATGCAGCTCGCGGCGGTAGGTGATGTTCTGCTGCACCGCGGCCATGCCGCTGTGGCTCGCGCGCAGCAGGCTCGGCGTGAGGCCGATCGCGGCGAACAGGTTCCAGGTGGCCTCGTCGAACTTGCCCACGTACCACATCACGTTCATGTGGCCCATGTGGTCGCAGTGCCACGGATAGACCACCCCGCGGTAGGTTTCGAGCATCTCGCTCATCGCGCCGCCGCCTCCCGCGCAGAGCGCGGCGCAAGGCGCGCGAGCGCGTTCCCGTAGGCCTCGGCAAGCGTCCCCGGCGCCACTACCGTGACGTCGAGGTCGCGCAGCAGCCCGTCTTCCAGCCCGTAGACCCAGCCGTGCACGGCGAGCGGCTGGTCGCGCCGCCAGGCTTCCTCGACGACGCTCGTGCGGCACGCGTTGGCGACCTGCTCGATCACGTTCAGCTCGCACAGCAGGTCGTGCCGGCGCTGCGCGTCGCCGAGCGCGTCGATCGCGGCCGCGTGGCGCGTGCGCACGTCCTCGATGTGACGCAGCCAGTTGCGCGACAGACCGCCACCTTCGCCGGTGAGCGCGCAGCGCACGCCGCTGCAGCCGTAGTGCCCGCACACGATGACGTGGCGCACCTTGAGCACGTCGACCGCGAACTGGATCACCGACAGGCAGTTGAGATCGGTATGCACCACGACATTGCCGACGTTGCGGTGCACGAACATCTCGCCGGGCAGCAGGTCGACGATCGTGTTGGCGGGCACGCGGCTGTCTGAGCAGCCGATCCACAGGTATTCCGGCGCCTGCTGCGCGGCGAGCTTGCGGAAGAACTCGGGGTCGGCCGCCCGGGTCCGCTCGACCCAGCGCCGGTTGCTCTGGAAGAGCTGCGGCAGCCGCTTCACGCCGTCTCCGCGAACAGCTCGCGCCCGATCAGCCAGCGCCGGATCTCCGAGGTGCCCGCGCCGATCTCGTAGAGCTTCGCGTCGCGCCACAGCCGCCCGGTGGGCGTCTCGTTGATGTAGCCCATGCCCCCGAGCGCCTGGATCGCCTCGCCGGCCATCCAGGTCGCCTTTTCCGCGGCGTACAAGATCGCGCCCGCGGCGTCCTTCCTCGTGGTCTCGCCGCGATCGAGCGCCTGGCCGACCGCGTACACGTAGGCGCGGCAGGCCGAGAAGGAGACGTACATGTCGGCGAGCTTGCCCTGCATGAGCTGGAACTCGCCGATCGGCTGCCCGAACTGCTTCCGGTCGTGCACGTAGGGGAGCACGACGTCGAGGCACGCGGCCATCACGCCGAGCGGCCCGCCGGCGAGCACCGCGCGCTCGTAGTCGAGGCCGCTCATCAGCACGTTCACGCCGCCGCCCTCGCGCCCGAGCAGGTTCTCGGCCGGCACCTCGCAGTCGCGGAACACCAGCTCGCAGGTGTTCGAGCCGCGCATGCCGAGCTTGTCGAGCTTCTGCGCGGTCGAGAAGCCTTTCATGCCTTTTTCGATCAGGAAGGCGGTGATGCCTCGCGGCCCGGCCTGCGCGTCGGTCTTCGCGTACACGACCAGCACGTCGGCGTCCGGGCCGTTGGTGATCCACATCTTGTTGCCGTTCAGCAGGTAGCGCTCGCCGCGGCGCTCGGCGCGCAGGCGCATGCCGATCACGTCCGATCCGGCGCCGGGCTCGCTCATCGCGAGCGCGCCGATTCTCACGCCCGAAACGAGCCCGGGCAGGTACTTCTTCTTCTGGGCCTCGTTGCCGTTCCTGCGGATCTGGTTCACGCACAGGTTGGAGTGCGCCCCGTAGGACAGGCCGACCGAGGCCGAGGCGCGGCTCACCTCCTCCATCGCCACGATGTGCGCGAGGTAGCCCATCGCAGTGCCGCCGTAGGCCTCCTCGACGGTGATGCCGAGCAGGCCGAGCGCGCCGAGCTTGCGCCACAGGTCCATCGGGAAGGTGTTGTCGCGGTCGATCTCCGCCGCGCGCGGCGCGATCTCCTTTGCCGCGAAATCGCGCACGGCTGCGCGCAGCATCTCGATCGTCTCGCCGTGCTCGAAGCGCAGGAACTGGAATTCCATGGGGCGGCTCGCGGTGGGAGGGGCGTCAGACTCTACTTAACGTTTACGTTAACGTCAACCTCGCGGCTTCGGGCGGCGCGGCGCCGCGCCCGCCTGCTCGGCGAGCAGCCGCCGGCAGCGCTTCTCGAAGCTCGCGATCTCCGAGAGCTGCGCCTCGATGTCCTGGCTCTGCTGCTCGAGGCTCGCCTTGTGCTGCGCGAGCACCGCCAGGAAGCGCTCGAGCTGCGGGCGCTCGTCGCGGCCCGGCTCGTACATTTCGATCAGCTCGCGGATCTCCGAGAGCGCGAGCCCCAGGCGCTTGCCGCGCAGCGTGAGCTTGAGCCGCGTGCGGTCGCGCGCCGTGTAGATGCGCCGTTGCCCCGCGCGCGCGGGCGCGAGCAGCCCCTGGTCCTCGTAGAAGCGGATCGCGCGCGGCGTGACGTCGAACTCGCGCGCCAGGTCGCCGATCGAGAACTCGGCGCGCTCGGCGCCCGGCGCTTCGTCTGCCGGCGTCTTCGAGCGCGAGTTGGAGTAGGGATTGGCGGCCATCGCTCGGGAGCGGCGCGGGTTGCCCGGCTGCTGCGATGCAGCCATAATGAGCCGCAGCCGGCCTGGCCGGGACGCGGCGCGCACGCGAGCGGATTCTAGCCCAAGCCGCGCACCCCCGGCCGCGGGCCTAGCGCCTTCGACCCATGCGCCGCGCCTCCCCGCTCGAGTTCCCGTTCGCCGCCCCGCCCGCGCCTGGCGAGGCCCTCGAGGTGGCGCCGGGCGTGCTGTGGCTGCGCATGCCGCTGCCGTTCCAGCTCGATCACATCAACCTGTGGCTGCTGCGCGACGAGGAGGGCTGGACGATCGTCGACAGCGGCATCGGCGACGCCGCCACGCGCGCGCTGTGGGAGAGGATCTTCGAGCGCGCGCTCGACGGGCTCCCGGTGCGCGGCCTGATCGTCACCCATTACCACCCCGATCACGCGGGCAATGCCGCCTGGCTGTGCGAGCGCTTCGGCGCCGAGCTGTGGATGACGCAGGCCGAATACCTCACCGCGCACGCGGTGCGCGCGGCCGGCGCGGGGTACACGACGGAAGCCGTGCTCAAGGTGTTCCGCAGGAACGGCCTGGACGATGCGCACTTCGCCGGCATGTCCTCGCGCGGCAACCGCTACCGCGACTTGGTGCCGGAGTTTCCGCTCTCCTACCGCCGCATCCTCGATGGCGACGACATCGTGGTGAACGGGCGCCGCTGGCGCGTGATCGTCGGCTACGGTCACGCCCCCGAGCACGCGTCGCTCCACTGCGAGGACCTCAAGCTGCTGATCGCGGGCGACATGCTGCTCTCGACCATCTCGACCAACGTGAGCGTGTGGTCGATCGACCCCGAGGGCGATCCGCTGAAGCTCTTTCTCGAATCGATCCAGCGCTACCGGGCGCTCGCGCCCGACACCCTGGTGCTGCCCTCGCACGGCCTGCCGTTTCGCGGCGCGCGCGAGCGCGTCGCCGAGCTCGAGTCGCACCACGCCGCGCATTTCGCCGAGCTGGCCGAGGCCTGCGCGCAGGGCCCGCGCAGCGCGGCCGACCTGATCCCGGTGCTCTTCCGGCGCAAGCTTGACATGCACCAGATGTTCTTCGCCATGGGCGAGGCGATCGCGCACCTGCACTACCTCTACTACGCCGGGCGCATGGCGCGCGAGACCGGCGCCGACGGGGTGGTGCGCTACGCCTCCGCCGGCAAGCCGGCGCGCGCCCTCGAATAGGACGACGGCCGATGGACGAGCGTGCGACCGGCACCGATAGCGAGCAGCTCGCGAAGGTCTACCACGAGGTCGCCGAGCGCGCCGCGAAGCTGCTCGGGGAATTCGCGCAGCACCCGCAGCTCGCGGGCCTGGGCGACGAGCTGGGCCTCGCCAAGTCCTACATGGACCTCTACGGCCGCATGCTCGCCAACCCGGCGGCGCTCGCCGCGGCGAGCGTCAATCTGTGGCTCGATTACGCGCGCCTGTGGCAGTGGAGCTGGCTGAAGCTGCTCGGCCGCGCCTCCGCTCCGGTCGCCGTGCCCGCCAAGGGCGACGCGCGCTTCAAGGACGACGACTGGACGGACCATTTCGTGTTCGACTTCGTGAAGCAGTCCTACCTGATCACCGCGCGCCACATCCAGCACGCGGTGGCGGGCGTCGAAGGGCTGCCCGAGGAGTCGCAGAAGAAGGTGGCCTTCTTCACCCGCCAGTACGTGGATGCGCTCGCGCCGTCGAACTTCGTGCTGACCAACCCCCAGGTGCTGCGCGAGACGCTCGCGAGCGGCGGGCAGAACCTGGTGCGCGGCCTGAACAACCTGCTCGCGGACATCGAGAAGGGCGGCGGGCAGCTCAGGATCAGCATGACCGACGAAGCCGCCTTCGAGCTCGGGCGCAACGTCGCGGTCACCCCGGGCAAGGTCGTCTACCAGACCGACCTGATGCAGCTCATCCAGTACCGGCCGACCACGCGCGAGGTGTACAAGCGGCCGCTCGTGATCATCCCGCCGTGGATCAACAAGTACTACATCCTCGACCTGCGCGAGAGCAACTCGTTCATCAAGTGGGCGCTCGATCAGGGCCACACGGTGTTCGTCGTGTCCTGGGTGAACCCGGACGCGCGGCTCGCCGAGAAGGGCTTCGACGACTACCTGCGCGAGGGCGCGCTCGCGGCGCTCGACGCGGTCGAGCGCGCGACCGGCGAGCGGCGCGTGAACTTCATCGGCTACTGCCTGGGCGGGACGCTGCTCGGCTGCGCGCTCGCGTACCTGGCCGCGAAGGGCGAGGAGCGCGTCGGCTGCGCCACCTTCTTCGTGAGCCTGCTCGACTTCGCGCAGCCCGGCGAGCTGGGCGTGTTCATCGACGAGGAGCAGGTGCGCAACCTCGAGAAGAAGATGAACGAGCGCGGCTATCTCGAGGGCTCGGAGATGGCCACGACCTTCAACCTGCTGCGCGCGAACGACCTCATCTGGTCGTTCGTCATCAACAACTACCTGCTCGGCAAGGACCCGTTCCCGTTCGACCTCCTGTACTGGAACTCGGATTCGACGCGCATGCCGGCCAGGATGCACAGCTTCTACCTGCGCAACATGTACATGAAGAACCTGCTCGGCGTGCCCGGCGGGATCTCGCTCGCGGGCGTGCCGATCGACCTCGCGAAAGTGACGCTGCCGGCCTACTTCGTGTCGGCGGTCGAGGACCACATCGCGCCCTGGAAGACGACCTACCGCGGGGCGCGCTACCTCGGCGGGCCGGTGCGCTTCACGCTCGCGGGCTCGGGCCACATCGCCGGCATCGTCAATCCGCCGGGGGCGCGCAAGTACCACCATTGGACGAACGACGCGCTGCCCGAGACGCCCGAGGCGTGGTTCGAGAGCGCCACGCAGCGGCCCGGCTCCTGGTGGCTCGACTGGCAGGCCTGGATCGACGCGCAGAATGCGGGCGAGCCGAAGGTGCCGGCGCGCGTGCCGGGCGATGGCGCGCTGCCCGTCATCGAGGACGCGCCGGGCAGCTACGCCCGACTGCGGGTCGGAGCGCGCCCGATCAAGCCTTAGGAGCGCGCGGCGCTTTCGCGCCGATGCCGCAGGAGGCGCCGGTGACCAAGACTCGGCGCACCGGGGCTCAGGCCTTGCCGAGCCCCTTGCGCGCCAGGCCGATGAGGTAGTCGGTGGTGGCGAGCATGATGCGGAACGCGCGCGCCTCGTCCGGAACGTGCGACTGCTCGCCGCTCACCGTGTAGCGCCCCTGCACCGCGATCGTCGGCACGCCGTCGATCCGGTAGCCGATCGTCATCTGCTTGGCACGGTTCACCTCGCTCAGCACGCCGAAGGACTTCACCGCCTGGTCGAACTTCTGCGGATCGACGCCGTTGCGCTTCAGCCACTGCTGCATGGCCGCCTGGTTGCCGATGTCGAGATGGTCGCGGTGCACCGCGTCGAAGAACGGCCTGTGCAGGCGCTTGCGCACGCCGAGCGCCTCGAACGCGTAGAACACCTGCGCATAGGCTGCCCAGTCCCGCGAGAAGATCGCCGGCACCGGGCGGAACACCACGTCGGGCGCCAGCTTCGCCTCCCAGGCTTCGAGGCTCGGCTCGAGCGCGTAGCAGTGCGGGCAGCCGTACCAGAAGAACTCGATCACCTCGATCTTGCCCGGGCCGACGTCGAGCGGCTGGGGCGTGCCGAGCACCGTGTAGTCCTCGCCCGCCCTGGGCGCGGAGCCCCGCTGGGCGAGCGCCGCGAGCGGCGCGAGACCGATGGCTGTGATCAGGGAGCGGCGAAGGGGGTTCATGCGCGTCGATGCCTTTCCGGGAAATGGCGCGGCGGGCGGCGCCGGGCCGGCAGGCCGGGGCCCGCTCAGTTCTTGCCGCCCGATCCCGCGGACTTGAGTTTGACGAGGCTCGGGTTGAATCCGTTCTGCGCCAGCTGCTGGCGCACGCGGTTGATTTCGTCGATCTTGGTGTAAGGGCCGAGGCGCACGCGGTACCAGGTGCCCTTGTCCGGCACGGTCGTCGGCTCGATGCTCGAGTCGTAGCCGAGCAGCGCGAGCTTCGCCTTTTGGTTGTCGGCTTCGGCCGGGTTCTGGAACGAGCCGGTCTGGATGAAATAGATCTCCTGCGCGGCGGCAGGCGGAGCCTTCGCCGCCGGCGAGCCCGGCGCGGGCGCGGTGCCGGTGACCGGCGCCTCGCCGCTGCCCGGCAGGATCTTGTAGAAGTCGAATTTCGGCTTCTCGGCCGGGGCGGCCTGGCCGTTGGCGACGCCCCCCGGCGGCATGCCGGCAATCGGCGGACCCTGCGGCGAAAGCGGCGCCTCGCTCTGGAAGCCGGGCTTGGTCTTCTCGAGGAACGGGATCGGCGTCTTGTTGAGGTAGAAGGCGACCGCCAGCGCGATGCCCAGGCCGAGCACCAGGCCGACGAACAGGCCGACCAGGAAGCTGCCGCCTGACTTGCGGCGCACCGCCTGGCGCGTGCGTAAGGGCTTGGCCATCACATTTTCTCCGGCGCGCTCACGCCGAGCAGCGCGAGCCCGTTGGCGAGCGTCTGCCGGATCGCCGCGCTGAGCGCGAGCCGCGCGAGCCGCAGCGCCTCGTCCTCGACGAGAATGCGCTCGGCATTATAGTAGCTGTGAAACTCCGCGGCGAGCTCGCGCAGGTAGAACGCGATAGCGTGCGGGGCGAGCTCGCGCGCGGCCGTGTGCACGAGCTCCGGGAAGTCCGCGAGGCGCTGCATGAGCGCGAGCTCGCGCTCGTGAGCCAGGGGCTCGAGCCCCGCCTCGGCCAGCCGCGCGGGATCGCCGCCCCACTGCGCGAACACGCTGCACACGCGCGCGTGCGCGTACTGCACGTAGTAAACGGGATTGTCGTTCGACTGGGCCTTCGCCAGGTCGAGGTCGAAATCGAGGTGCTGATCGGACTTGCGCAGCACGTAGAAGAAGCGCGCCGCGTCGTTGCCGACCTCCGCGCGCAGCTCGCGCAGCGTCACGAACTCGCCGGCGCGGGTGGACATCGAGACCTTCTCGCCGCCGCGGTAGAGCACCGCGAACTGCACCAGCGCCACCGTGAGCCGCTCGGGCTCCAGGCCGAGCGCGCCGAGCGCGCCTTTCACGCGCGCGACGTAGCCGTGGTGATCGGCGCCCCACACGTTCACCAGGCGCTCGAATCCGCGCTCGTACTTGTCGACGTGATAGGCGATGTCGGAGGCGAAGTAGGTGTACTGGCCGTTCTCGCGCCGCACGACGCGGTCCTTCTCGTCGCCATAGGCGGTGGAGCGGAACCACAGCGCGCCGTCCTTCTCGTACACCTCGTCGCGCTCTTCCAGCCGCGCGACCACGCGCTCGACCGCGCCGCGCTCGTAGAGCGAGCGCTCGGAGAACCACACGTCGAAGCGCACTCCGAATTCGGCGAGATCGGCGCGCAAGTCGGCCATCTGCAGCTCGAGCGCGTGCGCGTGCACCACCGCGTAATCGGCGCCGAGCAGGGCCTTCGCGCGCTCGATGTACTCGTCGAGCAGCGCCTCGGGGTCCGGGTCGCCGAACGGCAGGCCGTGCGCGACCTCGTGGGCCGCGCGCTCGAAGCGCGCGCCGAGGCGCTCGCCGAGCCCGCGCCCCATGTCGCGCACGTAGTCGCCCCGGTAGGCGCCGGCCGGAAACGGCACCTCGATGCCGCGCGACTCGAGGTAGCGCAGCCAGGTCGACAGCGCGAGGATGTCCATCTGCCTTCCGGCGTCGTTGATGTAGTACTCGCGGGTCACCCGGTGGCCCGCGAGCTCGAGCAGGTTCGCGAGGCTCGCGCCGTAGGCCGCGCCGCGGCCGTGGCCGACGTGCAGCGGCCCGGTGGGGTTGGCCGAGACGAACTCGACCTGCACGCTCTGCGGGTGGGGGTCGCGCCGCCGGCCGTAGTGCGCGCCCTCGGCGAGCGCGCGCCGGACCACCGCATGCTTGGCGCGCGGCGCAAGGCGCAGGTTGATGAAGCCCGCGCCCGCGACCTCGACGGACTGCACGTAGCCTTCGGCGAATCCGGGGCGCGCGCGCAGGGCCGCCGCGAGCGCCTCGGCGAGCTGGCGCGGATTGCGCTTCAGGCGCTTGGCGAGCTGCAGCGCGACGCTGCAGGCGAAATCGCCGTGCGCCGCCTCGCGCGGGCGCTCGATGACGATCTCGGTCTGCGCCGCCTCGGGGGCGAGCTGCGCGAGCGCTTCGCGAAGCAGCTGTGCGAGGTGGGCTTTGACGTCGAGGGGCATCGGGAAAAGGGGCGGATTATAAACCCCCCTCCAATACCCGGTTCCTGCCCCCGAAGCGGCGTGGCGCGGTCCGCAAAACGTGCGGAAAATTCGGTAGTTGGGCGGGCAGCTGCGGCAAATGCCGGGCCCTACACGAAAATTTACCTTGCGATCCGGGGCTCGCTCTTGATCTTGCGGGGCAGCTCGGAGAGCCTTACGCCACGTGAGAGAAGGCTTGTCCGATGCGGGAGACAGCCGGGCGTCAGGGATTACTCGGGGGGATGCGACGTGCAAGACCAGGGGCAACCGACGCGGTTCGCCGTGACCTCGAATGCCGGGGCCGATTCCTGCGGCGCCGTTGAGGCGCCGGCGGGCGCTCGAGCGCTCGAGCGGTGACCACGCTCGCCCAATTCGCGCCGGAGGCCGAGCCCGGCGGCGGAGCGCGCGTCGCGCCGGCCGCCACCCCGACC
>JAKALD010000141.1 GCA_021813275.1 Pseudomonadota bacterium | reverse complement strand
GTGGCCGCGCACGCCGCGAGCAGCGCCGCGGCAGCGAGCGCCAGCCAGCGCCGCACCCGGTTGCGCGCGCCGGCGGTCAGAGCCGGTGGTTCCACGCGCGCACGGCGGCGGGCATGCGCACCGGTTCCGGTCGCCGGATTTCCAGGTGCTCGGTGGCGGGCGCGGTCACCGCCGGCCCAGGGCGAAGCAGGACGGAACCGATTGGGGCAGCTGTCCCTGCGCGGTCGAGCCGGCCGGTGCGGCGCCGGGCACCGGAGCGGCTGCGCGCATCGCATTGCGCAGCGTCCAGATGCGGTTATCCTTGATGGTCTGAAGCGAATCGATTTCGTGCATCCGGCGATTTTAGCCGGATGGAAAGGCAACGGTGCGCAGAAACTTCGTCGGACCCTCTCCCGCCGGGGCGAGCGGGCAGAAGCTCGCGTTCGCCGAGTGGCTCGCGACCCCGCAAGGGCGCTATGTGCTCGACTGGGAGCTGGCGCAGTTCGGCCTCGCTACCGAAGACTGCTTCGGCTTTCGCGCCGCGCAGGTCGGGCTGCCCGAGATCGACTTCCTGCGCCAGAACCGCATTCCGTTCCGCTTCACGCTCGGCCTGGAGCCGGGCGCGGCGCTCACCGCCGACCCGCTGCAGCTGCCGCTCGCCTCGCAGAGTGTGGACCTGCTCGCGCTGCCGCATCTGCTCGAGTCGTGCGCCGATCCGCACCAGGTGCTGCGCGAGGCCGAGCGCGTGCTGCTGCCCGAAGGGCAGCTGGTGATGTCGGGTTTCAACACGCTTTCGCTGTGGCGCCTGCGCCAGTCCTTCGCGCCGCGGGACGCCGGCGCACCCTGGGACGCGCGCTTCATCGGCCTGGTGCGGCTCAAGGATTGGCTGAAGCTCCTCGGCTTCGAGCTGAACGGCGGCAAGTTCGGCCGCTATGCGCCGCCCTTCGCGAGCGAGCGCTGGCTGGAGCGCTTCGCGTTCATGGAGAACGCCGGCGCGCGCTGGTGGCCGATCGCCGGGGGCGTGTACGTGGTGCGGGCGGTCAAGCGTGTGCCGGGGATGCGCATCGTGACGCCGGCGTGGCGCAAGGAGCGCCTGCGGCGCCGCGCGCTCGCCGCGATCCCGCGCAACGGTCACGCGAAGGGCGTGCAGAGGTCCGCGCATAACGGCGATGCCTGAGCAGGTGGTGGAGATGTACGCCGACGGGGCGTGCCGCGGCAATCCGGGCCCGGGCGGCTGGGGCGTCGTGCTGCGCGCGCCGGGCAGCGAGAAGGAGCTGCGCGGCGGCGAGACGGCCACGACCAACAACCGCATGGAGCTCACCGCCGTGATCCGCGGCTTGGAGGCGCTCAAGCGGCGCTGCAAGGTGCGCGTCTACACGGACTCGCAGTACGTGCAGAAGGGCATCTCGGCGTGGATCCACGACTGGAAGCGGCGCGGCTGGCGCACCGCGGAGCGCAAGCCGGTCAAGAACCTCGACCTGTGGCAGAGGCTCGACGCGCTCGCGGCGTCGCACGAGGTCGAGTGGCATTGGGTGCGCGGGCACGCCGGGCACGCGGAGAACGAGCGCGCCGACGCGCTCGCCAACCGCGGCCTGGAAGAGCACGCCGCGGCCGGCGGCCACAGGTAGGGGCGATGCGCCAGATCGTCCTCGACACCGAAACCACCGGCCTCAACGCCAAGCTCGGCGACCGGGTGATCGAGCTCGGCTGCATCGAGCTGCTCAGCCGGCGGGTCACCGACAACCACTTCCACCGCTACGTCAACCCCGAGCGCGACATCGAGCAGGGCGCGGTGCAGGTGCACGGCCTGACGCGCGAGTTCCTCGCCGACAAGCCGCGCTTCGCCGACATCGCCGCCGAGCTCATCGACTACGTGCGCGGCGCGCAGCTCGTCATCCACAACGCGGACTTCGACGTCGAGTTCCTCGACCGGGAGCTCGGGCTGTGCGGCCTGGGCAGGCTCTCCGAGCACGCCGCGGGGGTCGTCGACACGCTCGCGCTGGCGCGCGAGCTGCATCCCGGCAAGCGCAACTCGCTCGACGCGCTGTGCGAGCGCTACGGCGTGAGCAACGCGCACCGCACGCTGCACGGCGCGCTGCTCGACGCGCGGCTGCTGGCCGAGGTGTACCTCGCGATGACGCGCGGCCAGGACAGCCTGACGATGGATTTCGGGGCGGCGGATGAGGCCGCGCGCGGCAGCCTGCGGCTCGAGGTCTCGAAGCTCGCGGTGCTGCGCGCGAGCCGCGCGGAGATCGAGGCGCACGAGAAGCTGCTCGACGGCATCGACAAGGAATCCGGCGGCGCGTGCGTGTGGCGGCGGCTCCCTTAGGCGCGAGCCGCCCGAGGGCGCTGCGCTATACTTTTCGCCCCCGGCTGCCGAGGCAAGTCCGCCCATGAGTCCGACCGCCAATCCGTACGAGACCGACCTCGACAAGAACCCCGCCAACTACGCGCCGCTCACGCCGCTCTCGCTGCTCGAGCGCACCGCGTACGTCTATCCGCGGCGCCTCGCGGTCGTCCACGGCGCAGCGCGCCACACCTGGCAGGAGGTGTACGCCCGCTGCTGGCGGCTCGCCTCGGCGCTCGCCAGGCGCGGCATCGGCCTCGGCGACACGGTGGCGGTGATGCTGCCCAACGTGCCGGCCATGGTCGAGGCACATTTCGGAGTGCCGATGTGCGGCGCGGTGCTGAACACCCTCAACACGCGCCTCGACGCCGAGGCGATCGCCTTCATGCTCGGGCACGGCGGCGCGAAGCTGCTGATCACCGACCCCGAGTTCGCGCCCACGATCGAGGCGGCGCTCGCGAAGCTCGGGCACAAGCTTCCGGTGATCGACGCGGTGGATCCGGAGTCGCCGGCGTCCGGCAAGCGCCTCGGCGACAAGAACTACGAGCAGCTCCTCGAGGAGGGCGACCCGGAGTACGCCTGGGCGCATCCGGCGGACGAATGGCAGGCGATCTCGCTCAACTACACTTCGGGCACCACCGGCAATCCGAAAGGCGTCGTCTACCACCACCGCGGCGCCTACCTGAACGCGGTCGGCAACATCCTCGATTGAGGCATGCCGCAGCATTCGGTGTACCTGTGGACGCTGCCGATGTTCCACTGCAACGGCTGGTGCTTCCCGTGGACCATGGCGGCGAATGCCGGCACCAACGTGTGCCTGCGCAAAGTCGAGGCTGCCCCGATCTTCGACCTGATCAGGAAGCACCGGGTCACGCACTACTGCGGCGCGCCGATCGTGCACCAGACGCTCATCAACGCGCCCGAGGAGTTGAAGCGCGGCATCGACTGGCGCGTCAACGCCATGGTCGCCGGGGCGGCGCCGCCGGCGGCGATGATCGAGGGGATGGAGCGGATGGGCTTCTCGATCACCCACGTCTACGGCCTCACCGAGACTTACGGCCCGGCCTCGGTGTGCGCGAAGCAGCCGGAGTGGGAGGAGCTGCCGCTCGCCGAGCGCGCGCAGCGCAACGGCCGGCAGGGCGTGCGCTACCTGCTGCAGGAGGGCATGACGGTCATGGACCCCCGGACAATGCGGCCGGTGCCCGCCGACGGCGAGACGATGGGCGAGATCATGTTCCGCGGCAACATCACCATGAAGGGGTACCTGAAGAATCCGAAGGCCACGCAGGAGGCGTTCGCCGGCGGGTGGTTCCATTCCGGCGACCTGGCGGTAATGCAGCCCGACGGCTACGCAAAGATCAAGGACCGCTCCAAGGACATCATCATCTCGGGCGGCGAGAACATCTCCTCGATCGAGGTCGAGGACGTGCTCTACCGCCATCCGGCGGTGCTCGCGGCGGCGGTGGTCGCGAAGCCCGACGCGAAATGGGGCGAGACGCCGTGCGCCTTCGTCGAGCTCAAGGCGGGCGCCACGGCGAGCGAGCAGGAGATCGTCGAGTTCTGCCGCGAGCGCATGGCGAAGTTCAAGGCGCCGCGCGCGGTGGTGTTCGGCGAGCTGCCCAAGACCTCGACCGGCAAGATCCAGAAATTCGTGCTGCGCGAGAAGGCCAAGTCCGCCAGCGCGATCGACACCTGAAGGAGGTGTGACATGAGCGCTGTTCCGAAAGACCGGGAGGCGATCCTGCTGCGCGAGGACCGCGACGGCATCGCGACCCTCACGCTCAACCGTCCCGAGCAGTTCAACGCGCTCTCGGGCGAGCTGCTCGAGCGCATGCAGGGCGAGCTCGACGCGCTCGCGCAGGACGCGGGTGTGCGCGTGGTGGTGATCGCGGCGCTCGGGCGCGGCTTCTGCGCCGGCCACGACCTGAAGGAGATCCGCGCGCTCGGCACGCAGGAGAGAATCGAGGCGCTGTTCAGCAAGTGCAGCAAGGTGATGACCTCGATCGTGTCGCTGCCGCAGCCGGTGATCGCCAAGGTGCACGCCACCGCGACCGCCGCGGGCTGCCAGCTGGTCGCGCAATGCGACCTCGCAGTCGCCGCGGACGTCGCCCGCTTCGCGGTGAGCGGGGTGAACTTCGGCCTGTTCTGCTCCACGCCGAGCGTGGCGCTCGCGCGCAACGTCGGGCGCAAGCAGGCGATGGAGATGCTGCTCACCGGCGAGTTCATCGACGCGCCGACCGCGAAGGCCTACGGGCTGGTCAACCGCGTCGTGCCGCCCGAGCAGCTCGATGCCGAGGTCGCCAAGCTCGCAGCGCTCATCGCCTCGAAGCCCCAGGGTGCGGTCGCGGCCGGAAAGCGCCAGTTCTACCGGCAGCTCGAGATGGGGCTGGAGGGCGCATATCGCCTCGCGAGCGAGGTGATCGCCTGCAACGCGGCGAGCGACGAAGGCCGCGAAGGGATGGACGCCTTCATCGAGAAGCGCAAGCCGAGCTGGCCGCGCTGAGCGCGCGCCTCAGAAGGAGCGCGGCAGGCCGAGCACGTGCTCGGCGACGTAGGCGAGGATCAGGTTGGTCGAGATCGGCGCCACCAGGTACAGGCGCGTCTCGCGGAACTTGCGCTCCACGTCGTACTCGGCGGCGAAGCCGAAGCCGCCGTGCGTCTGCAGGCAGACGTTCGCCGCCTCCCAGGAGGCCTTGGCGGCCAAGTGCTTCGCCATGTTGGCCTCGGCGCCGCAGTGCTTCTTCGCGTCGAACAGACCGGCGGCCTTGTAGCGCATCAGGTTCGCGGCCTCGATCTCCATGTAGGCTTCGGCGATCGGGAACTGCACGCCCTGGTTCTGGCCGATCGGACGGTCGAACACCACGCGGTCCTTCGCGTACTTCACCGCGCGCTCGACGAACCAGTGGCCGTCGCCGATGCACTCGGCGGCGATCAGGATGCGCTCGGCGTTCAGCCCGTCGAGGATGTAGCGGAACCCCTTGCCCTCCTCGCCGATCAGGTTCTCGGCGGGAACCTCGAGGTTGTCGAAGAACACCTCGTTCGTCTCGTGGTTCACCATGTTGCGGATCGGGCGCATGCTGAGCCCCTTGCCGAGCGCCGCGCGCTTGTCGACGAGGAACACCGACATGCCGTCGGACTTCTTCGCGACCTCGGCGAGCGGCGTGGTGCGCGCGAGCAGGATCATGAGCTCGGAGTGCTGCAGGCGCGAGGTCCAGACCTTCTGGCCGTTGACCACGTAGCGGTCGCCCTTCCGCACGGCGACGGTCTTGATGCGCGTAGTGTCGGTCCCGGCGCTCGGCTCCGTGACCCCCATCGCCTGCAGGCGCAGCTCGCCGGAGGCGATCCTCGGCAGGTACTTCTTCTTCTGCTCCGGCGAGCCGTGCCGCAGCAGCGTGTTCATGTTGTACATCTGCCCGTGACAGGAGCCCGCGTTGCCGCCGCAGCGCGTGATCTCCTCCATGATCACCGAGGCATCGGTGAGCGTGAGGCCCGAGCCGCCGTACTCTTCCGGGATCAGCGCCGACATCCAGCCGGCCTTGGTGAGCGCGTCGACGAACGCCTCGGGGTAGGCGCGCGCCTCGTCGATCTTCTGCCAGTAGGCGGAGTCGAACTGGCCGCACAGCGCGCGCACCGCGTCGCGCAGCTCGGCATGGCTTTCGTGTGCGGGATTCATGTCTTCGGCTTGAGATGGGCGCTCGCTTCTTCCTCGACGCGGAACCAGACCTCCTGCGCGATCGGCTCGCGCGACTCCTCGAGCAGGTGCCCGACCAAGCCGATCGCGCGCGCGATCACTCCCAGGCCGCGCAGCACCTTCCAGTCGAAGCCGAGCTCGCAGCCGAGGGCGCCGATCGCGCCGGTGGCGTTCACCGGCAGGGACTTCCTGCCCCCGGAGGAGCGCTCCGCCTCGGCCGCGACCCGCTGGATGAGATCGCAGTAGGGGCCGTAGAAGCCGGTCTCGCGCGCGATCTCGAACAGCCGCGCGGTGCGCGGATCGACCGGCTTGTGCAGCGGATGGCCGATGCCGGGAATCACCTCGCGCGCGGCCACGATCGCGCGCGCGAGCCCCTCGAGGTCGGCCTTCGCCTTCGGATCCGGGAGCGCCTCGCGCAGCATCCTGGCGCAGTCCTCGGTCGAGCCGACGAAGACGCTCCCCAGGCCGCACAAGCCGGCGGCCACCGCGGCCTGCAGCGCCTCCGGTGCGCCGAGGTAGGTGAGGCGCGCGGCGAGCGCCGAAGGGGTGATGCCGTGCTCGACCAGCGTGACCACCATCGCGTTGAACAGCTTCGATTCGCCGGCGGTGGGCGTGCGGCCCATCAGCTCGAGAAACGCCATGTCGCCGAGCGTCAGCCTGCCGAGGATCTCGCCCGGCAGGTCCAGCCCGCGCACCACGATGCGCTCTGGCGTGCTCCAGGCCATGTCGCTGCGGATGCGCCTCTTTTTCACGGGACGGCTCCTTTCCGATCCGCCATCCTACCGGCAGCCGGGGTCGTGCGGCGCAGGTGGGCCTCCCAGGCTTGCGGGTTGACGAAATTCCTCGGCCGCTCGCCCGCGAGCATGCGCAGCGCTTCCGCCGCCGCGGCCGCGCCGCTCCTCGCGCGCGACTCCTGCGTCATGCCGGCCAGATGCGGCGTGAGCACCGCATTGTCGAGCGCGAACAGCGGGTGGCCTGGCGCGAGCCGGTAACTCTGGTAGACATCGAGCATCGCGCCGCGGATGCGCCGCGCGCGCAGCGCCTCGACGAGCGCCGCCTCGTCGACCACCGGCCCGCGGCCGACGTTGATGAGCCAGGCCTCGCGCCTCATGCGACCGATGCGCTCGCGGTCGAAGAGGTGATGCGTCTCGGGCGTCAGCGGGCAGGTGACGACGACGAAGTCCGACTGCGCGACGAGCGCGTCGAGCGATGCGGGCTCGGCCTCGGGCGGCAGCCGCTCGAGCCGGCGCTGGTTCCCGAGCACGCGCATGCCGAAGCCGCGCCGCAGGATTCTCGCCACGCGGCGCCCGATCTCGCCTACGCCGACCACGCCGCAGGTCATGCCCGCAATTTCGTGCACGCCGGCGCCGAGCGCGCGCGCGTTGTCCCAACTGTCGGCGCGCAGCGCGCCGGTGATCGCCACCACGTTGCGCGCAAGCATCAGCATCGCCATCACGCAGTATTCAGCCACCGACTGCGCGTTCTCTCCGGGGAGGTTCGCGACCAGCACGCCGCAAGCGGTCGCCGAGGCGAGCGGAACCAGGTCGGTGCCGGTGCCGTGGATCACCACGGCGCGCACGCGGGGCGCGGCCTCGAAGATGTCCTCCGGCAGCCGGCTGCGGATGATGATCGCGTCCGCCTCGCGCGCCAGGCGCCTCACCGTCGCGGGCTCGCCATCGGGCGCCTCGATCACCTCGGCTTCGGCCGAGAGCATGCGCACCGCGGCCGGATCGATCGGGTCGGTGAGCAGGACGCGATCCATGGCGCTTCCTAGACAATGCCCGCGTCGCGCAAGCGGGCAATCTCGGCCGCGTCCTTGCCGAGAACTGCGGTCAACACCTCATCGGTATGCTCGCCGAGGAGCGGCGGTGCGCGACGGTACTCGACCGGCGTATCGGAGAAGCGCATCGGGCTCGCGACCACCGGCGCCGTGGCCCCGAGCGGATGCGGGATGTCGACCCGCAGGCCGCGGTGCACGACCTGCGGCTCTTCGAACACCTCGCGCATGTCGTTGATCGGCCCGCAGGGAACGCCCGCGGCCTCGAGCGCGGCGAGCCAGTCGCGCTTGCCGCGCGTCCTCATGATCGCGGCGACGATCGGGATCAGCGCTTCGCGGTTCACGATGCGCTGCGAGTTGGTCCTGAAGCGCTCGTCCCGGGCGAGCTCGGGGCGTCCGGCGACGGCGCAGAAGCGCGCGAACTGGGCGTCGTTGCCGACCGCCAGGATCATGTGGCCGTCCGCGGTGGCGAAGGCCTCGTAGGGCACGACTTGCGGGTGCGCGTTGCCCCAGCGCCGCGGCACGTTCCCCGAGCAGAAATAGCTCACCGCCTGGTTGGCGTTGAAGGCGACGATGGTGTCGAGCAGCGCGCAGTCGATGTACTGGCCCTTGCCGCTTCTCTCGCGGCTCGCGAGCGCGGCGCAAACCGCGAGGCTCGCGTACATCCCGGTGAGCACGTCGGTGATCGCGATCCCGACCTTCTGCGGCCCGCCGCCGGGGCGGTTGTCGCGCTCGCCGGTGATGCTCATCAGCCCGCCCATGCCCTGGAAGATGAAGTCGTAGCCCGGCTGCTGCGCCCGCGGCCCGTCCTGGCCGAAGCCGGTGACCGAGCAATACACCAGGCGCGGGTTGAGCCGCGCGAGGTCTGCGTAGCCCAAGCCGTAGCGCGCGAGCGTCCCGACCTTGTAGTTCTCGATCAGCGCGTCGCACTTCGCCGCGAGCTCGCGCGCGATCGCCTGGCCCTCCGGCTTCGCGAGATCGAGCGTGACCGACTTCTTGTTGCGGTTCACCGAGACGTAGTAGGCCGACTCGCGCGTGTCGTTGCCCGCGCCGTCCTTCAGCCAGGGTGGGCCCCAGCCGCGCGTGTCGTCGCCCGCACCCGGGCGTTCGACCTTGATGACTTCCGCGCCGAGGTCGGCGAGGTTCTGCGCCGCCCAGGGTCCGGCGAGCACGCGCGAGAGATCGAGCACGCGGATGTGGGAGAGGGGGCCGGGCATGGGTCAGGCAGGAATGAAGCGGGATTTGCGAATCTTATTCACGCTGTATCCGGGTTTCATCCAATCTCCCCTTTTCGCACGGAGCGTTCTTTGCTCCGTGCGAAAAAGGGGAGAAGCCGCGGCGTGAAGTCGAGCACCGACGGTGAACCTGCGAAGGATGCTGTGTCTCCCCTTTTTCGTACGGATCAGAAAGCGATCCGTACGAAAAAGGGGAGATCGATGAAAAACCTATACCCGAAGAAGGTTCGGCACGGAACCCGGTTTTCATCCAATCTCCGCTTTTTGCACGGCTCGTCTTGTGAGCCGTGCAAAAGGCGGAGAAACCACGGCGTGAAGTCGAGCACCGGCGGTGATCCTGCGAACGCTGCTGTGTCTCCCCTTTTTCGTACGGAGCAAAAAACGCTCCGTACGAAAAAGGGGAGATCGATGAAAAGCCTAACCCTAAAACCAAAGCCGCACCGCCGCTCAGATCGGATCCCACGAGAACACGTCCTGCGAGCGATCGAGCGGGGTGAAGCTCGCGCGCAGCGCGGGCATCGCCTGCTCGGCGATCGCCTCCGGCGTCCAGCCGCCGGCGCGGTGCACCGAGCGCACGGGGCGGTTCTGGCTGAAGAGAAAAATCTCGTTCGCGCGCACCCCGAAGATCTGGCCGGTGACCTCCATCGACGCGTCGCTCGCGAGGTACACCGCGAGCGGCGCGATCTTGGCGGTTTCCATGCTTTTCAGCTTCTCGACGCGCGCCTTCTGGTCCTCGGTCTCGGTCGGGATCGAGCCGA
>JAKALD010000140.1 GCA_021813275.1 Pseudomonadota bacterium | reverse complement strand
CCCGCCGCACAGCACCGCGAAATCGAACCAGACCAGCCCCCCCGCGCGCTTGCGGTAGGCGATTCGCCGCCCCTCGACGTCGAGCGCGTGGTGCTCGGGCTCCACGTCGGCAAGCTCGGCGAAGCTCGCCTCGAGCGCGGCGTCGCTCTGCGCGCCGGGCGGCACGTGGTAGACCTGGACGCGCGCCAGCTTGCGCCGCCGGTAATCCTGGCCTCCGTCGACGTGCAGCACCTCGAGGCGCTCCTTCAGCACCTCGATCGCGGGCAGGAATGCCTCGCGCTGCAGCCCGTTCGCGTAGAGCTCGTCGGGGTGGTAGTTGCTGGTCATGCAGAAGACGACGCCGCGCGCCGTCACCTGCTCGAGGTAGCGGCCGAGGATCATCGCATCGGCGATGTCGGAGACGTGGAACTCGTCGAAGCACACCAGCCGGTAGCGCTTCGCGGTGCGCGCGGCCGCGGCGGCGAGCGGGTCCTCGGTGCCCTTCAGCGCGTCGAGCTCGCGATGGACTTCGCGCATGAAGTGGTGGAAGTGCACGCGGCGCTTGCGCACCAGCGGCGCGCACAGGAAGAAGCTGTCCATCAGGAAGCTCTTGCCGCGCCCCACTCCGCCCCAGAGGTACACGCCGCGCGGCAGCGCCGGCTTGACCAGCAGCCGCCTGAGCCGGGTGCTGCGACGCGCCTTGTAGGCGAACCACTCCTCGTACAGGCGCTGCAGCCGCTCGACGGCGCGCCACTGCGCCGGATCGGACACGAAGCCGCGCTTCTCGAGCTGCTGACGGTAGAGCGACACGACATCCGGCGCCGAGCCCCGCTCGAGATGGAGCACCGGGTTCAGGATCTCCATACTGCCCGGGTTCAACCGTTCAGGCTGCGCTTGTCCACGGCGAGCGCCGCCTCGCGCATCACCTCCGACATGGAGGGGTGCGCGTGGCAGATGCGCGCGATGTCCTCGGAGCTCGCCCCGAACTCGATCGCCATCACGGCTTCCGCGATCAGCTCGGAGGCCTGGCCGCCGAGCGCGTGCACGCCGAGCACCCGGTCGGTCGAGGCGTCGGCCAGCATCTTGATGAAGCCCTCAGGCTCGTCGCGCCCCAGGGCGCGCCCGTTGTAGGAGAAGGGAAAGCGGCCGCTGCGGTAGGCGATGCCCTGCTCCTTGAGCTGCTGCTCGGTCTTGCCGACCCAGGCGATCTCCGGCGCGGTGTAGATCACCCACGGGATCGCGTCGTAGTTCACGTGGCCGTGCTGGCCGGCGATGATCTCGGCGACCATCACGCCCTCGTCCTCGCCCTTGTGCGCGAGCATCGGCCCGCGCACCGCGTCGCCGATCGCGTACACGCGCGGCAGGCTGGCGCGGCAGTTCTTGTCGACTTCGACGAAGCCGCGTGCGTCGATCTTGAGGCCGACCGCCTCGGCGCCCAGGTTCTCGGTGTTCGGCACGCGGCCGATCGACACGACCAGCCGGTCGACCTCGAGCTTCGCGGCGCCGCCCGCGGCGCTCGCGTACTCGACGGTCACGCCTTTCTTGCCGACCTTTACCGCGCGGACCGTCGCGCCGAGCTCGATGTCGAGCGCCTGCTCCTGGGTGAAGATCCTCCAGGCTTCGCGCGCGACCGACTCGTCGGCCGCGCCGAGGAAGCCCGGCAGCGCCTCGAGGACCTTCACCTTCGAGCCGAGCCGCCGCCACACGCTGCCCAGCTCCAGGCCGATCACCCCGGCGCCGATCACGCCCAGGCGCTCGGGCACCGCATCGAAGGCGAGCGCGCCTTCGTTGTCGCAGATCAGCCTGTTGTCGACGGCCGCCCCGGGGAGCTGGCGCGCCTTGGAGCCGGTGGCGATGATCACGTTCTTCGCCTCGACCGTCTCGGCGCCCTGCTCGCCCTTCACCTCGACTTTCCAGGTGGTGCCGCCTCCGGCGAGCCGGCCGTGCCCCTGCAGCCAGGCGATCTTGTGCTTCTTGAACAGGCCGGCGATCCCGCCGGTCATGCGCGCGACGATGCGCCCCTTGCGGGCCTGCATGCCCGCGAGGTCGAGCTTCACGCCCGATGCGGTGATGCCGTGCACCTGGAACTTGTGCAGCACGCGCTCGTAGTTCTCGGAGGACTCGAGCAGCGCCTTGGAGGGGATGCAGCCGGTGTTGAGGCAGGTCCCGCCGAGCGCGTACTGACCCGCGGGGGTCTTCCACTTGTCCACGCAGGCGGTCTCGAAGCCGAGCTGCGCGCAGCGGATCGCCGCGATGTAGCCGGCCGGGCCCGCGCCGATGACCACGACGTCGAAGGACTGCATCGTCTAGATCTCCAGGATGAGGCGCGCTGGGTCTTCCAGCGCCTCCTTGAGCGCGATGAGGAACAGCACCGCCTCGCGGCCGTCGATGATGCGGTGGTCGTAGGAAAGGGCGAGGTAGTTCATCGGCCGGATGACGACCTGGCCGTGCTCGGCGACCGGGCGGTCCTTGGTCGCGTGCACGCCGAGGATCGCCGACTGCGGCGGGTTGATGATCGGGGTCGAGAGCATCGAGCCGAACACCCCGCCGTTGGAGATCGAGAAGGTGCCGCCGGTCAGCTCCTCGATGCCGAGCTTGCCCTCCTGCGCGCGCTTGCCGAAGTCGGCGATCGCCTTCTCGATCGCCGCGAACGACATCTGGTCGGCGTCGCGCAGGATCGGCACCACCAGCCCGCGCGGGCTGCTCACCGCGATGCCGATGTCGAAGTAGCCGTGATACACGATGTCGTTGCCGTCGACCGAGGCGTTGACGATCGGGAACTTCTTGAGCGCCGCGACCGAGGCCTTCACGAAGAACGACATGAAGCCGAGGCGCACGCCGTGCTCCTTCTCGAAGCGCTCCTGGTGCTTGCGCCGCAGGTCGATCACCGGCTGCATGTTGACCTCGTTGAAGGTCGTCAGGATCGCCGCCGTGGACTGCGACTCCACCAGGCGCTCGGCGATGCGCGCCCGCAGGCGCGACATCGGAACGCGCTGCTCGGGGCGGGCGCCGATCAGCCGCTCGACGCTCACCGGCGCGGGCGGCTGCTGCAGCGGCGGCCGGGCGGGGGGCGGCGCGAGCGGTGCTGCGGCCGCGTACGAAGCGGGCCTGGCGATCTGCTCGAGCACGTCCGCCTTCGTGACCCGGCCTTCGCGGCCGCTGCCCTGCAGCCGGGCCGTGTCCACGCCCCGCTCGCTCGCGAGCTTGCGCGCGGCCGGCATGACGGGCGGAGCCTGCCTCGCCGGCGCAGGGGCCTCCTTCTCCGGCCGCGCCGCGGGTGCCGCCGGCGCGGCCCCGGCGGCCTTCGCCTCGGTGTCGATCACAGCGATCACGTCGCCGGAACCGACCGCGCTGCGGTCGCCCTTCACGATCTTGCTGAGCACGCCGCCGGCGGGCGCCGGCAGCTCCATCACGACCTTGTCGGTCTCGATGTCGACGAGGTTCTCGTCGCGCGCGACCGCGTCGCCTTCCTTCTTGTGCCATTCGAGCAGCGTCGCCTCGGCAACCGATTCCGACAGCTGCGGCACTTTCACTTCGACGATCACTCGCTTCTCCCGTTCGATTTTTCCCCGGGTCCGGCTCGACCTCGCCCGGGTTTCCGAAAAACCAGCGCGCAGCGCGCCGGGCAGCCTGCCTTACTTGTACTTGCCGAACGCCATCTCGAGCAGCGCCTTCTGGCGCTCGTTGTGCTTCGCCAGGTAACCTCCGGCGGGGGCCGCCGAGGCCGGCCGGCCGGCGTAGAACAGCTTCTGCTCGCGCCGCATGTTCTCGACCAGATAATGCCCGATCTGGTACCAGGCGCCCTGGTTCTGCGGCTCCTCCTGGCACCACACGATCTCGCTCGCGTTCGGGTAGCGCTTCATCTCGGCCGCGAACGGCTTGTGCGGGAAGGGATAGAGCTGCTCCACGCGCACGATCGCGACATGATCGTGGCGGCGCTCGCGGCGCGCCGCGAGCAGGTCGTAGTAGACCTTGCCGCAGCAGGCGATCACCCGCGTCACGCTCTTCGGCTCGAGCGCGTCGACCTCGGGGATCACTGTCAGGAACCCGCCCTTGGCGAGCTCCTTGATCGATACCGCCGCCTCCTTCTTGCGCAGCAGCGACTTGGGCGTGAGCACTACGAGCGGCTTGCGGAACGGGCGCAGCATCTGGCGCCTGAGCAAGTGGAAGATCTGCGAGGCGTTCGACGGGACGCACACCTGCATGTTGTGCTCGGCGCACAGCTGCAAGTAGCGCTCCAGGCGCGCCGAGGAGTGCTCCGGCCCCTGCCCCTCGTAGCCGTGCGGCAGGAAGAGCGTGAGCCCGCACGCCCGGCCCCACTTCGCCTCGCCCGAGGAAATGAACTGGTCGATCAGCACCTGGGCGCCATTCGCGAAGTCGCCGAACTGCGCCTCCCAGATGACCAGCGCGTTCGGCTCGGCGGTCGCGTAGCCGTACTCGAAGCCGAGCACCGCCTCCTCGGAGAGCACCGAGTCGATGACCACGAAGTGGCCCTGGTCCTTGCCGACGTTCGAGAGCGGCACGTAGCTGCCCTGGTCCCAGCGCTCGCGGTCCTGGTCGTGCAGCACCGCGTGGCGGTGCGCGAAGGTGCCGCGCGCCGTGTCCTGCCCCGAGAGCCGCACGTCGTAGCCGTTGGAGAGCAGCGACGCGTAGGCGAGCGTCTCGGCCATGCCCCAGTCGACCGGGAGCTTGCCCTCGGCCATCTGGCGGCGCGCCCCGACGACGCGCGCCACGGTCGGGTGGATCCTGAAGCCCTCGGGCACCGCCGTGACGCGCTCGGCGAGGCGCTGCAGCTCGGCGAGCGGCACGTGCGTGTCCGCGGCATCGGTCCAGCGCGTGTTGAGGAACGGCGCCCAGTCGACCGCGAACTTGCTCTTGAAGTTGGAGATCACCGGGTTGACGCTCGGCTTGCCGGCGTCCAGGTCCGCCCGGCAGCGCGCGATCATCTGCTCGGCCTCCTCGGCCGCGACCACGCCCTGCGTGGCGAGCTTGTCGGCGTAGAGCTTGCGCGTGCCAGCGTGCTGGCTGATCTTCTTGTACATCAGCGGCTGGGTGATGAAAGGCTCGTCCTGCTCGTTGTGCCCCAGCTTGCGGAAGCACACCAGGTCGATCACCACGTCCTTCCTGAACTGCTGGCGGAAGTCGAGCGCGAGCTGCGTCACGAACAGCACCGCCTCGGGGTCGTCGCCGTTCACGTGGAAGATCGGCGCCTCGACCATCTTCGCCACGTCGGTGCAGTAGATCGTCGAGCGCGTGTCGCGCGGATCGGAGGTCGTGAAGCCGATCTGGTTGTTGACCACGAGGTGCACCGTGCCGCCGGTGCCGTAGCCGCGCGTGCCCGAGAGGTTGAGCGTCTCCATCACCACGCCCTGGGCGGCGAAGGCCGCGTCGCCGTGGATCAGGATCGGCAGCACCTGGCCGCCGGTCTTGTCGTCGCGGCGGCGCTGGCGCGCGCGCACCGAGCCCTCGACGACAGGGTTGACGATCTCGAGGTGCGAGGGGTTGAACGCGAGCGAGATGTGCACCGGCCCGCCCGCGGTAGAGATGTCGGAGGAGAAGCCGTTGTGGTACTTCACGTCGCCCGCGGCGAGCTCGTGCGCCTGCTGGCCCTCGAACTCGAGGAACAGCTCCTTGGGCATTTTACCGAGCACGTTGACCAGCACGTTGAGGCGCCCGCGGTGCGCCATGCCGATCACGATCTCCTGCACGCCGCCCGCGCCGGCGCGCTGGATCAGCTCGTCGATCGCGGGGATCAGGCTCTCGCCGCCTTCCAGCGAGAAGCGCTTCTGGCCGACGTAGCGCGTGTGCAGGTAGCGCTCCAGCGTCTCCGCCTCGGTGAGCTTCTGCAGCAGGCGCTTCTGCACCGCCGGCGCGTAGCGCGGCGTGGCGCGCACCGGCTCGATGCGCTCCTGGATCCACTGGCGCTGCACGCGGTCGCTGACGAACATGTACTCGAAGCCGATCGCTCCGCAGTAGGTCTCGCGCAGCGCCTGGATCAGCCCGCGCAGCGAGGTGCGGTCCAGGCCGACGAACGAGCCCGCGTTCACCTCGCGGTCGAGATCGCCCTCGGTGAGGTCGTAGAAGCCCGCCTCGAGCTCGGGCACCGCCGGGCGCGGCATGCGCTTGAGGGGATCGAGCGTCGCCCAGCGCGAGCCCGAGATCCGGTACGCGGTGACGAGCAGCAGCGCCGCGACCTGCAGCCGCTCGTGCGCGGTGTCGACCTGCACCGGCGCGCGGGCGCCGAGCGCGCCCGCCCTGGCGCGCTGCACGAACGACTCGATGACCGGGGCGTGCGCCACGTCCTTCGCCGCCTCGCCCGTCCCCGGCACGTGCTGCATCTGGTCGAAGTACTCGCGCCACTCCTCGGGCACGGCGCCCGGGTTGGCGAGGTAGCGCTCGTAGAGCTCCTCGATGAAGGGCGCGTTGCCGCCGAACAGGTACGAGCTGCCGAGGAGCTGCTTCATCATGGCGGGGGTCTCCGCTGCAAGGGGACGGCGGGCGCGCCCGCCGTCGCTATCGCCTGTCGATCGGCTGCACGTCGCGCCGCGCCGCGCCCTTGTAGAGCTGGCGCGGCCGGCCGATCTTCTGCTCCGGGTCGCCGATCATCTCGTTCCACTGCGCGATCCAGCCCACCGTGCGCGCGAGCGCGAAGATGCAGGTGAACATCGACACCGGAATGCCGAGCGCGCGCTGCACGATCCCCGAGTAGAAGTCGACGTTAGGGTAGAGCTTGCGGCTCACGAAGTAGTCGTCCTCGAGCGCGATTTTCTCGAGCGCGAGCGCGAGCTTGAACAGCGGGTCGTCGTGCAGCCCGAGCTCGTCGAGCACCTCGTGGCAGGTCTCGCGCATGAGCTTGGCGCGCGGATCGTAGTGCTTGTAGACCCGATGCCCGAAACCCATCAGGCGCACGCCGGAGCTCTTGTCCTTCGCCTTCTTGATGAACTCGCCGACCTTCGAGACGTCGCCGATGCTCTCGAGCATCTCGAGCGCGGCCTCGTTCGCGCCGCCGTGCGCCGGGCCCCACAGGCAGGCGATGCCCGCCGCGATGCAGGCGAACGGGTTGGCGCCCGAGGAGCCCGAGAGGCGCACGGTCGAGGTGGAGGCGTTCTGCTCGTGGTCGGCGTGCAGGATGAAGATGCGGTCGAGCGCGCGCACCAGGACGTCGTTCACGTTGTATTCTTCGGCCGGCACCGCGAACATCATGCGCATGAAGTTCGCGGTGTACGAAAGGCTGTTCTGCGGGTAGACGAACGGCTGCCCGATCGAGTACTTGTAGGCCATCGCCACGATGGTCGGCATCTTGGCGATGAGGCGGAATGCCGCGACCTTGCGGTGCTCGGGGTCGGCGATGTCGAGCGAGTCGTGGTAGAAGGCCGAGAGCGCGCCGACCACCCCGACCATCACCGCCATCGGGTGCGCGTCGCGCCGGAACCCCATGAAGAAGCGGTTGAGCTGGTCGTGCACCATGGTGTGGTGCGTCACGGTGTTGACGAACCCCTCCTTTTGCTTGCGGTTCGGCAGCTCGCCGTTGAGCAGCAGGTAGCACACCTCGAGGAAGTCGCAGTGCGTGGCGAGCTGCTCGATCGGGTAGCCGCGGTACAGCAGCAGGCCCGCGTCGCCGTCGATGTAGGTGATGCTCGAGGCGCAGCTCGCGGTCGACAGGAACCCCGGGTCGTAGGTGAACACGCCGCCCTGCCCGTACAGGCTGCGGATGTCGATGACATCCGGCCCGATGCTGCCCCCGAGCACCGGGAACTCGAGCGTCCTGCCGTCCGACAGTTTCAGTGTGGCCTTCTTGTCCATGCTCGTCCTATCCTGGTTGCGCCCGGGCGTGCCCGAGTATGCCCCGAACCGCCGGCCTGCTCAGCAGGCACGGAGCCGCTCGACGAGATCGGGGTAGCGCCCGTCGAAGCGCTCGCTGCGGCCGCAGACGGCGTCCCACAGCTCGTTGTCCGGCTGCTCGAGCAGCTCGCCGAGGCGCTCGAGCTGCTCGTCCGTAAGCTGCGCGGCCGGGCCCTGCAGGAACCTTTCGAGCACGAGGTCGAGCTCGAGCAGGCCGCGCCGGCACTTCCATTTAAGCCTGTCGCGCGCCGCCCTGTCCATCGGATGCGTTCACGTGCGCAAGGATGGGGTCGCGCAGCCTGCGCGCCGCGTCACACCGCGCGCCGGACGAGCATCTCCTTGATCCGGCCGATCGCGTGCGCGGGGTTGAGCCCCTTCGGGCACACGTCGGTGCAGTTCATGATCGTGTGGCAGCGGAACAGGCGGTAGGGGTCATCCAGGTTGTCGAGCCGCTCGCTCGTCGCCAGGTCGCGCGTGTCGGCGAGGAAGCGGTAGGCCTGCAGCAGGCCCGCCGGCCCCACGTACTTGTCGGGGTTCCACCAGAACGACGGGCAGGCGGTCGAGCAGCACGCGCACAGGATGCACTCGTACAGACCGTCGAGGGCGGCGCGCTCCACGGGCGACTGCAGGCGCTCGCGCTCCGGCGGCGCCTCGTGATTGACCAGGTACGGCATGATCGACTCGTACTGCCTGAAGAACTGCGTCATGTCGACGATCAGGTCGCGCACCACCGGCAGCCCCGGCAGCGGCCGCAGCGTGACGTGCTCGGGCAGGTCGGCGAGCCGCGTAATGCAGGCGAGGCCGTTCCTGCCGTTGATGTTCATCGCGTCCGAGCCGCACACGCCCTCGCGGCAGGAGCGGCGGAAGGCGAGCGTGTCGTCCTGCGCCTTGAGGCGCACCAGCGCATCGAGCAGCATGCGGTCGCCGTGCTGCGGCTCGAGCTCGTAGTCCTTCATGTAGGGACGCTCGTCCCTGTCGGGGTCGTAGCGGTAGATCGAGAAGCGCATGGGATACTCAGTAGACGCGGGCCTTCGGCTCGAAGGTCTCCACGGACAGCGGCTTGAGATGCACCGGCTTGTAGGCGAGCCGGCTGCCTTCCTTGTACCACAGCGTGTGCTTGAGCCAGTTCTTGTCGTCGCGCTCGGGGTGGTCGGAGCGCGCCTGCGCGCCGCGCGACTCCCTGCGCGCCTCGGCCGAGACGACCGTCGCCATCGCCGCCTCGACCAGGTTGTCCAGCTCGAGCGCCTCGATGCGCGCGGTGTTGAACACGCGCGACTTGTCCTCGATGGCGACGCGCGCCGCGCGCTCGGCGATTCCCTTCATCTTCGCCACGCCCTCGCCGAGCAGCTCCGGAAAGCGAAACACCCCGCAGTGGGCCTGCATGGTGCGGCGCAGGTCGTTCGCCACGTCGGCGACGCGCTCGCCCGTGGTCGCGGAGTCGAGGCGCGCGAGGCGCGCGAGCGAGCGCTCGGCCGCGTCCTTGGGCAGGTTGCGGTGCGGCTTGGGCAGCGCGCGCACGTCCTTGGTGATCTGCTCGCCCGAGGCCTTGCCGAACACCACCAGGTCGAGCAGCGAGTTGCAGCCGAGGCGGTTGCCGCCGTGCACCGAGACGCACGAGCATTCGCCCGCGGCGTAGAAGCCCGGCACGATCGACTCGCTGCTCGCGCCCTCGGGCACCACGACCTGCCCCATGTAATTGGCCGGGATTCCGCCCATCTGGTAGTGCGCGGTCGGCACCACCGGGATCGGCTCGCGGATCGGATCGACGTTGGCGAACTTGATCGAGATCTCGCGGATGCCCGGAAGGCGGTGCATGATCACCTCCGGGCCGAGGTGGTCGAGCTTGAGCATCACGTGGTCGGCGTGCGGCCCGCAACCGCGCCCTTCCTTGATCTCGGTGGTCATCGCGCGCGAAACCACGTCGCGGCTGGCGAGGTCCTTCGCGGTCGGCGCGTAGCGCTCCATGAAGCGCTCGCCGTCCTTGTTGAGCAGGTAGCCGCCCTCGCCGC
>JAKALD010000139.1 GCA_021813275.1 Pseudomonadota bacterium | reverse complement strand
AGAGAGAGCGCAGTGGCGCAGGAATGAGCGCAACAGCGTGGGGTTGTCACCGATATCGAGAAGGCTCAGGTGAGCGCGCATTGCGAGTTCGTGAAACTCAAGTGGCGCGAAATTGGCGAGGTCGGCGCATTTTGCGTAGCCCCATATCTGCTCGACCGGGTTGAGCTCGGGGGCGTAGGGCGGCAGCAGTTCAGCCCGGATGCGATGCCGGTTGCGCTTGAGCCAGCCTTTGACCGGTTGCCCAATGTGCGCGCCCAGCCGATCCCACACCAGGACGATGGGCTGACGCAACGCCCTGCACAACTGCTGCAGGAACGCGACGATGTGTTCGCCGTCGAAACTGATGTCGGCCAGCACCGCGAAGTAGGCGTGTACGCGCCGACGACGGGGCGACACCGCCAAGGCGCCGATCCCCGAGAGCTTGCGCCGCGAGCGGCCGCGCTGCGTGAGCTTTGGAGTACGCCCGCGCGGCGCCCAACTGCAGCGCACCAGTGGCGCCATCAGGAAGCCGGTTTCGTCTATGAAGACGATCGTCGCCCCGCGACGTGCGGCGTTTTTTTTACCCGAGGCCAGTCCTCACGAACCCAGCGACGGATCTCCCGCTCGTCGCGCTCGGGCGGCACGGCGCGCGGGCTTCTGCGGACTCCAACCCAGCTCATGAAGCAAGCGTCCGACATGATCGACGTGATAGTCGATGCCGAAACGCCGTCTGATCAGCTCGGTTACGCGTGGGCAGGTCCAAAGGTCCGTGTCGAACCCACTGGCCACCGGGCCCTTCAGCAGCAGCGCTTCCAGACGACGTTTGCGCGCCGCGCTAAGCCTCGAGGGTCGCCCGGGGGCCGCACGCGCCTGCACACCGGCTCGGCCGTGCTTGCGCGCCGCGGCCTTCCAGCGGCGCACGCTGCGCCGATCCACACCGGTGCGACGTGCGACTTCCACAGGCTGCAAACCCTCATCGAGCAACGCAAGCGCGCGCAAACGCCTGTGTTCCAACTCTTCCGGGCTTCCGGTGGGTCTCATGGCACACCTCCCACCGGAAGTATAGGACATTCTTTAAGCAGGGGCCATTAGCGCAATGAACAGGAGCGCGACCGAGCACTTCGGAGGCACCGGCAATCCGGCAAAGCTTTGGGATTACGTGGACCTTGCTCTGCTGCGAGCCGCGAAGCGGAACCGGGCGCGCCTTTCCGGACCCGAGGGAACGCAGAAGTTCTACGGGAGCTTTTTTACCCGCGAGGATATCGCCCTCCTGCATTCGCGCAAGGACCGCCGCCGGGAAGCCCGGGCGGAGACCCTGCGCTCGGCGGTGCGGGAACTGCTGGCGGGCGGAGGTCGGCTCCTCGACGTCGGGTGCGGCGTCGGAGACAACCTCGCGGAACTCGGCGGGCTCGGAATCGTTCTGCGCGGCCTGGAGTATGCCGAGCAGAGCGCCCGGGTCGCGAGAACAGCGTTGGGGGACTCGGCCGAGGTCATGGTCGGGTCCGCCACCGCGATTCCGCTTTCCGACACCACCACCGACGTCGTGGTCTGTCTCGAGGTCCTCGAGCACATTCACGACCATGAGGGCGCGCTGCGGGAGATTGGGCGAGTTCTCAAGCCTCACGGCCACCTCGTCATCAGCGTTCCGTACCGGCACTGGTTTCCGGTCTACGAGCCGTTGATGGGACACCTCCGGCATTACACGCGCGACGATCTGGAGGGACTGCTCGCGCGCCACGGTTATCGCATCGTTCGCTATCTTCCGAACTATCCGGGCTGGTCGCGTTGGGCCGACTACGTGTACGTGCTCTGCCGCGCTCTGGAGCGAGTCGCCGCACGTTTTGGGTGGGTGCGGTCGGCGGCAGAGATCACGCTTCCCGGCTTGTCGCGCCCGCTTGCGGAGATTCTGCTCGACCGGCTCGACTGGCTCAAGCGCCGGGAAGCGGATTTGCCGTACCCTATGCTCGGAACGTCGACCTTCGTGGTTGCCGAGCGGTCCGGCTGAAAATGGGATCCCGGCCGGAAGCGCGCGCGACGGGGTCGAGCGGCGGCGACGCGCCCCGCGCCGAGCGGGAGGGCACCGATGTCGCGGTCGTCATTCTCACGCAGAACGAGGAGGCGAACATCGGACAAGCGCTCGCCTCGGTGGCGGGATGGGCGCGGCAGGTGTTCGTTCTCGACTCCGGTAGCACCGATCACACTCTGGAAATAGCGGTGGGGTTCCCGTGTGAAATCGCCCGTCATCCGTTCGAAGGCTACTCCCACCAACGAAACTACGCGCTCGAAAATCTGCCGATCACCACCGAATGGGTGTTCTTTCTTGACGCCGACGAGTGGATGCCGGACGCACTGAAGTGGGAAATCTCAGGATTGATTTTGGCTTGCCCCAAGGAAAACGGCTATTTCGTGAAGAGACGTCTCGTTTGGATGGGCAAGTGGATCAGGCGGGGCTACTACCCCACTTGGATCTTGCGATTGTTCCGTCGCGGAAAGGCGCGCTGCGAGGACAAGGCGGTGAACGAGCACCTGATCGTGGACGGCAAGGTCGGGTACCTGCGCAATGACTTCGTGCACGAGGACCGCAAAGGAGTGTCGGCGTGGATTGCGAAGCACAACGACTACGCCGCTCGTGAAGCGCTGGAACTCTACGGCGAACGGTCTCGCCCTCAGAGTGAGATCGATGCGAGCCTGTTTGGTACGCAGCCGCAGCGTAAGCGATGGATCAAGCACAGGATCTGGAACCGCCTTCCCCCGATTCTCAGGCCGTTCGCATATTTCTTCTACCGCTATGTTCTGCGCGGAGGCTTTCTCGACGGCAAGGAGGCCTTCATTTACCATTTTCTTCAGGGACTTTGGTTCCAGTTCCTGATTGACGTGAAGTACCTTGAGCTAAAAGCGCAATCCCGCGCGCGCGGCGAAGACAGTCCCCCCACTGGCGAATGAACGGCGACGACTCGACCCGTCGCGGACTATAGGCGGCGAACGCTCATGTGCGGCCTCGCCGGCTACTTGGGCCCTTTCGCGCCGCGGCTTCTCGAAAGGATGTCCGCCTCGATCGCCCACCGGGGCCCGGACGGCCAGGGCAATTGGTTCTCCGCGGCCGACGGCGCCGGCCTAGCCCACCGCCGCCTCTCGATCATCGACCTCTCAGAATCCGGCGCCCAACCGATGTCGGATCCTGCCACCGGAGTGGTGATCTCCTATAACGGCGAGATTTACAACTACCGCGAGTTGCGCGACGAGTTGCTCGCCGATCATGGACCGTTCCGCGGTCACTCCGACACGGAGGTCCTGCTCTACCTGTATCTCAAGCTCGGGGCGTCGATGCTCGAGAAGCTGAATGGGATCTTCGCCCTCGCGATCTGGGATCCGCGCTCGACGGAGATGCTGCTCGCCCGGGATGGTTTGGGTGTAAAGCCGCTTTACTACGCCCAGACCCCGAAGGGGGTCGTCTTCGCGAGCGAGCTCAAGGCGCTGCTCGAGGAGCCATCGGTCCCGCGCGGCATCGACGCCGCCGCGGTGGCGCGCCACCTGCTCTATCTCTGGTCTACGGGCCCGTCGACCATGCTCGCGTCGGTGAAGAAGCTCGAGCCCGGACACGCGCTCGCCCTGCGCGACGGCAGGATCGCGCGCAGCTGGCGCTTCTACGAACTGCCGACCGGAAATGCGCCACAGGCTACGGAAGAAAACGCGGCGATCGACGAGGTCCGCCGCGGAGTCGAGCGTTCAGTCGAGCGCCAGATGATCGCCGACGTCCCGGTCGGGGCGTTCCTTTCCGGCGGGCTCGACTCGAGTGCGGTGGTGGCGATGGCGCGCCGTCACACGCGGGAGCGGCTGCAGTGCTTCTCGATCGAGGTGCAAGGCGAGGGCGCGGCCGTCGAAGGCATGACCGAAGACCTGCCGTATGCGCGCCGGGTCGCCGCGCATCTTGGCGTGGACCTGCACACGGTGCCGGTGGGCCCCGAGATGGCGGACCATCTGCGGGAGATGATCTATCACCTCGACGAGCCGACCGCAGACCCGGCGCCGCTCAACGCGTACTTCATCTGCCGGCTCGCACGTGAGCGCGGGATGAAGGTGCTGCTTTCGGGCACGGGCGGGGACGACGTCTTCACCGGCTACCGCAGGCACTACGCACTGACGCAGGAGCGCCGCTGGCGCTGGCTGCCGCTCGGCACACGCGCTGCCCTGCGCGGGGCGGCAAGCGCGCTGCCCGTGGGCAGCCCGGCGATGCGGCGGCTGCGCAAGGCCTTCGAGTACGCCGACGTCGAGGGACCCGCGCGTATCGCGAGCTACTTTTGGTGGCTCGACCCCGCCCGGGTGATCAGGCTCCTCGCGCCCGAGCTGCGGCGCGCCGTCACGCGGGAAGCGCTCGCCGAGCCGTTGGTGTCCTCGCTCAGAGAACTTCCCGTGCAGGCAAGCGCTCTCGATCGCATGCTATTTCTCGAGCAGCGGTACTTTCTCGCCGACCACAACCTGAACTACATGGACAAGATGTCGATGGCGCACGGCGTCGAGGTGCGCGTGCCGCTCATCGACCGAGACCTCGTGGATCTGGCTGCGAGGCTGCCAGATAACCTCAAGCAGCGCGGCCGCACCGGGAAATGGATCTTCAAGAAGGCGATGGAAGGCGAGCTGCCGCGCGATGTGATCTATCGGCCGAAGACCGGGTTTGGCGTCCCGCTGCGGCACTGGCTGCGCAACCAGCTCCGGCCGCTCGTCGAGGATATGCTCTCCCGGAATGCGCTCGCGCGCCGTGGACTGTTCGATGCCGATGCCGTTCAGTCGCTGGTGCGCTCGGACCGCGAGGGGCGGGTGGATGCGGCGTACACGATATTCGCCATACTCTGCATGGAGCTCTGGTGCCGGACCTTCGTCGACGGGAGCGCGGTGTGAGCAGCGACAAGGAAGCCGTCCGCGAATTCTGGGACCGCGCCGCGTGCGGCGAGGAGCTTTACCTCGCCTCGCGGGACTTGGAGGGTTACCGGCGACAGCGGGCGAAGCGCTACGAGCTCGAGCCCTACATCCTCGAATTCGCGGACTTCGGCGCGTGGAAGGGCAAGGACGTGCTCGAGATCGGGGTCGGTCTCGGAGCGGACCACCAGGGGTTCGCGGAGGCGGGCGCGCGCCTTACCGGCGTGGACCTGACCGAGCGCGCGGTGGAGAACACGCTCCGGCGCTTCGAGCTGCTGGGACTGAAATCCGACCTTCGCGCGGCCGACGCCGAAGTTCTGCCGTTCGCGGCCAACACGTTCGACCTCGTCTACTCGTGGGGCGTGCTGCACCACACGCCGGACACGCCGCGCGCGATCGAGGAGGTGAGGCGCGTGCTGCGTGCCGGCGGCAGCGCGCGCATCATGGTCTACCACAAGCACAGCATGGTGGGGTTCATGCTGTGGATCCGCTATGCCCTGCTGACCGGAAGAGTGTTCACGTCGCTGGACGAGATTTACGCGCGCCATCTCGAGAGCCCAGGGACCAAGGCGTACACGGTCGCGGAGGCGAGGCGGCTGTTCGCGAAGTTCGCATCGTGCGAGATCCGTACCGTCCTGACCCACGGCGACCTGCTCGAATCGGAATCAGGCCAGCGGCACCGGGGCGCGCTGCTCTCGCTCGCCCGCGCGATCTGGCCCAGGCGCCTCGTCCGCGCCCTGTGCCCCGCCGCCGGCCTGTTCATGCTCATCGCCGCGACCAAGTAGCGCCCTCGCCCGGTGGCGGATAATCTGCGCCTGACGACCCCCACACGCCCCGGCATGAAACAGCTCCTCCAGGACCTCCACTCCGGCGCCACGACCCTCGCCGAGGTCGCCCCCCCGCGCGCCGGTTCCGGGCAGGTCCTGATCCGGACGACAAGATCCCTCGTCTCCGCCGGCACCGAGCGCATGCTGGTGGATTTCGGGAAGGCAAACCTCATCGGCAAGGCGCTGCAGCAGCCCGACAAGGTGCGCCAGGTGATCGAGAAGGCACGCACCGACGGCGTCCTCGCCACCCTCGCCGCGGTGCGCAACAAGCTCGACCAGCCGCTGCCGCTCGGCTACAGCAACGTCGGCACGGTGATCGGCATCGGGCCTCAAGTCTCCGGCTTCTCGCTCGGCGACCGCGTCGCCTCGAACGGCAAGCACGCGGAGATCGTCGCGGTGCCGGCCAACCTCTGCGCCAGGATCCCCGATAACGTCCCCGACGAATCCGCCGCGTTCACGGTGCTCGGCGCGATCGCCCTTCAAGGCCTGCGCCTCGCGCAGCCGACGCTCGGCGAGCGCTTCGCGGTGATCGGCCTCGGCCTCATCGGCCTTCTCGCGGTGCAGCTCCTGCGCGCGCACGGCTGCCGGGTGCTGGCGATCGACCTGAACAAGGAACGCCTCGAGCTCGCCGAGGGATTCGGCGCGCAGGCGGTGGACCTCTCGACGAATGCAGACCCGGTCGCGGCGGCGGAGGAGTTCACGTCGGGGCGCGGCATCGACGGGGTGATCATCGCCGCCGCCACCTCGAGCAGCGACCCGGTGCGCAAGGCGGCGCGCGTGTCGAGGAAGCGCGGGCGCATCGTACTCGTGGGCGTGACCGGGCTCGAGCTGTCGCGCGCGGACTTCTACGAGAAGGAGCTCTCCTTCCAGGTATCTTGCTCTTACGGCCCCGGGCGCTACGACCCGGCCTACGAGGACAAGGGGCAGGACTATCCGCTCGCCTACGTGCGCTGGACCGAGCAGAGGAACTTCCAGGCGGTGCTCGACATGATGGCCGACGGGCGCCTCGACGCGGCGCCGCTGGTCTCGCACCGCTTCCCGCTCGCCGAGGCCGAGCGCGCGTACGCGCTCATCTCCGGCGATGCGCCGCACCTCGGGGTGCTGTTCGAGTACGCGGGCAGCGCTGAGGCTTCCGCGCCCGCCGCGGCACCCGTTGTGCGCAAGGCCGCGGCCGGCCCCGCGGTGGTCGGGGTGATCGGCGCGGGGGGCTACGCCTCGGCGACGCTCCTGCCGGCGCTCGCCGCCGCGGGCGCGCGGCTGCGTGCGATCGCCAGCGCCTCGGGCGTTACGGGCGCGCACCAGGGAAAGAAGCACGGCTTCGAGTCGGTGGCGTCGGGCGCCGACGCGGTGCTGGCGGATGCCGAGGTGAACGCGGTCGTGATCGCCACCCGCCACGACAGCCACGCCTCGCTCGCCGCGCGCGCGCTCGTCTCGGGCCGGCACGTGTTCGTCGAGAAGCCGCTCGGCCTCACGCCCGGGGAGATCGACGAGGTGCGCGATGCGCTGGCGCGGGCGCCGGGCGCGCCGGTGCTGATGGTCGGCTTCAACCGTCGCTTCGCGCCGCAGGTGCGGGCGATGAAGGAGACGCTCGCCGCGGCCGCCGAGCCGATGTCGATCGTCATCACTGTCAACGCGGGCGCGGTGCCGGCGAGCCACTGGACGCAGGACCCCGCGGTCGGCGGCGGCAGGATCGCGGGCGAGGCCTGCCACTTCGTCGACCTGGCGCGCCACCTCGCGGGCTCGCCGATCGCCTCGGTCGCCGCGCTGCCGCTGCGCGAGAAGCGCCACGGCCCCGCCTTCGCCGACAAGGCGACGATCACGCTCGGCTTCGAGAGCGGGTCCTTCGCCGCGATCCATTACCTCGCCAACGGCCACAAGTCCTTCCCCAAGGAGCGCGTCGAGGTGTTCCGCGGCGGGCGCGTGCTGCAGCTCGACAACTTCTTGCGCCTGCGCGGCTGGGGCTGGCCGGGGCTGCGCGCCTCGCGCCTGTGGCGCCAGGACAAGGGCAACGCGGCCTGTGTCGCGGCCTTCGTGCGCGCGGTCGAGGCCGGCGGCCCAGCGCCGATCCCGGTCGAGGAGATCTTCGAAGTGAGCCGCGCGACCCTGGAAGCCGCGGAAGCGCTGCGGTGCTGAACGCCGCCGCGCGCTACTTCCACACCCTGCGGCACCTCAAGGCGCGCCAGATCGTGGCGCGGGCGCGGTTCAGGCTGCAGCGCCCCGCGGTGCCTTCGGCCGAGCCGCTCGCCCGCGCCGCGGGCGGCGAGGGCTGGGTCGTTCCGCCGGGGCGCGAGCCGGTGCTCACCGGCCCGTGGCGCGTCCGCCTGCTCGGGCGCGAGCGCGAGATCGGCGCGCCGAGCAGCTGGCAGGACGCCGACCCCGAGCGCCTGTGGCTCTACAACCTGCATTACTTCGACGACCTGAACGCGCGCGAGGCGCCCGCGCGGTCGGCCTGGCAGCGCGCCTGGATCGCACGCTGGCCCGCGGAGAACCCGCCCGTGTCGGGCGTCGGCTGGGAGCCGTACCCGGTCTCGCTGCGCGCGGTGAACTGGATCAAGTGGGTGCTCGCGGGCAATGCGGCGACTTCGGCGATGCTCGCGAGCCTCGCGCAGCAGCTTCGCCATCTCTCGCGGCGGGTCGAGTGGCACCTGCTCGGCAACCACCTCCTCGCCAACGCCAAGACGCTCGTCTTCGGCGGCGCCTTCTTCGGCGGCGCGGAGGCGGACGTCTGGCTCGCGCAGGGCGCGGAGATTCTCGAAGCCGAGCTCGCCGAGCAGGTCCTTTCCGACGGCGGGCACTTCGAGCGCAGCCCAATCTACCACGCGCTCGCGCTCGAGGACGCGCTCGATCTCGTCAACCTGCTGCGCGCGTATCCGCGGCGGGCGTTCGTGCGCCGCGCCGCGCTCGAGGCGGCGCTGCGCGACGCGGCTCCGCGCATGCAGGCTTGGCTGGAGGCGATGTGCCACCCCGATGGCGGCATCGCGTACTTCAACGACTGCGCCTTCGGCGTCGCCCTCGAGGCGGACGCGTTGCGCGGCTACGGCGCTGCGCTCGGCCTCATGGCGGCGCTGGCGGCGCCCGGCTCCCTGGACCTCGCCGCCTCGGGCTACGCGCGCCTCAAGGCGGGCGACTGGTGCGCGATCTTCGACGCCGCGCCGGTCGGGCCGGACTACCTTCCGGGGCACGCCCACGCCGACACGCTGACGTTCGAGCTTTCGCTCGGCGCCGAGCGCGTCGTCTCCAATTCCGGTACCTCGACCTACGAGGTCGGCCGACAGCGTTCATTCGAGCGCTCGACGCGCGCGCACGCCACGGTCGAGATCGACGGCGAGGACTCGTCCGAAGTCTGGTCGAGCTTCCGCGTCGCGCGCCGCGCGCGGCCGCTCGAGCGGAGCTTCGAGCGCACGGGGGCGGGCGTTCGCGCGGCGTGCGCGCACGACGGCTACACGCGCCTGCGCGGCGCGCCGGTGCACCGGCGGGAAGTCGAGGTCGCGGTCGGCGGCATCGCCTGGGCCGATCGCGTCGAGGGCACGGGCAGGCACCGCGTGCGCGGCCGCCTGCCGCTGCACCCGGGCGTGCGGGCGTCGCTCGCCGGGTCGCGGGCGATCCTCTCGACCGGATCGGGGGCGCGGCTCGAATTGCGCGCGGACGGCGTCGCCGCGCTCGAGCTGGAGGGGGGAACGTACGCGCCATGCTTTGGCCGCGTCGAGCCGCGGCAGGTCATCGCCTGGACGATCGACGCGCCGCTGCCGGTCGAGGCGCGCTTCACGCTGCGGCGCGCGTAATAGAATCCACCGGTGGTCAAACCCGGTTTCAGAATTCTTTTCATCACGGACAACTTTCCGCCCGAGACCAACGCGCCGGCGACGCGCACCTTCGAGCATGCGCGGCGTTGGGTACGCGCGGGCGCGAAGGTGACGGTGCTCACGACGGCGCCGAACTTCCCTTCGGGCCACGTCTTCCCCGGCTACGCCAACCGGGTCTTCCAGCGCGAGTGGATCGACGGCGTCGAGAGCATCGCGACCTTTTCGGGGCTCGACGGCGCGAGCTTTTCGACCGCATCGAACGCGGGCACGATGTTCAGCGTGTAGACGCCGGCGGAGAGGAGCAGCAGGGTCTTCATGATCCGCAGGGTTCGAGACGGGTCCGGGCACGCGAG
>JAKALD010000138.1 GCA_021813275.1 Pseudomonadota bacterium | reverse complement strand
AGGTTGACCTCGAGAAGCGTCTCGGCGCCTTCAGCGTCGCGGCGCGCTTCGCGAGCGACGCGGGCGTCACCGCGCTCTTCGGCCGCTCGGGCTCGGGCAAGACGACGCTGCTCAACCTGATCGCCGGCCTCCTGCCCCCCGACCGCGGCCGCGTCGCGGTCGACGGCACGGTGTTCCTCGACAGCGCGCGCGGGATCGAGCTGCCCGCGCACCGGCGGCGCATCGGATACGTCTTCCAGGAGGGGCGCCTGCTGCCGCATCTCACGGTGCGCCAAAACCTCCTCTACGGGCGCTTCTTCACGCCGCGCGCCGAGCGCTACGAGACGCTCGAGCGGGTCGTGGCCCTGCTCGACATCGGGCACCTGCTCGAGCGGCGCCCGCACCGCCTCTCCGGCGGCGAGAAGCAGCGCGTCGCGATCGGCCGCGCGCTGCTCGCGAGTCCCCGCATCCTGCTGCTCGACGAGCCGCTCGCCGCGCTCGATCAGGCGCGCAAGAGCGAGATCCTGTACTACATCGAGCGGCTGCGCGACGAGGTGCGCATCCCGATCGTGTACGTGAGCCACGCGCTCGAGGAGGTCGTGCGCCTCGCCGACACGCTGGTGCTCGTCTCCGGCGGCGGCGTGACCGAGGCCGGGCCGGTCGCCGAGCTCGCCGCGCGGCTCGACCTGCGCCCGCAGCTCGGGCGCTTCGAGGCCGGCGCCGTGATCGAGTGCCGGGTCGCCGAACAGGATCTGGCGAGCGGGCTCGCGCGGCTCGAGTTCGCCGGCGGCGCGCTGTACGCACCCGACGTCGACGCGCTCGTCGGCGAGCGGCTGCGGGTGCGCATCCGCGCGCGCGACGTCTCGCTCGCGCTCTCGGCGCCGCGCGACGCCTCGTTCCTGAACGTCGTCGCCGGGACGGTCGCCGCGATCGGCGGCGAGCCCGGCGCGACCGTCGACGTGCGCCTGGACGCGGCGGGCGCGCCGCTGGTGGCGCGCATCACCCGCAAGTCGGTCGCGGCGCTCGGCCTCGCGCCGGGCAAGCCGGTCTACGCGCTGATCAAGGCGGTGGCGATCGACCGGCACAGCGTGGGCTACGCGTGACGCGCACCGCCGCCTACGTCGCCGCCGCGGCCGCGCTCGCCGCCCTGATCGTGGTCGCGTTCTCGGTCGGGCGCTACCCGGTGTCGGCGCGCGAGCTGCTCGAGCTGCTCTACGCGAAGCTCGGCGGCCGCGCGCAGGTGCCGCCGCTCGCCGCGAGCGTCGTGCTCGAGATCCGCGGGCCGCGGGTGCTCGCGGCGCTGCTCGTCGGCGCCTCGCTCGCCGCCGCCGGGACCGCCTACCAGGGCATGTTCCGCAACCCGCTCGTCTCGCCGGACATCCTGGGCGTGTCGAGCGGCGCCGCGCTCGGCGCGGTGCTCGCGATCTTCCTGTCGCTCGGCGTGCTCGCGACCCAGGCCTGCGCGTTCGCCGGCGGGCTCGCCGCGGTGGCGCTCGTCTACGCGATCGGCGCGCGCCTGCGCGGCCACGATCCGCTGCTCGCGCTGGTGCTCACCGGCGTGGTAATCGGCACGCTGCTCGGCGCGGCTATCGCGCTGCTCGAGGTCCTCGCCGACCCGGCGCGCCAGCTCCCGGCGATCACCTTCTGGCTGCTGGGCAGTCTCGCCTCGATCGCACCCCGCGACCTGGAGGCGGCCGCGCCGCTCGCGCTCACCGGGCTCGTGCCGATGCTGCTGCTGCGCTGGCGCATGAACCTCCTCGGGCTGCCCGAGGACGAGGCGCGCGCGCTCGGCGTCGAGACGCGAAGCCTGCGCCGAATCGTGGTGGCCGCGGCGACCCTGATGACCGCGGCGTCGGTCGCGATCGGCGGCATCATCGGCTGGGTCGGGCTCGTCGTGCCGCACGCCGCGCGCCTGGTGGTCGGCCCCGACTTCGGGCGGCTGCTGCCGCTCGCCATGCTGATCGGCGCGGCGTTCCTGCTCGCGGTGGACACGCTCGGGCGCACCGTCGCGCCGGTCGAGATCCCGCCCGGGGTGCTCACCGCGCTCGTCGGCACGCCGTTCTTTCTGTGGCTGTTCGCCGCGGCGCGCGGGAGAAGCTGATGCTCGAGGCCGACGCGCTCGCCTTCGGCTTTCCGGGTCGCACCGTCGGGCGCGGCGTGAGCTTCGCGCTCGCGCGCGGCGAGGTGATGTGCGTGCTCGGTCCGAACGGCGGCGGCAAGACGACGCTCTTTCGGACGCTGCTCGGGCTGCTTCCGGCGCACGGCGGCGCGGTGCGTCTCGACGGGACCGCGCTCGCGGCGCTGCCGCGCGCCGAGGTCGCGCGGCGCATCGGCTACGTGCCGCAGGCGCACTCGGGCTACTTCGCGTTCGCGGTGTGCGAGATGGTGCTCATGGGCCGCACCGCGCACCTGGGCGCGTTCGCCGTCCCCGGCAGGCGCGACCGCGAAGTGGCCGAGCGCGCGCTCGCCTCGCTCGGCATCGCGCACCTCGCCGACCGGCCGTTCACCGGGATCTCGGCGGGCGAGCGCCAGCTCGCGCTCGTCGCGCGCGCGCTCGCCCAGGAGCCGGCGGTGCTGGTGATGGACGAGCCGACCGCGAGCCTCGATTTCGGCAACCAGGTGCGCGTGCTCGGCCGCATCCGCGAGCTCGCCGCGGCCGGCATGGCGGTGCTCTTTTCCACGCACGATCCCGACCACGCGTTCCTCGCCGCCGGGCGCGCGCTGCTGCTCGCCGAGGGCCGGCCGCTCGCGATCGGCGCGCCGCGCGAAGTGATCCGGCCCGACACGCTCGCGCGCATGTACCACGTCGCGGTGCGCGTCGTGACGGTCGGCGCCGGCTCGCATACCTGCCTGCCCGACATCGCGAGCCCGTGAGCGCAGCTTGCCGCCAGCGCCGCGACAGGCCTCGCGTAGAATCGGGCGCGAGGAGGCTGCGTATGCCCGCTTACCTGATTGCCGAAATCGACGTCGCCGATCCGCAGCTGTACGAGGAGTACCGCAGGCGCGTGCCGGCGCTCATCGCCGAGTACGGCGGCCGATACCTGGCGCGCGGCGGCGCGCTCGAGGTCAAGGAGGGCGACTGGACGCCGAAGCGCCTGGTGCTGGTGGAGTTCGCATCGATGGAGCAGGCGCGCCGCTTCTACGAATCGCCCGCGTACGCGCCGCTGCTCGCGCTGCGCAGGCAGGCGACCCGCTCCCGGCTGGTCCTGGTGGAAGGGGCGTAGCGCCCGAAAGAAAAAGGGCGCCTCGCGGCGCCCCGTTCCTTCCGGCCGGTTACGGCCGGGCCCTACTTGTGCTTCTTTTGCCCGTTGGCAGCCTTGGCGGGCGCCGCCGGCTGCTCCGGCGGCAGTCCCTTGTTCTTGCGGTAGTTGGCGACCGCGCGGTCCATGGCGGCCGCCAGCTCGGCGGCATCCTTAGCGGCGGCTTCTTTGGCCTTCTCCGCGGCCGCGGCCTGCTCGGCCGGGCTCTTCGGCGGCGCCGGGGGCAGCTTCGCCTGCGCGCACGGTACGGCGAGCAGCAGGACGAGTGCAGCGATCGCGATTCGGCTCATGTTCGTCTCCCGGGTGTCAGTGTTGGCGCTGCATCTGCGCGAGCGCGCCTTCTTCCGTCTTCGCCTGGATCTTCCCCGACTTGATGTCGTCGTGCCAGAGCTGGTGGTGCTCCTTGGCCCAGGTCTCGTCGACGTATCCGGTGCGCATCGCCTGGTACGCTCCCTGCACGCCGAGCGTGCCCATGTAGATGTGCCCCAGCCCGAGCGCGACGAACAGCGCCGCGCCGATGCCGTGCACGATGTTCGCGAGCTGCATGGTCGCGCGCGTCTGGTCGAAGTTCGGGAACAGCATGATGAGGCCGGTGACGCTCATCGCGATGCCGAGGATCACGACGCCGATCCAGAACCAGCCCTTCTCGCCGGCGTTGAACCGGCCCGAGGGCACTTCGCGCCCGCCGAACATGCCGCCCGCGGTCGCGATCCACTTGAGGTCCGCCGCCTGCGGCAGGTTGTCGCGCACGAACGCGACGATGGTCGCGAGCAGGCTGAGGATAAAAAGCGGCCCGACGAAGTTGTGCAGGTTCTTGGAGAGCGCCGCGAGCCAGGCGAACAGCGTGTAGCCGATCACCGGCAGCAGCACGAGCTTGCCGAACAGGATGATCAGGCCCGTGACGGCCATCACGCAGAAGGTGATCGCGGTGCTCCAGTGCGCGACGCGGTCGAAGCCCCCGAAGCGCTCGATCATCCGGCCGGTGGGCGCGCCGTGCAGCTTGATCTGGCCACGCACGAAGTAGAACCCGGCGATCGCGAGCACCACGATCACCAGCAGCCAGCCGCCGTACTGCGTGATCGGCCCGTCGCGCAGCGCGCGCCAGGTCTGGCCGGAGGACTGGATCAGGACGTTGGTCTCCCGGCCCGGGATGGAGGTGAACTGCGGCCGGCCCGACCGGACCTCCTTCCACACCGGCGCGTTGTTCAGCGGCTGCTCGACGCGGCGCTGCTGCTGCTGCTGGATGAGCTGCTGCTGGGTGCCCGGCGCGGTCTGCGCCTGCGCAGCGCCGGCGAGCGCGAGCGCGGCGATCACGGCGATCGGGCCGACGATCCTTCCGAGGTTCGACATGGCGCGGGCTCCCGTCGGCTCAGTAGTGCTGGATGCGCACGTACTCGTTCTGGTTCTGGGTCCGCGACTTGAGCTCGTCCTCCCAGCTCTTCTCGTTGCCCTTCTCCCACTTCGCGGTGCCCCAGGCGAGCGGCGCGTTGTCCCACGGCAGCGTGTCGGGCTTGCCCTGGTACTTGCCCTGCTTGTAGACGACGACCTGCTCGTGCTCGCCGCAGCCGGCGAGCCCGAACGCCGCCGCCGCCGCTGCGGCAACCGCCACCCACTTCAGCGCGCTCATGATTTCGCTCCCTGCGGGGCCGGTTTCTGGCCGCCCTTCGGTTGCCCGTAGGCCGTGGCCCAGCCCCAGACCTCGGAGCCCTTGCCGCGCACCGTCACGCGCTCGCGGTAGATATTGGCGATCACGTCGCCGTCGCCGGCGAGCAGCGCCTTGGTCGCGCACATCTCGGCGCACAGCGGGAGCTTGCCTTCGGCGAGGCGGTTGCGGCCGTACTTCTCGAATTCCGCCTCCGAGCCATCGGGCTCGGGGCCGCCCGCGCAGAAGGTGCACTTGTCCATCTTGCCGCGCAGGCCGAACGCGCCCGCCTGCGGGAACTGCGGCGCGCCGAACGGGCAGGCGTAGAAGCAGTAGCCGCAGCCGATGCACAGGTCCTTGTCGTGCAGCACCACGCCTTCCTCGGTGTGGTAGAAGCAGTCGACCGGGCACACCGCCATGCACGGCGCGTCGGAGCAGTGCATGCAGGCGACCGAGATCGACTTCTCCGCCCCCGGAACGCCGTCGTTCACCGTCACCACCCGGCGGCGGTTGACCCCCCAGGGCACCTCGTTCTCGTTCTTGCAGGCGGTCGTGCAGCCGTTGCAGGCGATGCAGCGCTCGGCGTCGCACAGGAATTTCATTCTGGCCATGGCGTTCTCCTTATGCCTTCGCGACCTGGCACAGCGTGGTCTTCGATTCCTGCATCATCGTCACCCGGTCGTAGCCGTAGGTGGTGGCGGTGTTGATCGCCTCGCCGCGCACGATCGGATGCGCCCCTTCGGGGTAATACGGCAGCATGTCCTTGCCCTGCCACCAGCCGGAGAAGTGGAACATCACGAAGCAGGTGTCCGCGCCCACGCGGTCGGTCACCAGCGCGCGGAGCTTGAGCTTCGCGCCCTCGGGCGTGCTGAGCCAGACGTAGTCCCAGTAGCGGATGTCGCGGTCGGCGGCCGCCTTGGGATTGATCTCGACGTAGTTCTCCTGCACCAGCTCGGCGAGCCACGGGTTCGAGCGCGTCTCCTCGCCGCCGCCCTCGTACTCGACCTTGCGGCCGCTGGTGAGGATGAGCGGATACTTCTTGTAGTCCTCGTCCTTGACCGCCTTGTCCTGCACCGATTTGAACAGCGTCGGCAGGCGCCAGAGCACCTTCACGTCGTCGTTCGCGGGGTACTTCGCGACCAGGTCCGGCCGCGGGCTGAAGAGCGGCTCGCGGTGCTGCGGGATCTGGTCCGGGAAGTTCCAGACCACCGCGCGCGCCTTGGCGTTGCCGAACGGGACGCAGCCGTGCTTCATGGTAACCCGCTGGATGCCGCCGGAGAGGTCGTTGGTCCAGAGCTTGCCCTCGGCTTCCTTCTTCTCGTCGTCGGTGAGCTCGTCCCACCAGCCGAGCTTCTTCAGGAACGCCGCGCTGAACTGCGGATAGCCGGTGGTGATGTCGCTGCCTTTGGAGGCGACGCCGTCCGCGGCGAGCAGGTCGACCCCGTCCTTCTCCACCCCGAAGAGCGCACGGAAGGTGTGGCCGCCGTCCATGACGTTCTTGTGCGTGTCGTAGAGGTTCGGCGTGCCGGGGTGCTTGACGGCCGCGGTCCCGTAGCACGGCCAGGGCAGGCCGAAGTAGTCGCCGGTAAGGTCGTAGCCGGTCTTCGCGTCCTTGCCGCCGACCGCGCGCAGCGTCTTCACGTCGAACACCCGCATGTTGCGCATGTGTGCCTGCAGCCGCTCGGGCGACTGGCCCGTGTAGCCGATTGTCCAGCAGCCGCGGTTGACCTCGTTCCGGAGCACGTCCTCGAGGTTGGGCTCGTCCATGCCGCCCTTGCCCTTCGCCAAGCGGATGTTCTGCTTGCCGTTCGCCTTGCCGAGGAACTGGTCGGCGAAGCCGAGCTTCTGCGCGAGCTGGTACATGATCATCTGGTCGGTGCGCGACTCGAACAGCGGGTCGATCACCTTTTCACGCCACTGCAGCGAGCGGTTGGACGCGGTGACGCTCCCGTAGGTCTCGTATTGCGTCGCAGCCGGCAGAAGGTACGCGCCGTCCTTCCTCACCATCGCGAACATCGCGGCGCTCGCCGAGGGGTACGGATCGATCACCACCATGAGGTCGAGCTTCTTCATCGCCTCGACCATCTCCTGGCCGCGCGTCTGCGAGTTCGGCGCGTGGCCCCAGTAGACGATCGCCCGCAGGTTGGGGCCCTGGTCGATGACGTCATTCTTCTCCAGGACGCCGTCGATCCAGCGCGACACGGTCATGCCCGGCTTCGCCATCATCCCTGGCGCGTAGCGGCTCTCGAGCCACTTCAAGTCGACGTTCCACACCCGCGCCCAATGCGCCCAGGAGCCGGGAATGAACACCGGGTAATAGCCCGGCAGCGTGTCCGGGTTCGGGCCGATGTCGGTCGCGCCCTGCACGTTGTCGTGGCCGCGGTAGACGTTGCAGCCGCCGCCCGAGCCGCCGACGTTGCCCAAGGCGAGCATCAGGATGTTGCTCGCGCGCACGATGCCGTTCGCATTGTTGTGCTGCGTCTGGCCCATCGCCCAGATGATGAAGCCGGGGCGGTTCTCGGCAAGCGTCTTGGCGACGTTGAACACCTCGGCCTCGGGAACCCCGGTGACCTCCTCCACCTTGTCGGGGGTCCACTTCGCCATCACCTCCTTCTGCACCTGGTCCATGCCGTAGACGCGCCCGGCGAGGTACTGCTTGTCTTCCCATCCGTTCTTGAACACGTGGTAGAGGATCCCGAAGAGCAGCGCCACGTCGGACCCCGAGCGGTGGCGCACGTAGATGTCGGCCTTCGCGGCGGTGCGCGTGTACCGCGGATCGGCGACGATCACCTTGGCGCCGTTCTCTTTCGCGTGCAGCGTGTGGATCATCGACACCGGGTGCGCCTCGGCGGCGTTCGAGCCGAGGAAGAACAGGCACTTCGAGTTCTGCTCGTCGTTGTACGAGTTGGTCATCGCGCCGTAGCCCCAGGTCTGGCCGAGGCCCGCGACCGTGGTCGAGTGGCAGATCCGCGCCTGGTGGTCGGCGTTGTTCGTCCCCCACAGGCGGATCCACTTGCAGAGCAGCTCGCTCTGCTCGTTGCCATGCTTCGACGAGCCGACGAGGAACAGCGCGTCGGGTCCGCTTTCCTTGCGGATATCGAGCAGCTTCTTCGAGATCTCGTCGTACGCCTGATCCCACGAGATCCGCTTCCATTGCCCGCCTTCGAGCTTCATCGGGTACTTGAGGCGGTGCGAATCGTGCGTGATGCCGTGCTCGCGCGCCGAGGCACCCTTCGCGCAATGCCCGCCGAGGCTCAGGGGCGAGTCGAACACCGGGTCCTGGCGGGTCCAGACGCCGTTCTGCACCGTGGCGTCGATCGCGCAGCCGACCGAGCAGTGGGTGCACACCGTGCGGTGCACCTCGCCCGGGGCGCTCTCCCAGGGCGTTTCCGCCGCCTGGGCCTTGCCGATCATGCTGAACGGGATCTGCGTCGCGAGCGCGCCGGCGCCGGCGGTGAGCCCCGAGCGGCGCAGGAATGTGCGCCGGTCCATGGTGCTCCCGAGCGCTCCCGCGAGACTGCGCGAGAGGCGCGACTGCGGCGCGGCGTGCGCCGTGCTCTTGCGTGTCAGCAGCATGGCGACCCCCTCAGATCCTGGTGCTGCGGTAGTAGCGGGCGATGTGCCCCGATTCGCGATAACCGAGCGCGCGGCGCCCGTCGGAAGGCGCAGCGGCGGCCGGCTGATCCTGCGCGCCGCCGCGGGCGGCGATCGTCGCTGCGGTGGCGGCGCCGCCGGCGCCGAGCGCAAAGAAGAAGTGACGTCGAGAAAGACGCGGCCTGCGGTCGCTCATGGTCCCCTCCTTTGTTCAGACTTGTGTCGCGAGGCCGAGCGCGCCTCGCGGCTCGATATAGGAAAATTCTAGCCTAATTCAAGAAGCGCATGCTCGACTTCGAGGAAGCTGCGCGCGAAACGGGCGGCCAGGCGGTAAAAAGCCGCGCGTTCGGCCTTCTCTGTTGCATCGCAAAACGCCGCTGCCGAAGGCCAGACGAAAGTCGCGAAGAATTTGCTCTGCGAGTCCAGCGCGGCATGCTGCTCCGCAATGAGGTGGCGCATCACGTCGCACAGCGCTGCGACGTGGTCCTCGGGCTCGTTGACTCCTGGCTGACGCGCAAGTCCTTGCTGCGCAAGGTACTGGCGCAGCGCAACCAGCTGCTGGTCCGCTCTTGCGCGTTTCACGTACGCGCCTGCGTAGGGCGAGACTTCAGCCTTGCCCGTGCCGATATACAGGGCATCGAACTCTCCGCGCGCCGCATCCTCGTCGAGCGTCGCCGCCCCCTCCTTCAGCTCGCGCCAGGCGAGCGCAAGCCCCGAGCCTCCTTCCTGCCCGGCGATCTCGTCGGCGCCGGCGAGCGCGGCGAGCAGCGCCCGGTCCGGCGGCGCGTAGAAGAGCCGCGCGAGCAAACCGTAGAAGTTGGCGCGCGCGGCGTCTTCCGGGGCGAGCCCGGGCGGCAGGGCGGCGGGATCGGCGCTCATTTGCGGGTGTCGAGGATGCTCGCCTCGGACTTGTTCTCCATCATGTCCACCACGCGGCAATCGCCGCACATCTGCAGTCGGCGCAACGCCCCACCGCCCGCGAACATGGAGTGCGTCGCCAGGCGCGCGAGCATCGCATCGATGGTCGGCCGGGTGGCGAACGGCTTGCCGCAGCGCACGCAGTGAAACGGCTCGGCCTCGTTAAGCGTCACCGGCTGCTTCGCCTCCGCGCTCAAGAGCAGCCGCGGCACGAGCCGGATCGCGTCCTCGGGACAGGTGCTCGCGCACAGCCCGCACTGCACGCAGTTGCGCTCGATGAAGCGCAGGCTCGGGTGCTCGGGTGCGTCGAGCAGGGCCGCCTCGGGACAGGCGCCGATGCACGCCTTGCACAGGGTGCACTTCGCCTTGTCGACCGCGAGCGCGCCGAACGGCGCGCCGCCCGGCAGCGCGATTTCTTCTACCGGCGCGGGCGCGTGGCGCGCGAGGTGATCGATCGCGAAGTCGAGCGCGGCGCGCTTTTCAGACGCGAGGTGAAAGGTCGCCGCGCAGATCG
>JAKALD010000137.1 GCA_021813275.1 Pseudomonadota bacterium | reverse complement strand
GACCATGGTCGGCGAGCTGCTGAAGGGCGAGATCCAGGAATACACGATCCATCCCTCGCAATTCGGCCTCGAGCTCTACGACCGGCGTGCGATCCAGGTGAGCACCGTCGACGAGTCGAAGCAGATGGTGCTCGCGGTGCTCGAGAACCAGCCCGGGCCGGCGCTCAACATCGTGCTGCTCAACTCCGGGGCGGCGATCTACGTCGGCGGCCTCGCGAAGACGCTCAAGGCCGGGATCGAGCGCGCCCGCAAGGCGATCGAGAGCGGCGACGCGAAAAAGAAGCTCGAGGAGTTCGTCGCGTATACGCGGCGCCTCGGGGAAAAGGGGTGACCGCTGCTACGATGAGCCGATGAGCGAAGCCGTTGTAAGGCGATGGGTCGAGACTTGGCGCCGCGCGGGCGAGGCGCTCGACGCGCAGCGCCGCCGCGAGATCGAGTCGCTCACCGACCACGACGCGCGCCGGGCGGTGGCCGAGCTGTTCGCGCTGCCGGCGCCGGCCGATCTTCCACCGCGCGACGACTCCGGATTGGTGCTGCAGCAGCGCCTTTTCTCGCGGCTTCGCCGCCGGGCGTGAGCCCGTTGAGCGGCTCCGGAAGTTGCAGGCTGGGTGATCGAGCGGCGGGGACAGGCTCGATGCATGACAGGATGCTTCCTTCCGGCTACGATGACCCGGATGGGGGCCAGGAGTCCGGACGATGCCGGCCGAGCTCATGTAAAAGACGTGAGCGTTGCTAGAATCGCCGCCCATGGGTGATACGGCGCTTGCCGGCGGCTCGCGCAGCGTGGCGGAGGCGCGGGAGATCGTGCTCCGAGCCCTGGCCGGCTCTGGCGCACGCGTGTTTCTTTTTGGCTCGCGTGCCCGCGGCGACGCATACCTGGCTTCCGACATCGATATCGCGGTGCTGCCTTCGCGACCGCTGCCGGCGGGACTGCTCGCGGATCTGCGCGAGCAGCTCGAAGAGAGCGCGCTCCCGCAGACGGTCGACCTCGTCGACCTTTCGGAGGCCGACCCGGATTTCCGCTCGCGCGTGTTGGCCGAAGGAATCGAGTGGCGAGCTTGACCACGCGGCTGGAGGTGGCGCGCGCCGCGCTCGCGACGCTCGACGAGGTGCTGCTCGAGCCGATGACCAAGATCGTGCGCGACGCGGCGATCCAGCGCTTCGAATGCACTCACGAGACGATCTGGAAGGCCGCGCAGGCCTACCTCGCCGAGCGCGAAGGCGAACGCCACGATACGCCGAAGTCGGTCTTCCGCGCGTCGTTTCGCGCAGGCCTCCTGAACGAGGACGAGGCGCGGCTCGCGATCGAGATGGTGGACGATCGCAATCGCACTTCGCACACCTACAGGGAGAGCATCGCGCAGCAGATCTACGGCCGCCTGCCGGCCTACGCGAGGCTGATGCGCTTACTGCTCGAGCGCTGCGCTCGGCCCGCACCCTGAGCCGAGGCTTCGGCCGATGACCGATATCCTGCAGCGCATCCTGGAGACGAAGCGCGCCGAGACAGAGTCGGCCCGGAGGGCGGTGCCGCAGCACGAGATGGCGGCGCGCGCCAGATCGGCTCCTGCGCCGCGCGATTTCGTTGCCGCGCTGCGCGCCAGAATCGCCGCCGGCCGCCCGGCGGTGATCGCCGAGATCAAGAAAGCGAGCCCGTCCAGGGGCCTGCTGCGCGAGCCCTTCGAGCCGGCGGAAATCGCACGCAGCTACGAGGCGGCGGGCGCGGCGTGCGTGTCGGTACTCACCGACCGCGAGTACTTCCAGGGTGCGCCCGAGCACCTAGTCGCTGCGCGCGCGGCCTGCAGCCTTCCGGTGCTGCGCAAGGACTTCGTGATCGACTCGTACCAGGTGCTCGAGGCTCGCGCCATGGGCGCGGACTGCATTCTGCTGATCGCAGCGGCGCTGCAGGCGGAGCCGATGCGCGCGCTCGAGCGGCTCGCCGTCGAGCTTGGAATGGCGGTGCTGGTCGAAGTGCACGACGTGGGCGAGCTCGAAGCGGCGCTCCGTCTGGAGACTCCGCTCATCGGCGTCAACAACCGCGACCTGCGCAGCTTCGAGACGCGCCTCGAGACGACACTCTCGCTGCTGCCCCGCGTCCCGCCGGACCGGCTGCTCGTTACCGAAAGCGGCATCGTCGCGCGGGAGGACGCGGCGCGCCTCCGGCAAGCCGGGGTATCGGCCTTCCTGGTCGGCGAGGCGTTCATGCGTGCCCCCGACCCGGGAGTGGCGCTGCGCGCGCTCTTTGCCGCGGGTGTTTGATCCGAATCAATGTCGGGCGCGGGGAGCGCGTTAGAGTTTTGGCTTGTTTCCGACATCGAACGCTCCAGGACGCGGAGCGGCATCGCGGGCCTGCGAGCGACGGGAGAGTGTCAAATGAACGGCAAATTGTGGCGCAGAGTCGCTGTCGGAATCGGCGCGGCCGCGATCCCCGGGCTCGCGCTCGCGCAGTCGAGCCTGACAATCAGCGGATTCTTCAAGGTCGGCATCGAGAGCTACAGCATCGGCAGCGCCGTGGGGCGCGCCAACTCGAGCGAGATGCGCCTCACGGACAACCTGTCGCGGATCATCTTCGCAGTGAGCGAAGACTTGGGCGGCGGGCTTGCGGCGGTCGGTCAGCTCGATTCGCGCTTCAATCCCACCAGCGTGGGCGGCGGCACATGGGGCGGCGGCAACACCTGGGTCGGCTTGAAGAGCAGCCAATGGGGCTCGGTCACGCTCGGCAATCACGACCTGCACTACTTCCACACCGCGGACACGATCCCCGACGGCGCGGCCGCGGCCGACGCCTGGTCAATCGGCCTGCTGAGCTACGTGAACAATGCGGGTGTCAACACCGCGATCGCGAGCGACACGCGCACGCCCAACGTCATCGAGTACGACTCGCCGCGCTGGGGGCTGTTCGATTTCACCGCCGCCTGGTCGGCGAACCGCGCGGGATCCCCGGCGGACATGGGTTCCTCGGCGGGCGCCGTCACGACGCGCCGGGGCGACGCCTGGAACTTCGCGCCGCAGCTGCACGGCGGAAACTGGGTGGCCGGCTATAGCTACTGGCAGTCGAAGGCGGACCTCGGAGTCGAGCCGGACCAGCGCAGCGACCGGCTGTGGGGCTCGTACAAGTTCGCGCAGGGCTTCTACGTCGGCCTGACCTGGGACAAGTCGCGCCTGAACGCGGCCGCGGGGGGCGCCAAGCTCGCCGAGCGCAACGCCTGGTCGATCCCGCTCGGCTACTCGTGGGGCCCGCACAGCATCGGCTGGACCTACACGCGGGCGAACGACGACAAGGTGATCGGTTCGGATAGCGGGGCGAAGCTGAACGCGCTCTACTACCAGTACGCCTTCTCGAAGCGCACCCAGGTGGGCGTCACCTACGCCAACCTGAGCAACGACTCCAAGGCGGCGTACAACCTGTACGGTACGAGCTTCGGAAGTACCGACGTAGCGACCCTGGCGCCGGGTGAGGATCCCCGGGCCCTTCAGTTCACCCTCAAGCACGCGTTCTGACGCGCTAGGCATGGCCGGGTCGATGCGGATCTGGGCGTCCATTCGACCGCAGATCTAACTGCTTGATAGGTATGCCTATATTCCTGATTCTCGGGGTCGAGTCTCAGCTGTCCATCGTAACTGCCTGATAATTCAGCCTTCTAAATTTGTTGTAATCGTGCAACAGATTCCACGTAGGCCTCGGCAGAACCCGCGTATTTCTTGCCGCCAGCGTCCACGGATGCGGAGAATGCCATTGACTTCTCGATTCGAGAGGTACGTCGGGCGGACCTAGGCCGCCCGGTTTTCCAATAACTGGGAGACTCTTGCATGAAAAAGAAGCTTCTGGCAGCAGCGATCGCCGGAGCCTTTGCAGTTCCCGGAGTCGCGCTCGCGGATGGCTCGAGCGTAACGATTTCCGGGTTCTTCAAGGTCGGCATTGAGAGCTACAACATCGGTAGCTCCGTGGGCCGCGCGAATTCGAGCGAAATGCGCCTGACCGACAACTCCTCGCGGATCATCTTCAACGTCAAGGAAGATCTGGGCGGCGGGCTGTCCGCGATTGCTCAGTTAGATACGCGCTTCAACCCGACCACGACTGGCGGCGCGACATGGGGCACCGGCAACACCTGGGTCGGGATGCACAGCAACGACTGGGGCAACATCACGATCGGCAACCGCGACCTGCACTACTTCCACACCGCGGACACGATCCCCGGCGGCGCGACCGCTCTTGATGCCTGGTCTGTCGGGATCCTGGGTTTCGTGAACCCTGACGTTGGCGGAACGGTGAAAAACGCGTTCAATAACGTGCCCATCGCGAGCGACACGCGTACCCCGAACGTGATCGAATACGCGTCCCCGAAGTGGGGCGTGTTCGACTTCGGCTTGGCGTGGTCGGCGAACCGGGCGGGCTCCCCAACCGATATGGGGGCCCCTGGCGTTGCAACCGGTTCGGGCCTTCCGGTCACGCGCAAGGGCCAGGCATGGAACTTCGCGCCGGAGATCCATACCGGCCCCTGGTGGCTCGGATACAGCTACTGGAAGTCCGAGGCGGATCCGTCTGCGGCGACCGAGCCTGATCAGCGCAGCGACCGGATTTGGGGCTTCTACAACTTCCCGCAGGGCTTCCACGTCGGGTTTACTTGGGACAAGTCGCGCATAAACGACGCGGCGAATGGCACCAAGTATGCCGACCGCAACGCCTGGTCGATTCCGCTCAGCTATTCGTGGGGCCCGCATAGCATCGGCTGGACCTACACCCGTGCCAACGACGACAAGGTAGCTGGGTCGAGCACTGGCGCGAAGCTGAACTCGGTGTACTACCAGTACGCCTTGTCGAAGCGCACGCAGGTTGCCGTGACGTACGCGAACCTGAACAACGATTCGAAAGCGGCGTACAACCTGTTTGCGACGGGCCTGGGCAGCGGGGATGTTGCCTCGCCGCTCACTCCGGGCGAAGACCCGCGCGCGCTGCAGTTCACGCTGAACCACTCGTTCTAAGAAGCAATCCCGACTCGCCCGGAATTATTCGGGCAGCCGTTCGAAACGGGCGTCGCAAGACGCCCGTTTTTTTTCAGCGAGCGCGCATGACGATGCCGCGCGGTTCGCGGCACGCAATCAAAGCAGCGGACGGCGCTCAGAGCTCACCGACGCCGGGGCCTAGAAGGGCGGCACGCATTCTGCTCAAGCCTGCGGGCGAATGCCGGATCAGCGTGTGCAGTCAATGGCCCCTATCGACGAACAGATTCGACGGTCGATGCGCTATTGCCATAGTCCCAATTTGGGACTATAGTGTGCCGTGCGCGTGATTGCACTGTCCACGCTACGCGATTTCTGGACCGGCAAGGCGGCTTACGCCGACGCGCGGGAGCCGACGCTCGCATGGTACAGGCACGTTCTTCAGGCGGACTGGGGCTCGCCCGCAGACGTGAAACGCGAATTCGGCAGTGCAAGCATCCTGCGCGACGGGCGGGTGGTATTCAACATCGCAGGCAGCAAGTACCGCATCGTGGTCTGGATTAATTATCCATACCGCGTCGTGTACATTCGCTTCATCGGCACGCACGCGCAGTACGACAGGATCGATGCGCAGACCATTTGAACGAGGCACGACATGGAAGTGAAGCCGATCAAGACCAAGTCGGATTACCGCTCCGCGCTGAAGGAGATCGAGGCGCTGATGGGTGCGGAACACGACACGCCGGAAGGCGAGCGCCTCGACGTCCTGGTCACGCTCGTCGCGGCATACGAGGACAAGCACTACCGGCTCGATCTGCCCGATCCGGTCGAGGCCATCAAGTTCCGCATGGAGCAGAAAGGGCTGACGGCCAAGGATCTCGTACCGATGATCGGACGCATCAACCGCGTGTACGAGATCCTGAGCCGCCGCCGGCCGCTGACGCTTGCCATGATCCAGAGGCTGCACAGCGATCTCGGCATCCCGGCAGAATCGCTGATCAAGCAGCGCGAAAGGCGAAGGGCCGCATGACATGGATGGAATCCGCCGAAAGGACGTTAAGCTGCTCTCCCACCTAGTCGCAGGAGGCGATGCGAAAAAGTTATGCCGTGAAGCAGGTGCGCCCAGTGTTCGTCGATGAATCTCGCGAAGTCGTCGTTGTGACGGTGTACGTGTACTATTTCTAGCGGAGGCGAGGATGAAGATCACCTACGATCACGAAGTGGACGCGCTGTACATCCGCTTCAAGGATACGAGCGTCACGACCAAGCACCTCGCCGAGGGAATCGCGGCGGACTACGATGCCGAAGGACGGCTCGCCGGAATCGAGATTCTCGACGCGAGCAAACGCCTCGACGATCCCAGGGCCTTCAAGCAAGTGGTCCTGGAGGACATCGCGCTGGCCGGCTGATCGCAAGGCCCCCGCGCTGCCAAGAATGACGCTCGAGCGCGCCATCGCCGAATTCGACCGCGCGCTGCGCGCCGTGGCGGGCGTGCACCGCACCGGACGCCCGAGCCCGGCGGGCGACCTGCCGGAAGCCCAGCTCGAGGATGCGCGGCGCGCGGAGGCGGCTGCGCTGATGCGCGTCAACCACGTGGGCGAAGTCTGCGCCCAAGCCTTGTATCAGGGGCAGGCGCTGACCGCACGCGACCCCGGAACACGCCGGTCCCTCGAAGGCGCGGCGCGAGAGGAGGAGGACCATCTCGCCTGGAGCGCAGAGCGCATCCGCGAGCTGGGTGGCAGGCCGAGCCTGCTCAATCCCCTTTGGTACGCCGGATCGCTCGCTATCGGTGTCGCGGCCGGGGTGCTCGGGGACCGGTGGAACCTCGCCTTTCTCGCCGAGACCGAGCGCCAGGTCGAAGAGCACCTGAGCGGGCACCTCGAGAGGCTGGATGCGGCCGACCGCCGCACGCGGGCCGTCGTCGAGGCCATGCGCGCAGACGAAGCGCGGCACCGCGACAGCGCGATCGCGCTCGGCGCCGCCGAGCTGCCGCAGCCCGCGAAGGCGGCGATGCGCGCGCTCGCCAAGGTGATGACGACGCTCGCCTATCGCGTGTAACGCGCGAGGCGCACCCGGTGCTCAACGTCTTCATCGGCTACGACCCCAGGGAGTCGGTGGCGTTCTACACGCTGGCGCACTCGATCCTGCGCCGCGCCTCGATCCCGGTGTCGATCACGCCGCTGATGCGCTCGCAGCTCAAGGGGATCTACCGGCGCAGCCGCGGGCCGACCGAGTCGACCGAGTTCAGCTTGACGCGGTTCCTGGTGCCGCTGCTCTCCGGATTTCGCGGCTGGTCGCTGTTCATGGACTGCGACATGCTGTGCCGCGCCGACATCGCCGAGCTCGCCGCGCAGTTCGAGCGCGAACCCGACAAGGCGGTGCTGGTGTGCAAGCACGACTACGTCCCGAGCACCGAGCGCAAGTTCCTCGACCAGGTGCAGACCAAGTACGCGCGCAAGAACTGGTCGAGCTTGATGATCTTCAATAACGAGCGCTGCACGGCGCTCAGCGAGGTCTACGTCAACAGTGCGCCGGGGCTCGACCTGCATCGCTTCGCGTGGATCGACGCCGCGCTGATCGGCGGGCTGCCGCTCGCCTGGAACTGGCTCGTGGGGGAGTATCCGCACAATCCCGAGGCCAAGATCGTGCACTACACGCTCGGCGGCCCTTACTTCGACGAATACCGCGATTGCGACTACGCGGCCGAATGGTTCGCGGAGTTCGATGCAATGCGCCACGTCGACAACGCGCGGCGCCCGGCGCAGGCTGCCGCCGAACGTCGCTGAGGCCGAACCTGGTGCGCGCATGACCATCCTGGCGATGCTTTCCGGCGGCCTGGACAGCACGGCGATGCTCTGGAAGCTGCTCACCGGGACGGGCGAGCCCTTGCGCGTGCACCACATCCGCATGGACAACCGCGAGGGCCGCGCGGACGCGGAGCAGGCGGCGGTCGAGCGCATCGTCGCCTACTGCCGCGCGCACTGCCGGCCGTTCCGCTACACGGAGTCGGGGCTCGAGCTCACGCAGCTCGAGGCCATCCCGATCGACTACATGGCGATCGCCTACGTCGCCTGCCAGGTGGCGATCGATACGCCCGGGTGCAACCGGATCGCGGTCGGAACGCTCGCGCGCGACACCGACGAGGCGAACCGCTCGGCGCGCCAGCGCCGGATCTTCGACGTCATGTACGAGTGCTACCGGGCGCGCAAGCTCGGCGAGCCGGAGGTGATCTGGATCTATCCGGTGCACGCCCTGTCCAAGACCGAGGTCGCTGCGCTGCTGCCGCCGGCGCTGCGCGAGATCACCTGGTCGTGCCGCACTCCGGTCCGCACGGCGAGCGGATTCCGGCCCTGCGGCCGCTGCAAGGCTTGCCGCGCGCGGGCGGAGGCGGCGCCGGCACGGGAAATTTCGGCCTCGCCGGACGCTTCCGGCTGAGCTGAGGCCGGGCTTGCACGCCGGGGCCGGCCCGGTGAAAATCCGCCCTTCCAGCCGGTAGAACAACCGCAGGGGAGCTCCGGCTCCCGGGGAAGGCTCATGACGTCGCGGCGCAAGAACGGCAGAGTCCTCATCTACAGCCACGACACCTTCGGTCTCGGCCATCTGCGCCGCTGCCGCACGATCGCGCATTCGCTCGTCGATCGCTTCCGCCAGACCTCGGTGCTGATCCTGTCCGGCTCGCCGATAATCGGCAGCTTCGACTTCCGCTCGCGCGTGGATTTCGTGCGGGTGCCCGGCGTGATCAAGCTGCGCAACGGCGAGTACACCTCGCTCAACCTACACCTGGACATCGAGCAGACGCTGTCGATGCGCGCCTCGATCATCCGGCACACCGCGGACATCTTCGATCCGGACCTGTTCATCGTCGACAAGGAGCCGATGGGTTTGCGCGGCGAGGTGCTCGACACGCTCGAGATGCTCAAGCCGCGCGGCACGCGCCTGGTGCTCGGGCTGCGCGACGTCATGGACGAGCCGCGGCTGCTGCAACCCGAGTGGGAGCGCAAGAACGTGCTGCCCGCGCTGCGCGACCTGTACGACTCGATCTGGATCTACGGCCTGCCGCAGATCTGCGACCCGCTCGAGGGCATCGCGCTGCCGGCGCGCGTGCAGCAGAAGATGACGTACACGGGCTACCTGCCGCGCGAGCTGCCGCAGCCCTCGGCTCCGACGCGGCTCCCGGAGATCACGCAGCGCCCCTACCTGCTGGTGACCACCGGCGGCGGGGGGGACGGCGAAGGCCTGATCGAATGGGTGCTGCGCGCCTACGAGCACGACCAGCTCCTTCCGTACCCGGCGCTGCTCGTGCTCGGGCCGTTCATGCAGCCCGAACGGCAGAGGGAATTCATGGACCGCGCGGCGCGCTTGAAGCGCGTCGACGTGATCACGTTCCACAACCACCTCGAGGCGCTGCTCGCGCGCGCGGCGGGCGTGGTCGCCATGGGCGGGTACAACACGTTCTGCGAGGTGCTTTCGCTGGACAAGCGCGCCCTCATCGTGCCGCGCATCGCGCCGCGCCTCGAGCAGTTCATCCGCGCCTCGCGCGCGGCGAAGCTCGGCCTGGTCAGCATGCAGGTCGACGACGGGCGTTACGATCCGGCCGTCATGGCGGCGGCGCTGCGCGCGTTGCCGCGGCAGAAGCGCCCCTCGGAGGTGGTGGTGCCGGGACTGCTGGAGGGCCTCAAGAACGTCGCGCGCCTGGTCGCGCCGTGGGTGGAGGCCGCGCAGGACGAAGTGCCGCACATCCGATCGCGCACCGCCTGAGACACGATGAGCGTGCAGCGCCGGGGACGAGTCGCGTTCGTCCTCAAAGGCTATCCGCGGCTTTCCGAAACCTTCGTCGCGCAGGAGATCGCGGCGCTCGAGCGGCGCGGGCTCGACATCCTGATCGTTTCGCTGCGCCGGCCCACCGACCGCCGCACGCACCCGGTGCACGCCGAGATCCGCGCCGCGCTGCTGTATCTGCCCGAGTATCTGCTGCGTGAGCCGCGACGCGTGCTGCGCGCCTGGCTGCGCGTGCGGCGCTGGCCGCAGTACCGCGCGGCGCGCGCCACATGGCTGCGCGACCTGGTG
>JAKALD010000136.1 GCA_021813275.1 Pseudomonadota bacterium | reverse complement strand
TCGATCGCGATCTGCTCGGCCATGTCGACGTACTCGCACCCGCCGTAGTAGCGCCTGCCGGGATAGCCCTCGGCGTACTTGTTGGTGAGCTGCGAGCCCTGGGCGAGCAGCACTGCCGGGCTGACGTAATTCTCGGAGGCGATCAGCTCGATGTGGTCTTCCTGGCGGCGGTGCTCGAGACGGATCGCGCTCCAGACTTCGGGGTCGGACTGCGCGAGGAGGTTGGCGGCGAACATGGCGGGCAATCGGCGTGGAGGCGCGATTTTACCAGCGCGCCGCGCCCGGCCGGGCGCCGCCTAGACCGCGAGCGGCGGGGCGAGGTCGGAGGGCCGGTCGATGTCGCGCACGACCCCCGGATCGCCCACTGGCACCTTGACGAGCTGTGCCTCGTGCGCCGCGAGGATCGCCCGCGCGCCCGCGTCCCCCGCGAGCGCTTCCAGCTGCGGTCGGAAGCGCGCCGCGATCCCCACCGGATGGCCGCGCCGGGCGCGGAAATACGGCGCCGCTAGCGCGGCGCCCGCGATGAGCGCGTCGCGCACCGCGGCGATCGTGCTCGGGCGCACGAACGGCATGTCGGCAAGGGCGATGATGTAGCCCTGCGACTCGCCCGCGGCGCGCACCGCGCAGGCGAGGCTCGCGCCCATGCCGTCTTCGGCGCTCGGGCACTCGATCACTTCGACGCCCTCGCCCGCGAGCCGCTCGGCGAGCTGCGCGGCGCCGGGCCGCACCGCGGCGACCACCCGCGCGAGCTCGGCCTTGAGATGGCGCGCCGCCTGCACGGCGATCGGCTGGCCGTGCGGCAGCGGATGCAGCAGCTTGTCGGAGCCGAAGCGGGAGGCCGATCCCGCGGCGAGCAGGATGCCGACGATGTCCGCGGCGCTCAACCGCTCAGGGGCTCGGCGCGACTTCGCAGCTCGAGGGCGCGAAGCGCGCAGCGCCCTTCTCCGCCCAGTCGGGCTTGGCGACGCCGTGGCGCACGGCCGTCATTTCGGCGAGGATCGCCACCGCGATCTCGGGCGGGGTCTTCGAGCCGATGAACAGGCCCACCGGCCCGTGCAGGCGCGCGATCTCGGCTTCGCTCAGGTCGAACTCGCGCAGGCGCCTGCGCCGCGCGTCGTTGTTCTTCTTCGAGCCGATCGCGCCCACGTAGAACGCCGGCGACTTGAGCGCCTCGAGCAGCGCCATGTCGTCGAGCTTGGGATCGTGGGTGAGCGCGATCACCGCGCTGTGGGCGTCGAGGTTGAGGCCGGCGATCACGTCATCGGGCATGCCGCGATCGAGCGCAACGCCCTCCAGGTCCCAGCCGTCGGCGTATTCATCGCGCGGATCGATCACCGCCACGTGGTAGTCGAGCATGCGCGCCATCTCCGCGAGGTAACGCGTCAGCTGCCCGGCGCCGATCAGCACCAGCCGCCAGCGCGGCCCGTGCACCGTGCGCAGCACCTTGCCGTCGAACTCGAGCACGTCCTGCCAGACCCCCGGCTCGAGCGTCACGCGCCCGGAGTCCATCTCGAGGCGACGGCGCACGAGCTGCTGCTTGGCGATCGTCTCGAGCAGCTGCGCGAGGCCGCTCGCCTCGCTCACGGGCTCGAGCACGAGCTGCAGCGTGCCGCCGCACGGCAGGCCCCAGCGGGTCGCTTCCTCGTTGGTCACCCCGTAGGTCATGACGGCGGGCTTCTCGGCCGCGACCGCCTTCGCGCGTACTTTCTCGACCAGATCGTCCTCGACGCAGCCGCCCGAGACCGAGCCGGCGATCTGGCCGTCGCCGCGCACCGCGACCACGGCCCCCACCGGACGCGGCGCCGAGCCCCAGGTCTTGACAATGGTTCCCAACGTCACCCGGTGCCCGGCTTTGCGCCAGGCCTCCGCGCTACGCAACACCTCGATGTCGACACTGTCCATGGAAGCCTCGCGAGGTCACTTCGGTTCAGACTAGTCGCCGAGCCCTGCCCGGTCAAGCCTGGCCGGGTTCCTCAGCTGCGGGCGTGGCGGGGAAAATCAAGCTGATCCTGCAGCCCCGCGCGCCCCGCCCGTTCGGGCCGCCGTCGGCGAGCGTGATCTGCGCGCCATGGGCGCTCGCAATCTCGCGCACGATCGACAGGCCCAGGCCGCTGCCCAATCCGCCGGTGCCGGGGGGACGATAGAAGCGCTCGAACACGCGCTCGCGCTCGGCGGGCGCGATTCCCGGGCCGTCGTCCTCGACCTCGAGAAAGGGGTGCTCGCTGCCGTGCAGGCTGCGCACGCCGGTGCGCACGGTCACGTGGCCACCGGCGGGCGTGTACTCGAGCGCGTTGTGGATCAGGTTCACCAGCGCCTCGCGCAGCAGGAACGCGTCGCCCCGGACGCTCGCGGGCGCCAGATCGAAGCCCAGGTCGAGATCCTTGTCGAGCGCGCGGTGCACCCATTCGTCCGCCGCGCCCTCGACCACCTGGCGCAGGTCGACGGCGGCGAGCGTCTCGGGCCGATAGCCGCCGGGCTCGGCGCGCGCGAGCGCCAGCAGCTGGTTGGCGAGCCGCGCGGTGCGGATCGTGGCGCTGTGCACTTCCTGCAGCTCGGAGCGCCCGGGACCGACTTGCGCCAGGGCGAGCTCGGTGTGCGCCTGCAGGCCCGCGAGCGGCGTGCGCAGCTGGTGAGCGGCGTTCGCGAGGAAGCGCTGCTGGTTGAGGTTCGATTCCGCGACCTGCCCGAAGAGCTGGTTCAGGGCGCTCACCAGCGGGCGCGCCTCCTCGGGAGCGTGCTCGAGGTCGATCGGGCGCAGATCGCGCGGCGAGCGCTCCCGGATTTCCTCGGACAGACCCTCGAGCGGGCCCAAGCCGCGCGCGACGCCGAACCACACGAGCACCAGGGTCAGCACGGCGAGCAGTGCCTGCGGCAGCACGCTCGAGGCGAGGATCTCGCCCGAGAGGCGCTCGCGCTTGACCGTGGTCTCGGCCACCTTCACGGTGCAGCTGCGACCCGCGCAGGGCACGTCGAGCTGCACCACGCGCACAGGATCTCCGCGGTACTCGGCGTCGTAGCGCACGACGCCCTGCACCGCGCGCTGACCGCGCCGCGCCGGCGGAATGCCGAAGTCGCCGGCGATGTGGCGGCCGTCCGGCCCGTCGACCGCGTAGTAGATCTCATCGTACTTGTCGGTGCGCAGCACGCGCTCGGCGGCGCTGGGCAGGTCGAAGCTGAATCGGCCGTCCTCGTAGCGGATGCGTTCTGCCAGCGCGGTGCCGCTGCTGATGAGCGCCTGGTCGTAGGCGTCCTTGGCGGGGTCGATCGACACCCAGTAGGCGCCGACCGCGCCGATCGCGAGCACGGCGGCGATCGGCGGCAGCAGCAGCCGCAGCAGGTGCACGCGCAGGCTGCGCACCGCCATCTCAGGCCGCCTTGTAGTCTTCGAGCATGTAGCCGAAGCCGCGCACCGTGCGGATCCTCACGCCCGCGGGCTCGAGCTTCGCGCGCAGCCGCGAGACGTACACCTCGATCGCGTTCGGCGAGAGCTCCTCGCCCCAGTTGGCGACCGCCTGGATGATCGCGTCCTTGGAGACGATCTTCTCGACGCGCGCCAGCAGCACCTCGAGCACCGCCCACTCCCGCGCGGCGAGCAGCAGCGGCTCGCCGTGGAGGAACGCGCGCCGCGCCACGGTGTCGACGACCAGCGGACCGTGCACGATCCGCGGACCGGTCTGCGCGCCCGAGCGCCGGATCAGCGCGCGCACGCGCGCGGCGAGCTCGGGCAACGCGAACGGCTTCGGCATGTAGTCGTCGGCACCCAGATCCAGGCCGTGCACCCGGTCATCCAGCGCGTCGCGCGCGGTGAGCACCAGCACCGGCAGCGCCTGCCCCGCGGCACGCAGGCGCCGCACCACCTCGAAGCCGTCCATTCCCGGCAGCCCGACGTCCACGATCATCAGGTCGACGTGCTCGCGCTGCGCTGCCGCCACCGCCTGCTCGCCCTTCGGCATGACGTCGACCGCGTAGCCTTCGGACTCCAGGATCCGCCGCAGCCCATTCGCGAGCGCCGCGTCGTCTTCCACGATCAGGATGCGCATGGGGGTCGTGCGGGCCGCAATGAGTTCGCCGCGGAGGGACTCGGCTCGCAAGCTTAACGCAAGCGCCCACCCGGCGCAGCGCGCACGCGCCGCTCCGGCGTCGCGCCGCTCACGCAAAGCGCCTTTGCGGGCCGCGCCTGATCGTCGCGCGGCCCTCGATCGTGACCGGCCATACGCTCATGGGTTGCCGCCCGTTGGGCAGCCGGTTCTGTGTTCTTCGTAGCGCGCGCGAGCGGGAGCTGCGGGCGCGCGCGCACGCCGTCGATGACATGCCGTAGACTGCGGCGCGTGCGCTTTGGTTCACCGCACGCCCGGGCCGAGCGTCGCGCGCCGCCCGCAGCGCCTGGCGCGAACGCTGCCTGCGGCGCTGCTGAAATCGAGCGCGCCGCCGGGCCCGGGGAAGCCGGCCGCTCCCGATGCGCGTCCTAGTGCGCCGCGGACGCCTCGCGGTACTCGAGCAGCATGTAGCCGAAGCCGCGCACCGTCCGGATGCGGATTCCGGCGGGCTCGAGCTTGGCGCGCAGCCTCGAGACGTAGACCTCGATCGCGTTCGGCGAGAGCTCCTCGCCGACGCCCGCGACCGCGTCGATGATCGCCTCCTTCGAGACGATCTTCTCGACTCTGCCGAGCAGCACCTCGAGCACCGACCATTCGCGTGCCGCCATGTCGAGCGGTTCGCCGCCGAGGTAGGCGCGGCGCGCCGTGGTATCAAGGGTGAGCGGCCCGTGCACGATCTTCGGGCCGGACTGCGCGCGGCCGCGGCGGCCGAGCGCGCGCACGCGCGCGGCGAGCTCGGGCAACGCGAACGGCTTCGGCATGTAGTCGTCGGCGCCCAGGTCCAGCCCGCGCACGCGATCGTCCACCGCGTCGCGCGCGGTGAGCACCAGCACCGGCAAGGACTGGCCTGCGGTGCGCAGCCGCCGCAGCACCTCGAAGCCGTCGATTCCCGGCAGGCCGATGTCGAGCACCAGCAGGTCGAAGCGCGCCGCGCCGAGCGCGTCGAGCGCCGCCTCGCCGCTGTCCACCTGCGTGACCTCGTAGCCCTCGTTCTGCATCGCGCGCGCTAGCCCGGAGGCGAGCGTCGCATCGTCCTCGACGATCATCAGTCGGGCAGCGGGCGCTGCGCCCGGCGGCGCGGTGCGCAAGCGTTTGACGGTTTCTTCCGAGGTCTGCATGGCGGTCTCCTGGCAGCTGATGAGCGGGGCCGCGTGCGATCCGCGGCAGCGAGCAAGTTAGGCGATTGCACTTGCGGCACGCTTAGGATCTGCTTGCGGCACGCTGACGGTCGTAACAAATCGTTTCCGCTCGCCGGCGCCAGCGCGGGGCAGGTGCCGCCGGCTTCGCCGCATCGCCCTTCGTCGCTCCCCGGGACTCGCAGCGGGGCGCTGCGCGCGCTCGGGCGTCGCGGTTGCACCGCGCCATTTCTTTCCCGAGCACCGGGGCAAGCGGATTTTGCGCCGCAACAATTTGCTCGTGGAGAAACCGTTCGCTAGCATTAGTGCGCACGCTGCCCTTTCCGACTCCGCGCCACGCACCTCCGATCGCCGGTCCAGGGCGGCGCTTCCTTCTCAACAACAGAAACCACAGGCCAGGAGGCGACATGGCAGTCAGAGTATCAATGACAGTCAACGGGAAGGCGGTTTCGGCGGAGGTCGAGCCGCGCACGCTGCTCGTCACGTTCATCCGCGAGCATCTGGGCCTGACCGGCACGCACGTCGGATGCGACACCGCGCAGTGCGGCGCCTGCACGATCCACATGAACGGCAAGGCGATCAAGGCGTGCAGCATGGTCGCGATGCAGGCACAGGATGCGAACGTCGTCACGATCGAGGGCGTCGCCAAGCCCGACGGCACGCTGCACCCGATGCAGGCGGCCTTCAAGGAGCACCACGGCCTGCAGTGCGGGTTCTGCACGCCCGGCATGGTGATGAACGCGATCGACTTCGCGAAGAGCCATCCCAATCCCAGCGAGCAGGAGGTACGCGAGGCGCTCGAGGGAAACCTGTGCCGCTGCACCGGCTACCACAACATCGTGAAAGCCATCACAGCCGGCGCGAAAGCGATGGCCGGCTAAGGAGCAGACGCCATGAACGCACCACTGATCGGCGCACGCATCCAGCGCAAGGAAGACTACCGTTTCCTCACCGGCTCGGGCCAGTACACCGACGACGTCGTCCTGCCCGGCCAGACCTACGCGGTGTTCGTGCGCTCGCCGCACGCGCACGCGAAGATCAAATCGATCAAGAAGGACAAGGCGCTGAAGGCGCCGGGCGTGCTGGCCGTGTACACGGGCGAAGACCTGGCGGCGGCGAAGGTGGGCGGCCTGCCGTGCGGCTGGCTGATCACCGGCACCGACGGCCAGCCGATGAAGGAGCCGCCGCACCCGCCGCTGGCGCAGGGCAAGGTGCGCTACGTCGGCGACCACGTGGCGGTCGTGGTGGGCGAATCGATCGAAGCGGCGCGCGACGGCGCGGAGCTCGTGGAGGTCGACTACGAAGCGCTGCCCGCGGTGGTCGACGCGACCAAGGCTATGCAGAAAGGCGCTCCCGCGCTGCACGACATCGCCCCGGACAACAAGTGCTATACGTGGGCGCTCGGCGACAAGGCCGCGGTGGACGCAGCGTTCGCCAAGGCCGCGCACGTCACCAAACTCGAGTTCGTCAACAACCGCCTCATTCCAAACGCCATCGAGCCGCGCGCGGCCAATGCGCGCTACTCGCGCGCCGACGACAGCTACACCCTGTACGTCGCGAACCAGAACCCGCACGTCGAGCGCCTGCTGATGACCGCGTTCGTGCTCGGGCTGCCCGAGCACAAGGTGCGCGTGGTCGCACCCGACGTCGGCGGCGGCTTCGGCTCGAAGATCTACCTCTACGCCGAGGACGTGGTGGTCACCTGGGCCTCGCGGCAGCTCGCCCGCCCGGTCAAGTGGACCGCCGAGCGCAGCGAATCGTTCGTATCCGACGCGCACGGGCGCGACCACCACACGCTCGCCGAGCTCGCGATGGACAAGGACGGCAGGTTCCTCGGCATGCGCGTGCATACCACCGCGAACCTGGGCGCCTACCTGTCCACCTTCGCGTCGTGCATCCCGACCATCCTCTACGCGACGCTGCTCGCCGGCCAGTACACCACGCCGGTGATCTACTGCGAAGTGACCGCGGTGTTCACGAACACCGCGCCGGTGGACGCCTACCGCGGCGCGGGGCGCCCCGAGGCGACCTACGTGGTCGAGCGCCTGGTCGAGACCGCGGCGCGCGAGATGAAGCTCGACCCGGCGGAGATCCGTCGGCGCAACTTCATCAGGACCTTCCCCTACCAGACACCGGTCGCGCTGATGTACGACACCGGCAACTACGAGGCGACGCTCGATGCGGCGATGAATATGGGCGACGTCGCCGGCTTCGCCCGGCGCAAGGAGGAGGCCGCCAGGCGCGGCAAGCTGAGGGGTCTCGGCTACGCGTGCTACATCGAGGCCTGCGGCATCGCGCCGTCCAACATCGCCGGTGCGCTCGGCGCGCGCGCCGGGCTGTTCGAGGCGGGCGAGATCCGCGTGCACCCGACCGGCAGCGTCACCGTGTTCACCGGCTCGCACGCGCACGGCCAGGGCCACGAGACGACCTTCGCCCAGGTGGTCGCCGACAGGCTCGGCCTGCCGATCGAGAGCGTCGACGTTGTGCACGGGGACACCTCGAAGATCCTGTTCGGCATGGGCACCTACGGCTCGCGCTCGATCGCCGTGGGCGGCACCGCGATCGTCAAGGCCCTGGACAAGATCATCGCCAAGGGCAAGAAGATTGCGGCGCACCTGATGGAGGCCGCCGAGAGCGACATTGAGTACGACCGGGGCGTGTTCAAGGTCGCGGGAACCGACAAGCAGAAGGCGTTCGGCGAGGTGGCGTTCGCGGCCTACGTGCCGCACAACTATCCCCTCGACAAGCTCGAGCCGGGGCTCAACGAGAACGCGTTCTACGACCCGACCAACTTCACCTTTCCGGCGGGAAGCTACGTGTGCGAGGTGGAGATCGACCCGGACACCGGCAAGACGACGATCGTGAAGTTCAGCGCGGTGGACGACTTCGGCAAGGTGATCAACCCGATGATCGTCGAGGGTCAGGTGCACGGCGGCCTCACGCAGGGCATCGGCCAGGCGCTCACCGAGGGCTGCCGCTACGACCCGGAGACCGGGCAGCTGGTGACCGGCTCGTTCACCGACTACTGCATCCCGCGCGCCGACGACGTGCCCTCCTACCAGCTCGACACGCGCGAGACGCCGTGCACCCACAACCCGCTCGGCGTGAAGGGCTGCGGCGAGGCCGGGGCGATCGGCGCCCCGGCGGCGGTGATGAACGCGATCACCGACGCGCTGTGGTCGATGGGCGTGAAGGACCTGGCGATGCCGGCGACGTCCGAAAGCGTCTGGCGCGCGATCCACATGAAGCGGGCGGCCTGAGAACAAGAAGGAGACGACCATGCATGCATTCAACTACCACCGTCCTTCCAGCGTGAACGACGCGGCCGCGCTCGCCGCGAAGCAGGCCGAAGGCAAGCTCCTCGCCGGCGGCCAGAGTCTGGTGCAGGCGATGAAGCTGCGGCTCGCCTCGCCCTCGGACCTGATCGACCTGGGCGCGATCGGCGACCTGAAGGGCATCAAGGTCGACGGCGGTTCGGTGTCGATCGGCGCCATGACGCGCCACGCCGAGGTCGCGGGCTCGGCCGAAGTGAAGAAGGCCATCCCCGCGCTCGCGTACCTCGCCTCGCAAATCGGCGACCGCCAGGTGCGCAACATGGGCACGCTGGGCGGGTCGCTCGCCAACGCCGACCCGGCCGCCGACTACCCCGCCGCCGTGCTCGGCCTGGGGGCGACCGTGGTCACCAACAAGCGCAAGATCGCCGCCGACGACTTCTTCAAGGGCCTGTACGAGACCGCGCTGCAGCCCGGCGAGATCATCACGCAGGTGAGCTTCCCGGCGCCGAAGCGCGCCGCCTACGTGAAGTTCAAGAACCCGGCGTCGCGCTTCGCGATCGTCGGCGTGTTCGTCGCCGATACCGGCAAGGGCGTGCGCGTCGCCGTGACCGGCGCCGGGCCGAGCGTGTTCCGCGTCGCCGACATGGAGAAGGCGCTCGGCGCGAAGTTCGCGCCGGATGCGGTAGCCGGCATCAAGGTGAAGGCCGACGGCCTGAACACCGACCTGCACGCGAGCGCGGAGTACCGCGCGCATCTCGTGACGGTGATGGCGAAACGCGCGGTCGAGGCGGCGCTGAAGTAGGCCTCGAGCTCCGGCCTCCGGGAAGCGGCCCGCTCGCGCGGGCCGTTTCTTTTTCGGGGTGGCGCGCCGCGGGCAAATCATCGAAAATCGGCGCTTTCCACGTCGCGCCCCGCCGATGTCCCGCCCGCTCCCCAAGACGATCGACGATACGCAGCAGCTGCTGCTCGCCGCCGACTACGTTGCGGACCGCAGCCTCGCGACCGCGCTGTATCTCGCGCTCGCCATGCAGCGGCCGCTGTTCCTCGAGGGCGAAGCGGGCGTCGGCAAGACCGAGATCGCCAAGGTGGTGGCGGCGGCCCTCGGCCGTGAGCTCATCAGGCTGCAGTGCTACGAGGGCCTGGACATCGCGCAGGCCGCCTACGAGTGGAACTACGCGCGCCAGATGATCGAGATCCGGCTCGCCGAGGCGAGCGGCGAAACGTCGAAAGACAGGCTCGCGCGCGACATCTTCTCGGAGCGCTTCCTGATCCGCAGGCCGCTCGCCCATGCGCTGGAGGGCGCGCCGGGCAACGCGCCGGTGCTGCTGATCGACGAGCTCGACCGCACCGACGAGCCGTTCGAAGCCTACCTGCTCGAGGTGCTCTCGGACTGGCAGATCTCGATCCCGGAGGTCGGCACGCTCAAGGCGAAGGAGCCGCCGATCGTGGTCATGACCTCGAACCGCACGCGCGAGATCCACGACGCGGTGAAGCGCCGCTGCTTCTACCACTG
>JAKALD010000135.1 GCA_021813275.1 Pseudomonadota bacterium | reverse complement strand
AACCGATGGCTTGTGCCGTCGCGCTCATGGTCAGACGGAGCTGCCGCGCTTGCTGATGTCGCGCAGGATGAAAAACGCCGCCACCCCGAGGATCGGCAGCATGAACAGCGACACCGATGCGCCCATCGGGATGTTGTTGCCCTGGATGCCGAGAGCGAACGCCCACGTGGCGAAGATGTGCGTGCTGTCCACCGGACCGCCCGCGGTCAGGATGCGGACGATATCGAAGTTCGCGAAGGTCACGATGAGCGAGAACAGCATCGTGATCGCGATGATGTTGCGCATCATGGGCAGCGTCACGTACCACACCTTCTGCCACCAGTTGGCGCCGTCGATCGCCGCTGCTTCGTAGAGCTGGTCCGGCACCGATTTCAAGGCGGCGAGGTACATGATCAGGAAGAACGGCGCCCCGTACCAGACGTTGACCAGGATCACCGAGAAGCGCGCCCAGGCGGTCACGCCGAGCCAGGGAATGGGCCCGATGCCGAACTTGGCGAGAATCCAGTTGAGCGCGCTGTAGGAGGGATCGAACAGCCAGAACCACGCGATGGTGCTCATCGCCGTCGGGATCACCCAGGGCACGAGCAGCATGCCGCGCCACTTGCGCTGCCCCTTGGCCGGCAGGTTGTGCACGAAATGCGAGCTCACGAAACCGATCAGCGCCTTGAAGATCACCGCGCTGATGGCGAAGATGCAGGCCTGCTTGACCACCATCCAGAAGGTGTCGAAATGCAAGAGGAAAATGATGTTCCTCAGGCCGGTGAAGGTCGACATCGTCCGATCGAGCATCGACAGGTAGACGGCGTAGAACGCCGGATAGATCACCAGCCCTGCCACGAGCAGGATCAGCGGCAGCGCGAGCCCGAACGCGATCGTCGAGCGGCGCCGCATGAGCTTCTGCATCGTCATGCGGCGAGCGGGACTCGACGCGCGCGCCTTGGCGGCAATGCCGTTGGCCATCGGACTCCTCCTCCTTGTACTGCTCGAACCAGCCGGGCCCGGCCTCCTCCAAGCCGGGCGAAGCGCCGGCGCGCGCCGGCGCTTCCCGAGCCCGGTGTGAAGCTTACATCATCGTATAGGCTTCGAGCTGCTTCTGGGCCCAGCCGATGGTTTCTGGGATCGACTGCCCCTGCATGCCGACCTTGGCCATCATCTGCGTCATGAGCCCCTGCGTGTAGATCTGGTTGGCGACGTGGATCGGCGCCGGCGCCCCCGCGACCATCACGATCTGGTCAGGCGTCGGCGGGTAGTTGTACACGGTGCCCTTCGGGGGCTCGACCTCGGCCCAGGTCTTGAAGTCGCGCAGACCCTTGAACCCGGGGATGTCGTACCCGACGCTTGCCGCGACGAAGCGCTCGGCCGAATGCCGGGTCAAGAGGGTCGTGAGCAAGCTCTTCGCCGCCGGCTTGTTGGGCGAGAACTTCCAGATCGCCCAGAAGAACGGCAGGGCCGGCGCGTAGCGCCCCATCGGCCCCTTGGGCGAGGCGAAGGTCCATAGGTCCTCGGCGACCTTGATGTTGTCGCGCTTGGCGACCGCCCAGGCGCTCGGCGGGTTCATGATCAGCGACCCCTGCCCCGAGATCAGGAACTTGTTGTTCGAGGCGTCGTCCCACGCGATCACGTCCTTCGGCAGGACCTTGCACAGCCGCTGCGAATACTCGAGCACCTGCTTGGTGTGGTCGGAATTGACCGTCACCTCGCCCTTCGCATTCACCAGCTCGGCGCCGTAGGCGTGGAACAGCGCGCCCGCAAAGTCCACGCAGTCGGTGGTCTGGCTGAGACCGAGGCCGAACGGGTAGCCGCCCTTAGCGCACTTCTCGGCGACATCGACGAACTTGTCCCAGGTCCACTCGTCCTGCAGCTTCTTGTCCGAATGGCCGCCCGGAGGCGCGTACATCTTGGTGACATCGAGGTCGGCGAACTTTTTGAACAGGCTTATGCGCGCGCAGGGCGGCTTCACCTGGCTGCCGGTCACCGCCGGCGCCGCGACCCAGTGCCCTTTCTGGTGGGCCAGGTACTCGACGATTGGATACACCGCGCCGTTCGCTTTGATCATCTCGCGCATGATGTCGTCGACCGGCTCGAAGTCTTCGGCGTAGGCCGCGGGAGACCAGGCGCCCGGCTGCACCAGGTCGTGACCCGACTTCGCCAGCTTCTCGGCGGCGATCGTGAGCTCGAGCTTGTTGCCCTGGGACGTGATGAAGTCGATCTGGATGTCGACCTTGTGCTTCGCCGCCCACTCGTGGCAGATCGCCTCCATCGTCTTGTTCGCGCCCGGCACCCAGTGGTCCCAGAACGCGACCTTGAGCTTGCCCGCCGCGCGCGAAGTACGGATGTACGGCGCGGCGACGGCGACCGCCGACGCGGCGGCGGCTGTCTTGATGAAACGGCGACGATCGGATGCCCTTGAAGTCATCTCGTGTTCCTCCTCGGGTTGATGAGACATGCAGATCGGTTGTTGGGATTTTTCGTGACGGGTTGCCTGCTCACAGCATCGCACACGCATCGGGCTGCTACGCTCGCGCGGCGCATGAGCCGCATGGCACGCGCAGGGATACGGACTGCGCGGGAAATGCTATCCAACTCCGCGCGGGCGGTCCATCGGAATCGGCGGCGAATTTCTTGCCGCGGTGCAGCGAGATCGGCGGCAATCGCGAGAAAGCAGTTTGTCAGGTTTGCGCGCCTTCAGCGCACCAGCAGGACCGGCACGCTCGCAGAGCGTGACACGCCCTCCGCGACGCGGCCAGGCCCCGAGAGCTCGAGCAACGCGCTGTCCGCCTCGATCCCCGCCTGGCGCGCAGCCTCGAGCGCCGCGGCGCAAATCTGCTGCCCGACCTCGCGGAAGCGTTCGACCAGCCCCTCGTAGTTCACGCCCACCCGTTCCGGAACCTGCCACAGCGGGCTCTCGTCGACGACGTGCACCAAGCGCAGGCGGGAATGCCCCTGCCGGGCAAGCTTGATCGCCTCGCGCAGCGCCCGCTCGGCGATGTCGCTGCCGTCGAGCGCCACCAGGATCCTTTCGTACGCCATGGCCTTTCCCCGCTCAGCGGGCGCCGCCCATGAGGTGGTTGGGCAGCCAGGTCGCGATCTCGGGGAACACACACAGGATCACGATCGCCAGGAACATGCACAGCACGTAGGGAATGGTACCCCACATGACGCGCGTGACCGGCACGTCCGGGGCGATCGAGTTGACGATGTAGATGTTCAACCCGACCGGCGGATGGATCAGCCCGACCTCCATGTTGATGGTGAGGATCACCCCGAACCAGATCGGGTCGAAGCCCGCGGCGCGGATGATCGGGTACAGGATCGGGCTGGTCATCAGAATGATCGCCGCCGGCGGGATGAAGAACCCGCATACCAGCAGGAACAGGTTGATCAGCGCCATCAGCACCCAGCGGTTGACGTGCAGGTCGGCGATCGCCTGCGCGAGCGTCTGGGTGAGGTAGAGCGAGGTCAGCATGTAGCCGAACAGCACCGCCGCGGCGATGATCATCAGGATCATCACCGACTCGCGCGTGGTGTCGCGCAGGATCGCCCACCAGTCCTTCGGCGCCCACATGCGGTAGATCGCGACCGCGAGCACGACGCACAGCGCGGCGCCGACGCCCGCCGCCTCGGAGGGCGTGGCGACGCCGCCGTAGAGCACGTACATCACGCCGGCGATGACCGCGATGAACGGCGCGATCTTCGGGATCGAGTGCCACTTCTCGCGCCAGCTGTAGCGGAAATCCGGCGCGTGCGCGCGGAAGCCCCGCTTCCAGATGATGAACAGCGTCCACAGGATGAACAGCCCGGTGAGCATCAGGCCGGGGAGCACGCCCGCGAGGAACAGCCGCCCGATCGAGGTCTCGGTCGCGATGCCGTAGAGGATCAGCGTGATCGAAGGCGGGATGAGGATGCCAAGCGTGCCGCCGGCGCAGATCGAGCCGGTCGCCACATCGTCGGGATAGCCGCGCCGGCGCATCTCGGGAATGCCCATCTTGCCGATCGCCGCGCAGCACGCGGGCGAGGAGCCGGTGAGCGCTGCGAAGATCGCGCAGGCGCCGAGGTTCGAGATCACGAGGCCCCCGGGGAGGCGGTACAGCCAGCGGTCGAGCGCCTCGTACAGGTCCTTGCCCGCGGGCGAGGAGCCGATCGCCGCGCCCATCATCACGAACATCGGGATCGACACCAGCGTGAAGTCGTTCAGCCCCGCGAAGAACGTCTCGGCCACCACGTGCAGCGCCGAGAATCCCTGGAAGATGACGATGAAGACGAGCGACAGCGCGCCCAGCCCGAACGCCACCGGCGCTCCGGAGAGCAGCACCGCGAGCGTGACGACGAGGACGATCGCACCCTGCGTGGTCGGGCTCATCGCGCCGCCTCCGACCTAATCCCGAACGGCGGCTCCCGGCCGGTCACCAGGCACGCGAGCTCGACGACGTACTGCAGCGTGAGGATGCCCAGGCCGATCGGCATCGAGGCGTACGGAATCCACAGCCGCACGCGCCACATCGTGTTCGAGAGCCAGTGCTCGTTCCACGCCTGGCGCCAGTACTGCCAGGTGAGCACCGTCATCACCGCGCAGAACGCCAGCGCCATCAGCGTCGAGGCGAGCGCGAGCCAGTAGCGCGCGCGCGGCCCGAGATGGTGCGGCAGCACGTCGACGTTGACGTGGCCGCGGGTCATCAGCACGTACGGGCTGCCGACGAAGGTCGCCGCGACCAGGCTGAAGGTGACGAAGTCGGTCTGCCAGATGGTGTTCTCGTTCAGCACGAAGCGCACGAACACCATCTCGCAGACCACGATCACGCCCAGCCCGATGAGCGCCGCGGCGGTGAAGCCGCAAAGCTGCGAGGCGAGCCGGACGGCCCGGATGAATCGGTCCATGGGAAAAGGGCGCCGCGGGCGGCGCGCACCGCCCGCGGGCCGCGCGGCGCTACTTGACGGCGAGCGCCTCGTCGATCAGCTTCTTGCCGTCGGGAACGTCCTTGCTGAACTCGGCGTACGAGCTCTTCTTCGCCACCTCGAGCCACTTGTCGTAGTCCTGGTCGCTCAGGCTCTTGATCTGCACGCCGTGGTCGCGGTAGGCCTTGATGGTGGCCTCGTCGACCGCCTCGGCCTTGCCCTCGTAGAACTTCTGCGCGTCCTTGCCTGCCTTGACGATCGCCGCCTGCTGCGCCTTGTTCAGCTTGTCGAAGCTCTTCTTCGACATGAGCACCGGCTCGTACATGAACCACAGCGCGTTCTTGCCCGGCACGGTGAGGCACTTCGCCTGCTCGTACAGGCGGAAGGAGAGGAAGCTGCCCATGCTCGTGTCGGTCGCGTCGGCGACCCCGGTCTGGAAGGCGTTGTAGATCTCGTTCGACGGGATCGAGACGATCGACGCGCCCGCGGCCTGCCACATCTGCGCGAAGGTCGGCCCGGCGGCGCGGAACTTCAGGCCCTTCACGTCGTTCGGCTCGACGATGCAGTTCTTCTTGGACGCCATGCCGCCGCCGAACCAGGCGTCCGAGAGCACCATGACGCCCGATTTGCCGATGTAGCCCCGGATGTCGGTCATGAACGGCGAGGCGTTGAGGCGCTTGGCGCGGTCGTAGCTGCGCACCAGCCCGGGCATCAGGGTGGCGCTGAACTGGCGCACCTGGCCGCTCGCGTAGTCGAGCGGAAAGAGCGTCATGTCGAGCTGGCCGTTGACCATCGCGTTCCACTGCTGCTCGGGCTTGAACAGCGACGCGCCCGGGTAGACCTGGATCTCGACGCCGACGTTCGCCGCCTTCACCTCGCGCGCGATCATCTGCATCATGTCGTCGCGCACGTCGCCCTTGCCGCCGGGAAACTGGTGCGAGGCGCGCAGCACGATGGTGTCGGCGAAGGCTGCGCCGGCGAACGCGGCGCCGGCGACGAGCATGGTGGCGAGCGCCGCCTGACGGAATCTCTTCATCTGGAAACCCTCCTCTGAGTGGATGCGACGCGCGGGAACGGCCTCGTCGAGCGAGGTCTTGGCGCCCCGTGGCGCGGGATGCGTATCCTAGGCTGACACGCCGCTTGCGGCAAGCGGGCTTTCACGGGCCTTTCGCGAGGCGCGTCTCGACGAGCCGCGCGAAGAAGCTCGCCCCGAGGGGCAGCGCCGCGTCGTTGAAGTCGTAGCCCGGGTTGTGCACCTCGCAGCCGGACTCGCCCGCGCCGTTGCCGATGTTGAGATAACAGCCGGGCACCTTCTCGAGCATGAAGGAGAAGTCCTCGGAAGCCATGATGAGCGGCGGCTCGCGCTCGACGTTCGCCTCGCCCACCAGGGCGGCGCAAATGCGCGCCGCGAGCTCCGCCTCGCGGGGATCGTTGACCGTGGGCGCGAAGTTCCAGCGCAGGTCGGTTTCGGCCGTCGCGCCGAACGCCGCGGCCACGCCGCCCGCCAGGCGCTGCATCGAGGCCGTGATCTGCTCCATCACCGCGCGCGAAAAGGCGCGCGCGGTGCCGGCGAGCGTGGCGGTCTGCGGGATCACGTTGTAGGCGCCGCCGCCCTGGATCTTCGTCACCGACACCACCGCGGCGTCGAGCGGCGAGACGTTGCGCGCGACGATCGTCTGCAGCGCGGTGGCGATGTGCGCGGCGACGATCACCGGGTCGATGCCGGTTTCGGGGCGCGCGCCGTGCGCGCCCTTGCCGGAGACCTTGATGTCGAAGAAGCCGCCGGCGGCCATCATCGGGCCGGCGCGCACCGCGAATCGGCCGACCGGCAGGCTCGGGCGGTTGTGCATGCCGAACACCGCCTCGCAGGGGAAGCGCTCGAAGAGGCCGTCGGCGATCATCGCCTGCGCGCCGCCCAGGCCCTCCTCCGCGGGCTGGAAGATGAAGTGCACCGTGCCGTCGAAGTTGCGCGTCGCGGCGAGGTACTTCGCCGCGCCGAGCAGCATCGTCGTGTGCCCGTCGTGGCCGCAGGCGTGCATGCGGCCGGCGTGCCGCGAGCGGTGCGCGAACGTGTTCGCCTCCTCGATCGGGAGCGCATCCATGTCGGCACGCAATCCCACGGCACGAGTGCCGTCCCCGGGGTTGCGCGCGCCCGAGCCGGCCCTGAGCACGCCGACCACGCCGGTCCGGCCGACTCCGCGGTGCACCTCGCAGCCGAACGACTCGAGCTTGCGCGCGACCAGCTCGGCGGTGCGCGTCTCCGCGAAGCCGAGCTCGGGATGCGCGTGGATGTCGTGCCGCCATTCGGTCATTTCGCCGTGCAACGCGGCGATTCCCTGCATCGCTCCCATGCTCTTCCTCCCGTGTTGTGGCCTGCCCGAATTTACGCCGTACGCTCCGGCAGCGGCAGGCGCGCCTCGTACTTGATCTCCCTGAGCACCATGCGCGAGCGGATGTGGCTCACCCCGGGAAGGTTGAACGCCACCTCGTGCAGGAACTGGTCGTAGGCCCGGATGTCGGGGGTGACCACTTTCCACACGTAGTCCGCTTCGCCGGTGGTGCTGTAGCACTCGATGATCTGCGGGCAGGCGGCGACCGCCTGCTCGAAGCGGCTCACCGTGTCCTCGGCGTGCCGCGTGAGATGCACGTCGGCGAGCACGCAGACCTGCAATCCCAGCTTCTCGCGGTCGACGAGCGCCGCGTAGCTGCGGATGACGCCCGCTTCTTCCATGTCCTTCACGCGCCGCCAGCACGGCGTGCTCGTGAGCCCGACCTTGTCGGCGATCTTCTGAATCGTCTGGCGCGCGTCGCGCTGCAGCTCGGCGAGGATGCGCAGCGAGAACGGGTCGAGTGGATCCATCTCTATTTCCTCTTTCCGGAAAAATAATCTTCTCATGGCTTCGCCGGGCGAGGCATAAAAAGAAGAAAATTTTTCGACCTCAAGCATAGGATGAGGCGGAGCGCCCCACGCGTCCGAGGAGGAGCGCGCATGACCGAGCCCCCCATCCGCACCGATTACCGCCTTTCGGACAACCTGCTCGCGACCGCCGGCCAGGTGTTCCTCACCGGCGTCCAGGCGCTGGTGCGTCTGCCTCTCATGCAGCGCGCGCTCGATGCGCGCCGCGGGCTCGGCACCGCGGGCTTCGTGAGCGGCTACCGCGGCTCGCCGCTCGGAGCGCTCGACCAGGCGCTGTGGAAGGCCGGCAAGCTGCTCACGCGGAACGGCATCCGGTTCCTGCCCGCGGTCAACGAGGAGCTCGCGGCCACCGCGGTGCTCGGCACGCAGCGCGTCGAGTCGGACCCGGCGCGCACGGCCGATGCGGTGTTCGCCTTCTGGTACGGCAAGGGGCCGGGCCTCGACCGGGCGGGCGACGCGCTCAAGCACGGCAACGCCTACGGGTCCTCGCCCAGCGGCGGCGTGCTGGTGGTCGCGGGCGACGACCACGGCTGCGTGTCCTCCTCCATGCCGCACCAGAGCGACCTCGCGTTCCAGACCTGGAGCATGCCGATCGTCTCGCCCGCGAGCGTTGCCGAGATCCTCGAGTTCGGCCTGTACGGCTGGGCGCTGTCGCGCTTCTCCGGCGCGTGGGTGGGCCTCACGGCGCTCTCCGAGGTGGTGGAAAGCGGCAGCACGGTCGATCTCGACGAGGTGAACCGGCACGTGGCCGCCTGGCGGGACGGCGAAGCGCTCGGCGCGCTCTCCGGCTACGCGCCGCCGGCCGGCGGCCTGCACTTCCGCTGGCCGGACCCGCCCTCGGCCGCGATCGAGGAGCGGCTCGCGCACAAGCTCGTGGCGGTGCGCGCCTTTGCGCGCGTGAACGGCATCGACCGCGAGGTGATCGCCTCCCCGCGCGCCTCGCTCGGCGTCGTGACCTGCGGCAAGGCGCACTACGACCTGATGGAGGTCTTCCGCCGCCTCGAGCTGCCGCCGGAAGCGCTCGCCGCGGCGGGCGTGCGCCTGTACAAGGTGGGGCTCTCGTTCCCGGTCGAGGCGACGCGGCTGGCGGATTTCGCGCGCGGCCTGAAGGAGATCCTGGTGGTCGAGGAAAAGGCGCCGGTCGTCGAGCGCCAGCTGCGCGAGGTCCTCTGCCACGCGCCCGATCGGCCGCTCATCCTCGGCAAGCACGACGCCGAGGGCCGGCCGCTCGTTTCGGCGATCGGCGAGCTGCGGCCCTCGCGGCTGATCGAGATCGTGGCCGCCTGGCTCGCGCGCCACCATCCGGAGCTCGACCGCCGCGCGCACGCGGTCGACTTCACGGTGCCGGAGCTCCTTTCGAACGCGGCCGACGCGGTGAAACGCGTGCCCTACTTCTGCTCGGGCTGCCCGCACAACAGCTCGACGCGCGTGCCCGAGGGCTCGCAGGCGCAGCCCGGCATCGGCTGCCACTACATGGCGAGCTGGATGGAGCGCAGCACCGCCGGCATGATCCAGATGGGCGGCGAGGGCGTGGACTGGGTCGGCCACGCGCCGTTCACGCGCGTGCCGCACATCTTCCAGAACCTCGGCGATGGCACTTACTACCACTCGGGCTATCTCGCGATCCGCCAGGCGGTCGCGGCGGGCGCGAACGTCACCTACAAGATCCTCTACAACGACGCGGTCGCCATGACCGGCGGCCAGCCGATCGACGGCAAGATCAGCGTCGACGCGATCGCGCGCCAGGTGGAGGCCGAGGGCGCGCGGCGCGTCGCGGTGCTGAGCGACGACATCGGCAAGTACCGCGACCTCCGGGCGGGCTTCCCCGCGGGCACGACCTTCGACGATCGCGCCGCTCTCGACCGGGTGCAGCGCGAGCTGCGCGAGATCCCGGGCGTCACCGTGCTCATCTACGAGCAGACCTGCGCGGCCGAGAAGCGCCGCCGCCGCAAGAAGGGCGAGCTCGCCACGCCGGCGAAGCGCGTGTTCATCAACCAGGCGGTGTGTGAGGGCTGTGGCGACTGCGCGGTGCAGTCCAACTGCCTGTCGGTGCTGCCGGTCGAGACCGAGCTCGGGCGCAAGCGCCGTATCGACCAGTCGAGCTGCAACCTCGACTATTCGTGCGTGGGGGGCTTCTGCCCGAGCTTCGTGAACGTGGTCGGCGCGTGCCCGCGCAAGCCGCTCGCGCGGCTCGCCCGCCCGGGCGCGCTCGACGAGGCGCTCG
>JAKALD010000134.1 GCA_021813275.1 Pseudomonadota bacterium | reverse complement strand
GCGCCCTCGGCGACGTAGGCGCGCGCGATCGCGGCGCCGATGCCGCCCGCCGCCCCGGTCACGAGCGCCGACTTGCCCCGCAGGCGCACGCCCTGCCTCCCGGCTCAGTGCTCGGGCTCGAGCTCATCGTGGATCAGGTCGCGGATGCGCTGTTTGAGCTCGAGGAATCCGGAATCGGACTCGTGCCGCGGGCGCGGCAGCTCGACCCGCAGCTCGGCCTTCACGCGCCCCGGCCGGCGCGTCAGCACCACCACGCGGTCGGACAGCAGGATCGCCTCCTCGATGCTGTGGGTCACCAGCACCATGGTCTTGCGCACCTGCGGGTCGGCGCTCGCGAGGATGCGCCCCATTTCCTCCTGCATGTGCGAGCGGTTCTGCGCGTCGAGCGCGGCGAACGGCTCGTCCATGAGCAGCACTTCGGGGTCGACCGCGAGCGCCCGCGCGATCGACACGCGCTGCTTCATGCCGCCGGAGAGCTGGTGCGGATAGCGGCGCTCGAATCCCTGCAGCCCGACGAGCTCGATGTTCCGCCGCACGATCGCACGCCGCTCTGCGCGCGGCACGCGCTTCATCTCGAGGCCGAAAGCGATGTTTTCCTCGACGGTCATCCAGGGAAACAGCGCGTAGTCCTGGAACACCACGGAGCGCCGCCAGGTCGGCCGGTCGACCAGCCGGCCGTCGACCAGGATCCGGCCGCTGCTCGGCGCCTCGAACCCGGCGAGCATCATGAGCAGCGTCGTCTTGCCGCAGCCGCTGTGCCCGAGGATCGAGCAGAACTCCTGGTCGGCGACCCCAAAGCTGACCTCGCGCAGCGCGAGCACCGCCTCGTCGCCGGCGCCGTGGCCCGGGAAGAGCTTGGAGACGCCCGAGAAAGCGACCGCGCTCACCTGGCCAGCGCCTGCGACCACGGCATCAGACGGCGCACGACGATGCGGATCGCCCGGTCGATCGCGAAGCCCACGACGCCGATCGTCGCCATGCCAACGATCACGTAGTCCGTGCGCAGGATCGTGCGCGAGTCGTTAATCAGGAAGCCGAGGCCCGAGTTCGCCCCGACCAGCTCCGCGGCGACCAGCGCCATCCAGCCGACCCCGAGACCGACGCGCACGCCGGTGACGATCTGCGGCAAGGCGGCGCGCAGCACGACCCGCCACAGGATTTGCCAGACGTTCGCGCCCAGGCAGCGCGCGGCGCGCACCAGGTTCGTTTCCACGCCCTTCACGCCGCTCACCGTGTTGACCAGGATCGGGAAAAAGCAGCCCAGGAAGATGATGAACTCGTTCTGCGTGTCGCCGATCCCGAACCACAGGATCGACAGCGGGATCCAGGCGAGGGGCGGAACCGGGCGCAACATTTCGATAACCGGGTCGACCTGCTCCTCCACCGCCTTCCACGACCCCATTGCGATGCCCAGCGGAATCGCGGTGCAAGCCCACAGGAAGGCCACCAACTCGCGCTTCAGGCTGTCGTGCAGGTGGTGCCACAGCTCGCCGCTGCGCGTGAGGTCCCAGGCCGCCCGCAGCACTGCCTGCGGCGGCGGCAGCAGTGCGCGCGTGCTGCGGTCCAGGACGCGCTCGCTCACGTACCACCACACTGCGATCAGCGCGGCGAGCAAGCCGAGGCGGCGCGCGCGACGGAGCAAGGCCTGGAGCCCGGCGAGAGGCTGCGCCCTCTCGCCGGAGGCCGGATGTGCCGCCGCGTGCGCGCCGGGGCGCATTACGGCTGATAGCTCTTTCCGCCGAAGGACCAGGGCTTGACCAGGTCGCCGGGCGCGGGGAAAGGTTGCGGCGTCTTGGTGTCGAACGCCTCGACATAGGGCGGATACGGCGGCTTGGCCGGGTCGCCCTTCCAGCCCGGCGGAATGAAGGGCGGCAGTTTCGGGATCGCCCAGCCGAGCTTGGCGAAGGTCCGGGTCATGAAGCGCGCGTCGACCGCGTCCTCGAAGTCCTTCGCCGTGAGCGGCCGGCTGATGCGCTTCTGGTCGTACAGCCACTTGAAGATCGTCTGGTTCACGGCTCCCCAGAACGCGGCCTGCGGGTAGATGTAGGTCGGCTTGTACAAATTATTGTAGGCCTCCACCTGCTGCAGCAGTATGGCCTTGGAGAAGTGTCTCAGATTCGGATCCTGGCCCGTCAGCTCCGCGGCCTTTTCCGGATGGCGCCGGATCCACAGCGTCGCTTCGGCGTAGGCGTCCGAGAAGGCTTGCACCACGTCAGGAGCGTGCTGCGCGATCTCCGAGCGCACGTAGAACTGCCCCTCGTACATGTTGTACGGAAAGATGGTGTCGATGATGCGGCCGTTCTTGAGCTCGTCGACCATCATGGTCGGCGTCGGATCCCAGGCGACGACCCCGTCCATGCCCTTCGGCAGCGCAAGCTGATCGGCCGGCGGGGTGTTCTTCAGGATGACGTCCTTGTCGGGCCGGATTCCGTTCAGGGCCATCGCCTCCTGGAAGTAGAACTCCGCCGAAGATCCGGTGACCAGGCCGATGGTCGCCGGCGTGCTGCGCCCCTTGAGGTCCTTGATGCTCTTGAGCGGCGAGGCGACGGGCACCACGAGCGCGTGCAGCAGGTTCGGGCTGAGGATGGCGATCGCGGTGACCGGGATGTGCTTGTCGAGCAGCGAGGTGAACGGGAAGTTGCCGCCGTTGCCCGCCTGGAAGCGCGCCGACACGATGGTCTCGTTGATCGCGGGACCTGACGGGAAGGCCTGCCACTTCGCTTCGACACCGCGCTTTTGCATCAGGTGCTCGCGGTCCATCACGATGTTGATCGTGTTCTGACCCGACCATGGCGCCTGGAAAGCGACCTGGACGGGCCACCAACCCTTGCTCTTCAGCCACTGCACCGACTTCTGCGAGACCTTCTCGTACGGCAAAGGCCAGCCCCAGTCCGTGAACTTCTGCTGGGCGATGGCCGGGGCCGCGCTCAGCAACGCAAGCGTCGCCGCCACCGCGGCCCGCCAGCGCATCGCGCTCGTTTTGCTCGATCTCCTCATGTCAGCCTCCTTTAGGTCCTTGTTCGCGCCCCTTGCGGGCGTCACGCCTACCCCGAGAGAGTCATCTCGGTTCCTGCAAAGCGGATGCGCGCGTATTCGATGTCGCGGCGCGCGCCGATGTAGCCGATCAGCTCGTGCAGCGGCGTCGTGCGGAAGCGGCACTCGGGCGCCGGGTTGCGCAGCGGCTCGATCAGCTTGCGGTCGTAGAAGGCCGCCAGCAGCAGGTCCTCGTCGCTCGCCCCGGCGCCGAGCTCGGCGCGCAGGCGCGGCAGCCAGGGCGCGATGTGCTCGGCCGGGCGCTCGCTGACCCTCTCCGAAGGGCGAATGCTGGCGCGTTCGAGAAATTCGTCGGAGGGCTTCGCGGCGAGCCGCCCGTAATAGCCCAGCGCGTACTTGCGCACCTCGTCCGGAACGGTCTTGTAGCGCTCGCCCTGGACGACGTTGAGGGTGGCCTGCGTCACGATGTACTGCGCGAAGGGGCTGACGACGATCGGGTAGCCCAGGTCGCGGCGCACGCGCGCTGCCTCCTCGAGGATCTCAGGCAAACGGTGCTCGAGCCGCATGGTCTGCAGCTGGTAGCGCAGGTTCGAGATCATGCCTCCCGGGATCTGATGCTCGTAGAGCGCCGGGTCGTAGCGCGCCACTTCGCCGCGCGGCTTGCTTTCGCGCTCGCACAGCCACGAGAAGTAGTCCGACACTTCCTTGAGCGCGTCGCGGTCAATGGACGTGTGAAACCCTGCGCGCCGCGCGCGCGCCTCGATCTCCTCGGTGGCCGGCAGCGAGGCGCCGTTCGCCAGCGGCTCGCTCGCCGTATACCCGTGGGTAAAGCCGCTCAGCATGGCGATCTCGTACACCTCGGGCGCGAGCCCCGACTGGCAGTGCGAATGCAGCTGCACCGGAACCTTCCCGGCGGCGCGGACCACCGCCGGAAACAGCGTCCTGCCCCGCTCCGGGGTGAGGAGCCCCGTGGGATCCTTGATGCAGATGAAATCGACCTTCAGCTTCACGAGCTCGCGGGTGCGCTCGACGTAATACTCGTCGGTGTGCACGGGGCTCAGCGTGTAGGTCATCCAGCCGTTGATCTTCATCCCCGCCTCGCGCCCGGACGTGACCGAGGACTCGATGTTGCGGTTGTCGTTCAGCGCGTCGTACACGGTGAGCACCTCGAGGCCGCGCTTGGCGAGGACCTGCGAGTTGAGCGCGACCACGTCGTCGGGAAACAGCTCGAAGGTGTACAGGCTCTGGCCGCGAGTCAGGCCGTCGCAGGGCGTGGCGAGCCGGTCGCACAGCAGCCCGATCCGCTCCCACGGGTTCTCCTGCAGATAGCGCACGCACACGTCGAACACCGCCCCGCCCAAGATGTTGATGTAGGCGTAGCCCACGCGGTCGATCGCCTCGAGGATCGGCGTCATCATGGCGGTGGTCATGCGCGTGGACCACAGGCACTGGTGCGCGTCGCGCAGCGTCACGTCGACGAAGTCGAAGCGCCGCGGCGCCCGGCCGGCCTTGCGGCGCGGTTTCATCCCGCCCCCATGAAGACGTCCTCGACGAAGCGCGTGTGCACTTCCCCGCGGCAGAAGCGCTCGTCTCCCAGCAGCCGCGCGTGGAACGAAATCGTCGTGGACACGCCCTCGACGCGCATCTCGGCGAGCGCGCGGCGCATGCGCGCGATCGACTCCTCGCGGTGCCGGCCCCAAGCGATGACCTTCGCCATCAGCGAGTCGTAGTACGGCGGGATGCGGTAGCCCTCGAACAGGTGCGAGTCCACGCGGATCCCCGGCCCGCCGGGCAGGTGCAGCCGGCGCACCTCGCCCGGGGCCGGCGCGAAGCCGGCCTCGGGATCCTCGGCATTGATGCGGCACTCGAGCGCATGGCCGCGCAGGCGCACGTCGGACTGCGCGAGCGAGAGCGGCTCGCCCCCAGCGATGCGCAGCTGCTCCTTGACGATGTCGACGCCGGTGACGAGCTCGGTGACCGGATGCTCGACCTGCACGCGGGTGTTCATCTCCATGAAGTAGAACTCGCCGCTGGCGGCATCGACGATGCACTCGATGGTCCCGGCGCTGCGGTAGCCGACGTGGCGGCAAAGTCGCACTGCGGCCTCGCCGATCCGCGCGCGCGCCGCCTCGTCCAGGCCGGGCGAAGGGCTTTCCTCGACGAGCTTCTGGTTGCGGCGCTGGATCGAGCAGTCGCGCTCGCCCAGGTGCAGCACCGTTTCGCCGTCGGAGAGCACCTGGATCTCGATGTGGCGCACGCGCTCGAGGTACTTCTCGACGTACAGCGAGCCGTCGCCGAAGGCGGCGGAAGCCTCGCGGCTCGCGGCTGCGAGCTCGGCGGCGAGCTTGGCGGGCTCGCGCACCACGCGCATGCCGCGCCCGCCGCCGCCCGCCACCGCCTTGAGCAGGACCGGATATCCGATCCGCGCCGCCGCTGCGCGGGCTTCCTCCGCGTCCGCGACGATGCCGGGCGAGCCCGGAGTGACCGGCACGCCCGCTTCCGCGGCCATGCGGCGCGCCATCGCCTTGTCGCCCATCTTCCGGATCGCCTCCGCGCTCGGACCGACGAAGGCGATGCCCGAGCGCTCGCACAGCTCGGCGAACGTCGCGTTCTCGGACAGGAAGCCGTAACCCGGGTGGATCGCGTCGGCGCCCTGCGTGAGCGCCGCCGAAACGATGAACTCGGCGTTGAGATAGCTGCGGCGCGAATGCGCCGGCCCGACGCACACCGCGCGATCGGCGAGCCGCACCGCGAGCGAGTCGCGGTCGGCGTCCGAGTACGCCTGCACCGTCTCCAGGCCGAGCTCGCGGCAGGCGCGGATGATGCGCACCGCGATCTCGCCACGGTTCGCCACCAGGACGCGACGGATCGGTTTCGCGCGCGCCATTCGCGACAGTCGCTCAACTCGGCCGCAGCACGACCAGGGGCTGCCCGTATTCCACCGGCGCCGCGTCCTCCACGAGGACCTGCGTGACGACGCCGCTCGCGCCAGCCGGGATCGAATTCATCAGCTTCATCACCTCGATGATGCACACCACGGTGTCGGGCGCGACGGCCTGTCCGACCTCGACGAACGGCCGCGCGCCCGGCTCCGGCGCGCGGTAGAACGTGCCCACCATCGGCGAGCGGACGATCACCGAGCCCTCGGGCCACGCCTGAGCGCCCTCGCGCGCCGGTGCGGGCGCCTTCGGCGGCGGGGCCGCAGGCTCGACCACCAGCTCGCCGCCCCCTACGTGATGGCTGCGCTGCACGGGCTTCGGCGCGGGGTCCGCGGCGGCGGCCGTCTCCGGCCGCGGCGCGGCGCCCCCGCGCCTCAGGTCGATCTCGATGTCGCCGACCTTGAGGTGGAACTCGGTGAACTGCGGCGAGGACTTGATGAGCTCCACGATCTGGAGCAGATCCTCGTACGTGAGTTGGTCTTGCTTGCGCACGGCGTGTGTAGGGCCTTATCGACGGGCAGCCGCGGGCCTCACGGCACGCGCGCTGCGTTTGCGAAACAGCGGAAGCTCCTCCTGCGCCCATGATTGCACGCCCGCGGAAAACGTTGCAATAATGAAACATGAGATTTCGTTCACCGGAATTTCTGCACGGGGCGCCCGACGCCGATGCGCCCGACTCGTCGACGCTGCGCGCGTTCGCGCTGCTCGAGCTGATCGCCAACGCCGAGACCGGCCCTTCGCTCGAGGACCTGACGCGCGCCAGCGCCCTGCCCAAGCCGACGGTGCACCGCATCCTTGGGCTGCTCATGCGCGGCGGGCTGGTGCAGCGCGAGGCATTCGAGAAGCGCTACGTCGTCGGCCCGCGCGTCGCGGCGCTGTCGCTTGCCGTGCAGATGCGCTCGCCGAGGCGCGGTGAGCGGCGCGCGATCCTGTCGCGCCTGGTCGAGGAAATCGGCGAGACCTGCAACCTCACCATGCTCGACGGGCGGGAGGCGATCTACCTGGACCGCGTCGAGACCACCGCCAACGTGCGCCTGCACATGAAGCCGGGCTCGCGCGTGCCGTTGCACTGCACCGCGAGCGGCAAGCTCTTCCTGGCGCATCTCGCGCCGGCGCGGGTGCGAAGGCTGCTCGGGCCGGGCGCGCTCAAGCGCTACACCGAGCGCACGACGACCAGCATCGAGGCGCTCGAGCGCGAGCTGCGCAAGATCCGCAGCACCGGCATCGCCACCGACATCGGGGAGTACCTCGTGGGCTCGGTGTGCCTGGCCGTGCCCGTGATCGGCCCTCAAGGGCGGGTGTGCGCGGCGATCGCGGTGCACGGCCCGGCGCCGCGCATGACCCTGAAGAGGGGCTATGAATTCGTGCCCGCCCTGAAGCGCGCGGCGGCGGCGATCTCGGCCACGATGGAGGTCGCCGGCGTGCCGCCGGATTCCGTTTCGCAGGCCGCCGTCACGGCGGCCTCCAAAGGAGGCATCCGTGTCCGAGCCCGTCATCATCACGGTGGCGATCACCGGCGCCGTACCGAGGAAGAAGGACAATCCGGCGGTTCCGGTCACCCCGTCGGAGCAAGTTGAATCGACGCACGAGGCGTTCGACGCGGGCGCGTCGCTCGTGCACATCCACGTGCGCAACCCGGACGAGTCGCCCGGCTCGGACCCGGAGCTCTTCGGCCGCGTGCAGGAAGGCGTGCGCAAGCATTGCCCCGGCATGATCGTCCAGTTCTCGACCGGCGGGCGGGGGCGCGAGCAGTCCGCGCGCGGCGCCATGCTGCCGCTCAGGCCCGACATGGCCTCGCTCGCCACCGGATCGGTCAACTTCCCGGCGAGCGTGTACGAGAACCCGCCCGACTTCGTCGAGGGGCTTGCGCGCACGATGCTCGAGTACGACATCAAGCCGGAAATCGAGGTGTTCGACCTGGCGATGCTCTACAACGCCGCGAACCTGGTGAAGAAGGGCCTGCTGAAGGATCCGCCGCACGTGCAGTTCGTGCTCGGGATCCCGAATGCGCTGCCGGCGAGGCGCTCGGTGTTCGACTTCCTGCGCAGCGAGCTCGAGGCGGTGCTGCCGCGCGCCACGTGGGTCGCCGCCGGAGTGGCCCGGCATCAGTGGGAAGTCAACCAGTGGTGCCTCGAGGCCGGCGGCCACTGCCGCACGGGGCTCGAGGACAACCTGCGCATCGGGCCCGATCGGCTCGCCGCCAGCAACGCGGAGCTCGTCGCGAAAATCGCGCAGGCCTGCGACCGCTACGACAGGCGTCCTGCGACGCCCGCCGAGGCGCGCCGCATCCTCGGGCTTCGTGCGGTGCACTGAACCGATGCGCCCAACCGAGCGTCGGACCGGCGTCGGAAGCCCGAAGAGAGGGAGACGGACGGATCGCTGAGACGATTCTTTCACGCCGAGGGCAAAGGGGCACAGAACCCACCCGCCGGCGAGCAGGCGCAGTTATCCAGCCAACCCGAAGGAGGAGGAGACATGGACAGCGTCGCAGACCGCAACACCTTGAGCGAAGCCGACATCCGCAAGGTCGCCTTCGCAAGCGCGATCGGCTGCACGATCGAGTGGTACGACTTCTTTCTCTACAACACCTTCGCCGCGCTCGTCTTCAACAAGCTGTTCTTCCCGTCGTTCGATCCGCTCATCGGCACGATGCTCGCCTACACCACGGCGCTCGTGGGCTTCATCGCGCGACCGGTCGCGGGCGTCATCTTCGGCCACTTCGGCGATCGCATCGGGCGCAAGAAGATGCTGATTCTCACGCTGCTCATCATGGGCGTCGGCACCTTCCTCATCGGCCTGCTGCCTACTTACCAGACGGTTGGCGTGTGGGCGCCGATCCTGCTGCTGCTGCTGCGCATCGCCCAGGGCCTGGGGATCGGCGGCGAGTGGGGCGGCGCCGTGCTGATGGCGGTGGAACACTCGCCCAAAGGCAGGCGCGGCTTCTACGGCAGCTGGCCGCAGATGGGCGTTCCGGCAGGGCTCGCGCTGGCGACCGGCATGGTTGCGCTGCTGACCGCGCTGCCCGGCGACACGTTCATCCAGTGGGCCTGGCGCATCGGCTTCCTCGTCAGCGCGGTTCTGGTCGCGATCGGGATCTACATCCGGCTGAAGATCATGGAGACCCCGGCTTTCCTGCGCGTGCAGCAGACGCAGGCGGTGGCGCGGGTGCCCTTCATGGACCTGCTTCGCAATCACACGAAGGAGGTGCTGCTCGGCATGGGCTGCCGCTACATCGAGGGCGTGGTGTTCAACGTCTACGGGGTGTTCGTGATCACCTACCTCGCGGTCGCTCTCAATGCGCCGAAAACGACCGCGCTGCTGGGGGTGACGCTCGCTTCCGTCGTGATGCTGTTCTTCATCCCGACCTTCGGCAGGCTCTCCGACCGCCTCGGCCGCAAGAAGGTGTTCGGCTGGGGAGCGCTGCTCAGCGGGCTTGCGGGCTTCCCGGCGTTCTGGCTGATGAGCACGTCGTTTCACAGCCCGTGGCTGGTCGCGCTCGCGATCGTGATCCCGTTCGGGCTGATCTACGCCGCGGTGTACGGGCCGGAAGCGGCGCTCTTTTCTGAGCTCTTCGACACCCGCGTGCGCTACAGCGGGATCTCGTTCGTCTATCAGTTCTCCGGCATCTTCGCGAGCGGCCTGACGCCGATCATCGCCACCGCCCTGCTGCGCCAGGGCGGCGGTCAGCCCTGGCTCGTGGCGGGCTACATGCTCGTGGTCGGTCTGATCAGCACGATATCGGTCATGGTGCTGAAGGAGTCGGTTCACGCGGACATCGCAGCCCCGGTGGGAGGCTTCGCGGCGCAGCAGCGCCGCGCATGAGGGCGTACGCCCGGAGCGCCCTGCGCGCCCTCCGGGCGATGCCACTCTCGCTTTCCTGACCCGCACGCCTCGCACGCGATGGACCTCGCATTGAACGGCAAGATCGCCGTGGTCACGGGCGCTGGAAGCGGAATCGGCGCCGCGATCGCTGGCGAGCTCGCGAAGGCGGGCTGCGCCGTGTATCTCGGCGACGTGAACGTGGAGGCGGCGGCACGTGCGGCCGCCTCGCTCGGGGGCGAGGCGCGCGCGCTCGAAATGGATGTCGGCGACCCGCGGGCGGCGACGCGCGCGATGCAGCGCATCGCCGCCCAGCGCGGTCGCATCG
>JAKALD010000133.1 GCA_021813275.1 Pseudomonadota bacterium | reverse complement strand
CAGATCACACGCAGGCAAGACGAGATGTTCTTGTCGTTCGCGATCAGGCAGCTGTCGTAGATGCGCTCGATCAGGCGGGGCAGCGGCAGGCCGACCTCGCGCGACATGTCCTCCAGCACGCTCCAGAAGGCGCGTTCCAGCGAGACCGTGGTGCTGTGCCCGTGGATGCGAAAGCCGCGCTTCTCCGGAATGAACTCGCTGATCTGCGAGGTCGTGCAGGCATCGAACATGTGCGCGAGCAGGTCGTTGCGCTCGATGTAGATGGACATGGGCGCGCGCCCGGGAATGAACTGGTTTTCAATATAGAGCGCCCGCGGGGGGCGGGCAAGCTGTTGTTTGCAACACTTACTACCCGCACGCGACCCGTGCGAGCATAGGATTCGGGGGCCCGGCAAGAGGCGGCGGCGCCGCGCGGCGCCCGCGGAGACTGAGGAGGAATGCGTGGAGTTTTTCCAGAAGACGCTCGATCCGATCATCGCGCTCGCCGCGATCGCGGTGCTGGACATTTTCCTGTTTCTCACCGTCGGCGCCTGGACCGTCGGCGGCGGCGAGACGATGATGACCGGGCTCGCGGCCAAGCTCGTGATGGGCGACGCGGTCTACCGCATCCCGTTTTGGAATTTCGCCTTCCCGCCCGATCCCTCCTACTGGAAGATCTACATCAGCCTCGGCATGGTGTTCGGCGCCTTCCTCGGCGCGGTGCTGTCGAAGGAGTTCTACTGGCGCATGCCGCACCGCGTGTGGGAGTGGGTGATGATTACCGTCGGCGGGCTGCTGATGGGGATCGGCATCCGGCTCGCCTTCGTGTGCAACGTGAGCACCTTCTTCGGCCTCACGCCCGAGATGAACCTCGGCGGCTACCTGGCGGTGAGCGGCATCCTCGCCGGGGCCTGGGTCGGCACCTGGATCTACAAGAAGACCCTGGAGGATTGACATGACGCCAGTCGCAGAATGCGTCGCGGCCTTCATCTTCGGCACGACGGTGGGGCTGCTGGTGCAGCGCTCGCGCTACTGCAACGTCGCGGCGCTGCGCGACGCGATGCTGTTCAAGACCTACCGCAACACCAAGGCGATGCTCGTCGCCATGATGATCATGACGCTCGGCTTCACCGCCTTCATCACGATCGGGTCGGGCAAGCCGATGCATTTCGACGTGGGGCTGAACACCTTCATCGGCCTGTTCCTGTTCGGCATCGGCATGGTGCTCGCGGGCGCGTGCACGGTGTCGACCTGGGTCAAGGCGGGCGAGGGCAACCTCGGCGCGTGGTGGGCGCTGCTGTTCACCTTCGTCGGGATGTTCCTGTTCTCGCTGCTGTGGTCGTTCGTCTACTGGCCGCCGGCGCCCGCCACCATGACCGGGGCGCCCAATGTCGCGGGCCTGCAGTTCGGCTTCGCCAACGCCGCCACGCTGCAGGCGAAGACCGGAATCCCGGCGATCGCCTTCGGCCTGGTGCAGACCGTCGTGCTGGCGGCGATCTACCGCGCGATCGTCAGGCGCGAGCGGCAGCGCTCGCAGGCGAACGCGGCAGCCGGGAGCGCGGAGTCGACCGCCTGCGACGCCTGGGCGGACCCGAGCGGCGCTGCGCCGCAGGGCGCGATGGCGCGCGCGGCGGACCAGGGCGCCTGAGCGGCGTCGAATCGCAACAGCAAGAGGAGCGCAAGGGAATGGGTCTGTTCAGCAAGAAGAGGCAGCCGGCGCCGGCCGCCGGGGCGGCCGCCGAAACCGTGCTTCCGGACGGCACGAAGGTCGCGGTGAAGCAGCAGGTCAACTGCCTGGGCGACTCGTGCCCGCGGCCGCAGCTGCTCACCAAGAAGGCGCTCGCCACCGCGGCGCAGGGCGACGTGATCGAGGTGCTGATCGACAACCCGACCTCGGTGGAGGCGATCCCGCCGATGATGCCGGGACTGGCGAGCACGCACCTCGCGACCGTCCGGGCGGAGCGCTGCTGGCGCGTGTACGTGCGCAAAGGCTGAGGGCGATGCGCTGGGCGAAGCTGCAGATGGTCGTCTTCTCGCTCGTCTCGGCCGCGGTGAGCGCGGGCGGGCTCGCGTACATCTTCGTCGCGCATCCCGCCTACCTGCGGGCGACGGCGCAGGGCGTGCCGTACTTCACCCCGAAGGTGGTCGACCCGATCACCCACAAGCCGCTCGACCTCGACATGCTGATTCTTCACTTCGAGGGCAAGGATCCGAAATGACACTCGACTTCCCGACCCTGCTGCAGATCGGCTCGTTCTTCGTCACGTTCTACCTCCTGTACCTGGTGCTCACCCAGGACGTGTTCTAGGAGGCGCGGCCATGAGCAAGGCGCTGGTGATCTTCTGGGCGGGCGCGCTCGCGGTCACGCTCGCGCTGTTCGCGCTGCTCTTTCCCTACGCCGCCGTTCCGGAGCAGACCCTGGCGAGCTCGCGCGTTCCGCAGCCGATGGAGCGCATGGGCGCGATCGACCTCGGCGGGGCCTACGGCACCGTCTCGGTCGCGGACCTGGTGGGCTACTACGTCGAGCATCCCCCGGCGCCCCGCGCGGCCGCCGGCCTGGAAGATGGCGGGCACCACTTCGGCGGCTGCTAGCCCGTGACGAACCGCGTCGCGGCCGTGATCGCGCTCGCGCTGGCGCTCGCTCCGGCGGCGGCGAGCGCAGCGCAGCTCAAATACGTCGCGAGCGCGCGGGGGCTGCTCGGCCGGGTCATCGTCGTCGACGCGCGCGCGCAGCCGGCCTGCCTCGCGAAGAGCGTGCGTGGCGCGCACTGCCTGCCGGCGGCCGACTTCCTCGGCCCGCACGGGCGCCTCGCGAGCTTCCGGCAGATCTTCTGGCTGCTCGGAACGGCGGGCCTCTCGGCAAGCGAGCACGTGCTCGTCGTGGGGGACGACCCGACCGAGCGCGATTTCGTCGCGGGCATGCTGTATCTCAGCGGTCAGCGCGAGGTGTCGATCCTCGCCCAGCCCGTTTCGAAGGGAGCGGGACTCGCGCCCGAAGCGCTCGGCCCCGGAACGCCGCGCGCGATGACGCGCAATCCCGTCTATCAGGGCACGGTGCGCGGCGCGGACATCGTGCTGCGAAGCGAGCTCGCGCGCGCGCTCGCGGCCCCCGGCGCGCCGCCGCTGCTCGACGGGCGCAGCGACGCGGAATACTGGGGCGAGCGCATCCGCGCCTGGCGCGGCGGGCATCTGCCCGGCGCGCAGTCGCTGCCGATCGAAGCGGCGCGCAGCGAGCTCGCCGCGGGGCGCCTCGCGCTGCCCGTGGGCAAGCACTTCGTCGTCTACGGCCATGACGCGTTCGAGTCGGTCGCCTACTTCACGCTGCTCGAGGCGGCGGGGATCGATGCCCGCGTGCTGCTCGAGGGCTGGGCGGACTGGGCGGATCACCCCGATCTGCCGGTCGCCTCGGAGACTTACCCCGACCGCGTGGCGAAGCCGGCCGTCGCACGCGAGCCCGCGCCTTGGCTCGTGCCGCTCAGCGTGTTCAACCTGCTCGCCGTGCTCCTGCTCGCCGGCGGGCTCGCCTACGCATGGAAGCGCAAGACCTGACCGCCGACCTGCTGTTCGTGGTCTCGACCGATCGCGGCGCGGGGCCGCTGGCCGGCCTCGCGGCCGCGTGCCGGCGGCGCGGCGCGCGCTGGGCGTGCTTTTTCACCAACGACGGCGTGAAGCTGCTCGCCGAGGAAGGCGTGCGCGCCGCGATGCAAGGCGCCGCGCGCGAGGTGGCCTGCGAGCACTCGTGGGAACGCTTCATGGGCGGGACTGCCTGCCCCGTGGAGCTCGGCAGCCAGACCGACCACAGCGCGCTCGTCGCGCGCGCGGCGCGCGTCGTCTCGCTCTGAGCAACAAGATGGCCGTGCCAACCCGCTCCGTCCTGCTCCTCGGCCGGCGCGACCACGCCGAGGCGATGCGCGTCGCCGCCGGGCTGACGATTTTCGGCCACCGCGTGCGCCTGGTGATGATGGGCGAGCCGGTCGCCGATTCCGCGGAGAACGCGGCGCAGCTCGAGCTGCTCGAGCTCGCCGACGTCGTGCCGCAGACGACGGTTCCCGGTCAGGACCTGGAAGTGCTCGATGCGGCGGCGCTCGCCGAGGCGCTGCGCGCCGCGGACGTCGTGATGAGCGTGTAGGAGGCGCGGTGCAAGTGGTGGTGCTGAAGCTGGGGATCTTTCCGGACGCCGGCACGCTCGAGCAGGCGCTCGCGCGCCTGCCGCCCGAGTGCGTGCAGTCGGTGTTCGACGTTTCCAAACCGGGCGGCGGAGAGCGTGACTGGGACCGGGTGCTGGACCGGCTGCTCGCCGCCGACCGGATCATCGTCGTTTAACAGAGGAGGAAGGGTCATGAGAAAGACATGGACGGTTGGGGCGCTGGTGCTGGCCGCGAGCGGGGGAACGGCGCTCGCCGCCTCGCCGCAGCCGCTCGTGGACGCGGCCTGGGTGAAGGCGAACTCGTGCAAGCCGGGGGTGGTCGTGCTCGACGTGCGCAGCGCGATCGACGGCGGCTCGCAGATCGACTACCTGCGCGGCCACATCCCGTGCGCGGTCTACAGCGACTACATGAAGGGCGGCTGGCGGGTCAAGGTCAACGACGCGCCCGGCATGCTGCCCCCGGTGCCGCAGATCGAGAAGGTGATCGGCGACTTGGGCATCGACAACAACACGCACGTGGTCATCTACTCGGCCGGCACCAGCGCCACCAGCATGGGCAGCGCGACGCGCGTGTACTGGACCTTCAAGGTGCTGGGCGACGACAACGTCTCCATTCTCGACGGTGGCTACGCCGGATACACGGCCGACAAGGCGAACCCGGTGCAGACCGGCATGGTGACGCCCAAGCCGGCTACTTTCGCGGCGCGCTACCGCAAGGACCTGCGCGCCACGCAGGCGGAAGTGCAGAAGGCGATGTCGGAGAAGGTGGCGCTGGTCGACAACCGGCCGAGCGACCAGTACCTGGGGATCAACCGCGCGCCGGTCGACAAGCGCGCCGGCACGATCCCGGGCGCGAAGAACCTGCCCGAGTCCTGGCTCACCGTCGATGACGGCGGCAAGTTCCGGAGCGCCGCGGAGATCAGGAAGCTGTACAAGGAGGCGGGCGTTCCGACCCAGGGCGAGGAGGTGAACTTCTGCAACACCGGCCACTGGGCCTCGATAGGCTGGTTCGCCTCGCACGAGATCCTCGGCAACAAGAAGGCGGCGATGTACGACGGCTCGATGTCGGACTGGTCGAGCAACGCGAGCCTGCCGGTGGAGCAGAAGATCAAGGCCGAGTGAAGCGCGCGCTCGGCGCCTGGGCGCTCGCACTCTGGGCGCTGTGCGGCGCGCTGCCTGCGCGCGCCGCAACGGACGCCGGGCGCGAGCTGCGCCTCGAGCTGGCGCTTATCGCGGGGGACGCGAGGCAACTCGTCGAACCCGCGAAGAGCGCGCGGCGCAGGGAGGGTCTGAGCGAACGCGTCCGCAGCGGCCTCGGGACTCTTGCGATCGAGGCCCGCCAGGCCGCGCAGGCGGACGGCCGCGGCGATCCGCAACTCGCCGCGGCGCTCGGCGAGCTGAGCGGCCTGTTCACCGCCGGCAAGCTCCCGGAATTCGCGCAGGCGGCCGCGCAACTCGCCGCCGCGTATCCCCTCGACCTGTCGTACTTCGAGCCGCTCGCGGCGACCGCGCCGCGGATCGAGAAGGGAGGCTCCATTTACCGGCGGTACTGCATCGGCTGCCACGCGAGTCCCGATCCACGCGCGGCGAACCCCGCCCCCGACCTCTTTCGCACGGCGCGCACCGAGCCGCGAGCGGAATTCCTCGCGCGTCTGCTCGGCGGCATTCACGGCGACCGCGCCACCACACTGGAGAATCCGTTTTCCGACGAGGAGCTTGCGAGCCTCGCGGCGTATTTCCTCGCGGGAAAGGATCGCCCACCCGCTTCCGGCTCGAAGCGTTGAGGCCGGCGCGGCGTGCGTCCCGCAGCATGTTCGCTAATCCGAGTCATCAACCAACAAAAAGGAGACCATGCGTAATCTGAAGCAGCTCCTGCGCCGCAGCGTTCTCGGCGCAATCCTTGCAGCGCTCTGCCCCGCAGTAGTCCTCGCGGCCGACATCCCGTACCCGAACGTGCCGAACCCGCCGCAGAACCCGAAGCTCTCCTACGGCGGGTTCTTCAAGCGCCACCAGTCGGTCAAGATCCTGTTCGCGGTCGGGCAGCCCGGGCCGCAGCTCAAGGAATCGCTGATCAACGCCGCGCTCGTGACCCGCTATCTCAAGGCACACGGCTACGGCTACCGGATCCATTTCGTACTGTACTCGAAAGCCGTGTTCGTCGCCGACCAGCTGAATCAGAAATACAGCACCTGGGCGCCGCTGCTCGAAGCGCTGCACAAGAACGGGGTCACCTTCTCGGTGTGCCACAACGCCATGGCGCTGCTGCACGTGAGGAGCGCGGACGTCTATCCGTTCATGAAGGTGATTCCGGCCGGCATCCTCTCGGTGGTGCAGTACGAGATGAAGGGCTATCAGCCGATCTTCAACCCGAATACCGAGACCGAGTAAGCCTTGGGCGCGGGGTCGAGGGCGGGATACCATTGCATATGCCGCTCGAGACCCCTCTGCCCCCGAACTGCACCGCGTTCCTCGCCGACGCCGCGGCGATCGCGCGCGAAATTCCCGACGGCGCGCTCCTCGGGCTGCCGCCGGACTACTCGCTGCCCGCGATGGAGGTGGTGCGCGCGCTCGTGCGCCGCAAGGCGCGCGAACTGAGGCTCCTCGGGGTGCCGGTGCTGGGACTGTGCGCCGACCTGCTGATCGGGGCGGGCTGCGTGAAGGAGGTGATCTCGAGCGCCGTATCGCTCGGCGAGGCGGGGCTCGCGCCGCGCTTCACTGCGACCGCGGAGCGCGGTGAAATTGCGGTAAAGGATGCGACCTGCCCGATGGTGCACGGCGCGCTGCAGGCGGCCGAGAAGGGCGTGCCGTTCATGCCGCTGCGCGGCGTGCTCGGCGCGGATCTCGTGGCGCAGCGGCCCGACTGGAAGACGATACAGAATCCGTTCGCCGCAGCCGAGGATCCGCTCCTCGTTGCCGCGGCGCTCTCGCCCGACGTGGCGCTCTTTCACGCGCGCTGGGCCGACCGCGCGGGCAACGTCTGGATCGGCCGGCGCCGCGAGCTGGCGACGCTCGCGCACGCCTCGAGGCGGTGCTTCGTCACCTTCGAGACGCTGCGCGAGGACGACATGCTCGAGGACGAGCTGCTCGCGCCGGGAGTGATCTCCTCGGTCTACGTGAGCGGCGTGGCCGAAGCACGCCGCGGCGCCTGGCCGCTCGGCATGGCGGACGAGTATCCGATCGACGACGCGCACCTCATGCACTATGCAAGAGCGGCACGCACGCAAGGGGGATTCGAGCGCTATCTCGAAGAATTCGTGCTGCGCGCCGGGATTCCCGCGTGACTGCGTACGCACTCGAGGAGCTGCTCGCCTGCGCGCTCGCGCGCCTGGTGGGCGACGCCGCGCACGTCGCGGTGGGCGCCGCCTCGCCGATTCCGGCCACGGCGTGCGCGCTGCAGCGCGCGAAGAAGGGCGACCGGCCGCGCATTGCGCTCCTCCACCGGCGGCGCGGCAATCCGTTCACCGAGGGCTCGCGCGAGCTGTTCGATCTCGCCGGCCAGGGGCGGATCGACGTGTTCTTCCTCGGCGGCGCGCAGATCGACGGCGAGGCGAACATCAACCTGGTGCGCGCCGAAGGGCGGCGCTTCCCGGGCTCCTTCGGCTCGGCGTACATGTACTTCGCCGCGAAGCGCACCATCCTCTTTCGCGAGGAGCACAGCCCGCGCGTGCTCGTTCCGAAGGTCGAGTTCGTGAGCGCGCCGGGCTGGAGCGCGCCCGGCGTCTGGCGGCGCGGCGGTCCGCAGGCGCTGCTTACCGGCAAGGCGCTCTTCGCCTGGGACGGCGGCCGGCGGCGCTTCCGCCTCGAGAGCGTTCACCCGGGCCAATCGCTCGAGGAAGTGCGCGCCGCGACCGGCTTCGAGTTCGACTGCCCGCCGCGCGTGCCCGCGACGCCGGAGCCCACCGCCGCGGAGCTGGCGTTGCTGCGCGGCCCGGTGGCGCGCGAGATCGCCGCGAACTATCCCGGGTTCGCGCGCCGCATCTGGGATCTGCACTAGCGCCATGAACGCGCCTCCGAGCGAGCGTTACGACCGCGCGGCCGAGGACGTGGGCAACATCGTGCACCTCGAGCACGTCAACGTGACGCAGCCCGACCAGGAGCTTGCGACCCTGTTCTACGTCGCCGGCCTGGGCGGCACGCGCGATCCGTACCTGATGGTGGGAACCGGCAACATGTGGGTGAACTTCGGCCGCACGCAGATGCACCTGCCGACGCGCGCGCCGCAGCGCCTGCGCGGCACGATCGGCTTCGTCGTGCCCGATCTCGCCGCGCTCGCCGCGCGCCTCGCGCGCGTCGCGCCGGAGCTCGCGGGCAGCTGCTTCGCCTGGCGCGAAGTGCGCGGCGCGATCGAGGCGACCTGCCCATGGGGCAACCGCATCCGCTGCCACGCGCCCGCGCCCGAATTCGGCGCGACCGATCTGGGCCTCGCCTACGTCGAGCTCGACGCGCCGGCGGGCAGCGCCGCGGGCATCGCGCGCTTCTACCGCGACGTGATGCGCGCCCCGGTGCGCGTCGAGCCGGGCAGGGCGTGGGTCGGCGTCGGGCGCAACCAGCACCTTGCCTTCGTCGAGAGCGAAGCGCCGCTCGCCGTCTACGACGGCCACCACATCCAGATCTATCTCGCCGACTTTTCCTCGCCGTACCGCTGGCTCAGGGAGCGCGGCCTGATCACGCTGGAGACCGACGCGCACGAGTGGCGCTTCCAGTGGATCGTCGATCCCGGCGACGGACGGCGCCTGCTGCAGATCGAGCACGAGGTGCGCAGCATGAAGCACCCGCTCTTCGGCCGGCCGCTCGTCAACCGCAACCCGGAAATCAGCAACGCGGGCTACGTGCCGGGCAGCGACGCCTTCCGCGGCCGCTACTGAGCGCGCTGGCGATGATCCGTACCGTGGCAGCGCTGCTCGCGCTCGCAACCGCGCTTTCCGCGCGCGCTTTCGACCTGGAGGGCCATCGCGGCGCGCGCGGTCTGGCGCCCGAGAACACGCTGCCCGCGTTCGCAACCGCGCTCTCGATCGGCGTCACCGCGCTCGAGCTCGACATCTGCGTGACCGCCGACGGCGTGCTCGTCGTCTCGCACAATCGCCGGCTCAATCCGGATATCACGCGCGGCCCCGACGGGAAGTGGCTCGAGGGCAAGGGGCCCGCGATCCGTTCGCTCACCTACGCCGAGCTCGAGCGCTACGACGTCGGGCGCATCCGGCCCGGGACGCGCTACGCCGCCGAGTTCCCCGAGCAGAAGCCCGTGGACGGCACGCGCATCCCGCGCCTCGAAGACGTCTTCGCGCTCGTCAGGAAGTCCGGCAACGCCGCGGTGCGCTTCGACATCGAGACCAAGATTTCGCCGGAGGCGCCGGACGAGGCGCCTCCGCCGGAGGCGTTCGCGCGCATGCTGATCGACGCGATCCGTGCGGCGGGCATGGAGCGGCGCAGCGCGATCGAATCGTTCGACTGGCGCACGCTGCAGGCGGTGCAGAAGCTCGCGCCGGACATTCCCACGGTCTATCTGAGCAACTGGTCCGGCACGGCCTGGACGGCGGGCTTCGAGCTGGATCACTACGGCTCGGTTCCGAAGATGGTGAAGGCCGCGGGCGGGCGCATCTGGTCCTCCGACCGGCGCTACCTGACCGTGGATCTGCTGAGCGAGGCGCACGCGCTGGGCCTCGAAGTCCTGGCCTGGACCGTGGATGCGCCCGACAGGATCGCGCACATGATGGACATGAAGGTCGACGGCATCATCACCGACCGGCCCGACCGGGTGCGCGCCGAGATGCAAAAGCGCGGGCTCGCGCTGCCGGCGCCCACGCCCGTGGTTCCCTGAGAGAACCTAGCGGGGCTTGAACTTCGCCGCCTTGACTTCGAGCCCGAGCTTCAGCTGGGGGACCTCGGCGAGCGGCGCGTCGGTGATGGTGAGCAGCTCGCACACCGCGAGCGGCGCGCATGGGGCGAGCGTCACCGTGTCCGGACGCAAGGCCTTCTCCGGCTTGCCGGGC
>JAKALD010000132.1 GCA_021813275.1 Pseudomonadota bacterium | reverse complement strand
CCGATCCCCGAGGCCGCGCCGGTGACGATCGCCACCTTCATACGGTCGCGACCGGCGTCGCGGGCGAGCCGACCGCCCCGGGGAGCCTGAGCGGCGGCGCGGTGAGCAGGAAGCGGTTGCGCCCGTGCTCGCGCAGCCAGCGCGCGAGCGGGCCGAGGTGCCACAGCTCGCCGAGGTGGATGCCGTTCTTGAAGATGCAGTGCTCGTGCAGCGGCATCAGCGCGTGCGGCGCCGGCTTGAAGAGGCTCGTCGGGATGATCTCGACCGCGTAGTTGTCCGCGATGAGGCAGGCAAGGCCGCTCGCCGAGATCCAGTCGAGCAGCTTGTCGTCGCGCCCGTCGAGCCCCGTGCAGGTGTGGTGCAGCAGCTTCGGGTCCGGGTTCTTCTTGAGCTCGAGGACCACGTCGGCAAACCCCGTGTGCAGGCACACCATGTCGCCGCGCTCGACCTGGACGCGGTCGGCCTCGAGCACGCGCATCAGCTCCTCGTAGCCGACCGCGCGGCGCTCGCGCCCGAAGTGCGCGTGCAGGTCGATCATCACCCCGCGCCCCTGCGCGCCGTGCGCGGCGAGATTCTCGATGCCGAGCGCCTCGGCGCGCGTGCCTTCGTATCTCGCCCAGGGCTCGGCCGCGGCCGGGTTCGCCGGCGCGGGCTTGATGTCCTCGCCGGCGCGAAAGCCGTTGTAGAACACGATCTCCGGCTTGCCGTCGCCGTCGGCGTCGAACCGCGAGCCGATGTGCGCGAACGAGTCCCACTGCGTCGAGTACTGCAGCGTGAGGAGCGCGAGGTCGTCGCACACCACGTCGGTGTGATCCGGGTTGTCCTCGGCGAGCGGCCAGCAGAAGTTCTGCTTCCCGCCGCTCCTGCCGTCGCGCAGCGTGGCGAACAGGCGCGGCGGGCGGCGCCGCGCATTGAGCACGCTCCCGCCCGGATAGTCGAGCGGCAGCGACAGGCAGAAGGCGATGCCCTCCTTCACCTCGGCCACGCCCTGCAGGATCTTCTCGCGCGTCACCAGGTTCATGCGGCCGCGCTGGTCGTCCGGCCCGAACTCGCCCCAGCTCGAGCCGGGCGGGCGCTGCTTCCATCGCTGCGCCATCCCTCCCCCTCAGAAGTAGTGCCGGCCGAGCCACTCGGCCACCATCACCGGCTTGTCCGAGCCCTCGCGCTCGACCACGACGTTCCAGGTCACCTGCACTCCGCCGTCGAGCTTGTCGTACCTGGCGAGCGTGAAGCGCGCGCGGATCCGCGATCCGGAAGGCACCGGCGCGGTGAAGCGCACCTTGTTCAGGCCGTAGTTGACGCCCATCTTGCGGTCCGCGAACGAGAAGGTGCGCTCGATGAGGTGCGAGAGCAGCGACAGCGTGAGGAAGCCGTGCGCGATCGTGCCGCCGAAAGGCGAGTGCCGGGCGCGCTCGCGATCGACGTGGATCCACTGGTAGTCGTCGATCGCCTTGGCGAACAGGTCGATGCGTTCCTGCGTGATCTCGAGCCAGGGCGAGGCGCCGATCTCCTCGCCCACGCGCTGCTCGAGCCCGCGGATGGTGACGGCTTGCGTGCCCATGCTTTGCCTCCCGGTTGCGGCCAGGCCCCGATTCTAAGCACGCCGCGCGGCGACGAAGCGCTCGATTTCGCTGCACACCCGCGCGGGCTGCTCGTGCACGATCCAGTGCGAGGCGTCCGGCACCCGTACGATCTCGAGCTCGGGCACGCATTGCTCGAGGCCCTCGAGGCAGCCGGGCAGCAGCGCCCGGTCGCGCTCGCCCCAGATGACCAGCATCGGCACGCGCACCATGAAGTCCTGCGACTGGAGCGCGAGGCGCGCCGCACCCGGATCGCCCGGCGATGGCGGATAGAGCGGCGAGGCGCGGTAGTAGTTGAGCGCGGCGGTGAGCGCGCCCGGCTGCGCCCAGGCCTCGCGATAGGCCGCCTGGTCTTCGGGACCGAAGGCGCCCTGCGCCTCGTCGAACACCATGCGCGCGAGGCGCGCGTAGCCGTTCTCCGAGAGCACGCGCTCCGCCTTCGCGGCGCGCAGCAGCAGCATGTAGTCGCTCGCCTTCTGCTGCGCCGGGTCGCGAGCGAGCTCGCGCCAGAAGGTGTAGGGATGCGGCGCGTTGACGATCACCAAATGCGACAGCAGCTCCGGATGCGCGGCTGCGAGACCCCAGGCGAGCGCCCCGCCCCAGTCGTGCGCGACCAGCACGAAGGGCGCCGCGCCGAAGCGCGCGGCAAGGCGCACGACGTCGGCGTCGGCGTAGCCGTGCTCTATCTCAGGCATGTGCGCAATCCTTGGGCGACGGCGCGCGCGATGCGGCGCTCGACGCCCGACTCGCGCAGGCGCACCCCCAAGGGAGTCCGCTACGAAACCGGGGTCAGCTCGAGCCGGCGCTCGATGCGTTCGATCCGGGCATCGATCCTGTCCAGGCGGCTGTGAACGATCGCGATGTCGCCGTGCACATTGGCGACGCCGCGTTCGATGAGCGTGGCACGTTCCTCGAGCGACGAAACCCGGAGTTTCAATTCGCTCAGCTCGGCATGGACGTTCCCGAGGTCTCCTCGAATGGCCTTCAGGTGCTCGAGAATCAGATTTTCGATGTTCTCGGTCATGGGCCTTCCGCACGGGTGCACTGCGGATTCTAGCCCATCCCGCTGCACCACGGCAGTCGCCGAAGCCTATCGCAGGCAGCTGCGCAGTCCTTGCGCCACGGCGCGCGCGATGCGGCGCTCGACGCGCGGCTCGCGCAGGCGCAGCTCCTCGGCGCGGTTGACGATCACGCCCGCTTCGAGCAGCGCCGCGGGCATGGTCGCGCTCCTCGCCACCGCGAGGTGATCGAACCAGTGCACGCCGTTCTTCTCGTCGGCGAACGGGCGGCCCTCGCCGAGCACCGGATCGGCGTGGTAGCGCGACGGATGAAAGCCCGCCGCACGCAGGCGCGCGCCGATCGCGGCCGCGCAGGCGAGGCTCGCCTGCGGGTACGGGTTCTCGTGCGAGATAAAGAGCGAAAAGCCCGAGAAGCGGTCGCCGTAGTGCTCCGCACGGCCCTGGTAGGTCCAAGTCTTGAGGAGCCGCGCCTTGGCCGAGTCGTGATGGATCGACAGGAAGAAATCCGCCCCGCGCGCGGCGCGAGTGCGCGCCCCAAGCTCGGAATAGTCGCCGCGCTCGCCGATCATGCGCACCACGAAGCCGGCGCGCACGAGCGCCGCCTTCACCGCAGCCGCGAGGTGCAGGTTGTACTGGAATTCCGGCACGCCACGCGCCGAGATCGCCCCCGGCTCGGCGAGGTAATGCCCTACGTCGACCGCCACTTCCTTGCCCCAGGCCGCGCCAGCGAGGAGCGCGAGGACAAGGAAGGCGAGCCGCCTCACGAAAACTTCGAGAAGTCGGGCTTGCGCTTCTCGAAGAAAGCGGTCATCGCCTCTTTCGCCTCGGGCGAGGCGAGCCGCTCGCGGAACGCGCGCCCCTCCTCGTCGATCCGCTCGGCGACCGCCTGCGCGAGGCGCCGCTTCATGAGCTGCTTGGTGAGGCGCACCGAGGCGGGCGGCAGCGCCGCGAGCGCGCGCGCCGCCTGGCGCGCATACTCGAGCAGCTCGCCCTCGGGGATCACCTCTGTCACGATGCCGGCGGCGAGCGCCTTGGCGGTGCCGAACGGCTGCCCGAGCAACAACAGCTCCGCGGCGCGCTGGTAGCCCGCGGTGAGCGGCAGCAGCAGGGTCGAGGCGGCCTCGGGCACGAGCCCGAGCGGGATGAACGGCAGCTGGAAGCGCGCGTTCGGCGCGGCGTAGACCAGGTCGCAGTGCAGGAGCATCGTTGTGCCGATACCCACCGCCGGGCCGCCAACCGCGGCGACCAGCGGCTTTGCCGCGCCCGCGATCAGGCGCAGGAAGCGCCAGGAGGGCGACGCGTCCGCGTGCGGTGGGCGCTCGAGGAAGTCCTTCAGGTCGTTGCCCGAGCAGAAGCAGTCCGGCTTGCCGTGGACGAGCACCGCGCGCACCTGCGGATCGGCCTCCGCGGCGGCGAGCGCGTCGCCGAGCGCCTGGTACATCTCCTGGGTGAGCGCGTTCTTCTTGTCCAGGCGCGCGAGCTCGACGCGCGTCACGCGCTCCTTCGTCTCGACGAGGACGTGCCCGCTCATTCAGGCCGCCGGCAGCTTGTAATCCTTGAGCTGCTGCCGCAGATTGAGCTTGGAGAGCTTGCCGGTGGCGGTGTGCGGCAGCTCCTTCACGAACACGACGTCGTCGGGCAGCCACCACTTCGCGACCCTGCCCTCGAAGTACTTGAGCAGCTCGTCGCGGGTCACCTCCTGACCGGCCTTCTTCACCGCGACCACGATCGGGCGCTCGTCCCACTTCGGGTGCTTGACCCCGATCACCGCGGCCTCGGCGATCGCCGGATGCGCGACCGCGATGTTCTCCAGGTCGATCGAGCTGATCCACTCGCCGCCCGACTTGATCACGTCCTTCGAGCGGTCGGTGATCTGCACGTAGCCGTCCGGGTCGATCGTGGCGACGTCGCCGGTCGGAAACCAGCCATCCTTGAGCGGATCGCCACCCTCGCCCTTGTAGTAGCTCTCGATCACCCACGGCCCGCGCACGTGCAGGTCGCCGAACGCTTTGCCGTCGCGCGGCAGCTCCCTGCCGTCCTGTCCCACGATCTTCGTATCGACGCCGAAGATGACGCGCCCCTGCTTGTTCTGCACCGCGTAGCGCGCCTCCTTGTCCATCTTCAGGTGCTTCGCCTTGAGCGTGCTCACCGTGCCGAGCGGGCTCATCTCGGTCATGCCCCAGGCGTGCAGCACCTGCACGCCGTACTCCTCCTGGAAGCTGCGGATCATCGCCGGGGGGCAGGCCGAGCCGCCGATCACTACCGCGCGCAGCGCGGAAAACCTGAGCTTCTGCTCCTTCATGTAGTTGAGCAGGCCGAGCCACACGGTCGGCACGCCCGCCGACAGCGTCACGCCCTCGGCCTCGAACAGCTCGTGCAGGCTCTTGCCATCGAAGTGCTGCCCCGGGAACACGAGCTTCGTTCCGGTGAGCGCGCACGAGTACGGCAGCCCCCAGGCGTTGACGTGGAACATCGGCACCACCGGCAGCATGACGTCGCGCGCCGAGAGGTTGAGCGCGTCCGGCAGCGCCGCGGCGTAGGCGTGCAGAATGGTCGAGCGGTGCGCGTAGAGCGCGCCCTTCGGGTTGCCGGTCGTGCCCGAGGTGTAGCACAGGCACGCCGCCGTGCGCTCATCGAAGCTAGGCCAATCGAAGGCATCGTCCTGCGCGGCGAGCAGCTCCTCGTAGCACAGCAGGTTCGGAACGCCGATCTTCGGCATGTGCGCGCGGTCGGTCATCGCCACGTAGCCCTTCACGGTCTTGAGCTGCGGCGCGAGCTTCTCGATGAGAGGCGCGAACGTCAGGTCGAAGAAGACGAGCTTGTCCTCGGCGTGATTCGCCATGTACACGATCTGGTCGGGGAACAGGCGCGGGTTGATCGTGTGGATGACTGCGCCGCTGCCGGCCACCGCGTAGTAGATCTCGAAGTGCCGGAAGCCGTTCCACGCGAGCGTCGCGACGCGCTCGCTCATCCCGATGCCGAGCGCCTTGAGCGCCTTGGCGAGGCGCCGCGCGCGCGTGTGCGCCTCGCGGTAGGTGTAGCGGTGGATCGCCCCGGAGCCGTCCGGGTTCGGCCCTTCGACGGTCTTCGAGACGATCTCGACGCTGCCGTGGTGGCGGTCCGCATGCCGGATCAGGTCGGTGATCAGCAGCGGCATGTCCATCATCAGGCCTTGCATTGGACTCCTCCGAAGGTGCTCTGGTCGACGAAGCCGGGCGGCGGGCGAACGAACTTACCTTCCGGCTCGCGGACCGGTCAAGCAAGCGCGCTGCGGCTCGCGACGGCTTGACCCAGCCTAGCGCGTTCACTAACATGCTTGCAACAATCTGACAACACGAGCCGGGGCAACCCACGCGCCGGCCGACCCAAAGGAGAAGACCCATGATCAAGCGTGCTCTCAGCACGGCTGCATTCGCCGCGGCCGCCGCCCTCGCCGCCGCTGGCGCCTGGGCGGAGACGATCCGCATCGCCTACATCGACCCGCTCTCGGGGCCGTTCGCCAACACCGGGGCGCAGGGCCTCGCGGAGTTCCAGTTCTACGCCCAGCAGTTGAACAAGAAGGGCGGCGTGCTCGGCAAGAAGCTCGAGATCGTGCCGTTCGACAACAAGGTGAGCCCGCAGGAATCGCTCAACCAGCTGAAGCGCGTCCAGGACGAGGGCATCCGCTACGTTACGCAGGGCAACTCCTCGGCGGTCGCGCTCGCGCTCTCCGACGCGGTCGCCAAGTACAACGAGCGCAACCCGGGCAAGGAGATCGTCTACCTCAACTACGCCGCGGTCGACCCCGCGCTCACCAACGACAAGTGCAGCTTCTGGCACTTCCGCTTCGACGCCGCCGCCGACATGAAGATGGAGGCGCTCACCGCGGTGATGGCGAAGGACAAGAGCATCACGAAGGTCTACATCATCAACCAGGACTACTCGTTCGGCCACGCGGTGGCCGACTCCGCGGTCGCGCTGCTCAAGAGGAAGCGCCCCGACGTCCAGGTGGTCGGCAACGAGTTCCACCCGCTCGGCAAGGTGAAGGACTTCGCGCCCTACGTCGCCAAGATCAAGGCCTCGGGCGCGCAGGCCGTGATCACCGGCAACTGGGGCAACGACATGTCGCTTCTGGTGAAGGCGGGCAAGGAAGCCGGCCTGAACGTCGACTGGTACACCTTCTACGCGGGCGGGCTGGGCACCCCGACGGCGATGGGCGAAGCCGCCGCGGGGCGCGTCAAGATCGTCGCCGAGTACCACTCCAACGTCGCCAACAACAAGGCGGCCGCCTGGGACGCGGCCTACCGCAAGCAGGCGCCGAAGGGCAATCCCGACTTCTACTACCTGCGCGGCAAGAACATGTTCGACATGCTGGTGGCCGCGATGAACCAGGCGAAGTCCGACGATCCCAAGAAGGTCGCCTACGCGCTCGAGGGAATGAAGACGCAGGGCGATCTCGGCGAGCTCGAGATGCGCAAGACCGACCACCAGCTGATCCAGCCGCTGTACGTGTTCACGTTGCAGAAGTCGGCGGCGCACGGCGGGCCGAAGGAAGCGAAGATCGACATGGAGCACAGCGGGCTAGCGCCGGTCACCGACGCGCGCGTCGAGGGCTACGTGACCGCCACGCCCACCTCGTGCCAGATGAAGCGCCCGTAGCGGAAAACGCTTGACGAGGCAGGCGGACAGGACGGGGGGCTCGCCCCCCGTTTCTTTTTGCGCATGGAATTCTTCGTCGTCCAGCTGCTGAACGGCATCAGCTACGGCCTGCTGCTGTTCATGCTCTCCTCGGGGCTGACGCTGGTGTTCTCGCTGATGGGCGTGCTCAATTTCGCGCACGCCAGCTTCTACATGCTGGGGGCCTACTTCGCCTTCCAGATCAGCACGCGCATCGGCTTCTACCCGGCTCTCGTCGCGGCGCCGCTGCTCGTGGGCGGGATCGGCATGCTGGTCGAGCGCTACGGGCTGCGCACCGTGCACCGCTACGGGCACGTCGCGGAGCTGCTGTTCACCTTCGGCCTCGCCTACCTGATCGAGGAGGCGGTGCACCTGGTCTGGGGCCGCGCGGCGGTCGAGTACCGCATCCCGCCCTCGCTCGAGGGGCCGCTGTTCGCCGTGTTCACCTCCCAGTATCCGATCTACCGCGGCTTCATGATGCTGGTCTCGGTCGCGATGCTGGTCTCGATCTGGCTCGCGCTCACGCGCACGAGGATCGGGCTGGTGATCCAGGCCGCGCTCAGCCACCCGCAGACGGTCGAGGCGCTGGGGCACAACGTGCCGCGCGTGTTCATGCTGGTGTTCGGCGGCGGCGCGGCGCTCGCGGGGCTCGCGGGGGTGATCGGCGGCAACGCCTTCGTCACCGAGCCCGGCATGGCGGCCGCGGTCGGGCCGATCATCTTCGTGGTGGTGGTGGTGGGCGGCATGGGCTCGCTCGCCGGGGCGTTCGTGGCCTCGCTCCTGATCGGCTGCCTGCAAACCTTCTCGGTGGGGCTGGACTGGACGCTCGCCGGCCTGTTCGCGCGCTTCGGCTGGAGGGTGACCGCCGATACGCCGCTCGCCAGCCTGTGGAGCATCCCGCTCGCCCAGGCCGCGCCGGTGCTGCCGTACCTGCTGATGGTGCTCATCCTCATCTTCCGGCCGCGCGGCCTGCTCGGCACGCGCGAGGGCTGACGTGGCGGTGCTGCGCTACCGGCCGTTGAACCTCGGGCGCTGGCTGCTTTGGGGCGCCACGGCGGCGCTGTTCGTGCTCGCGCCGCTCGTGTTCACGCACGGCTTCGCGCTCACGATGATGACGCAGATGGGCACCTTCATCATCTTCGCGCTCTCCTACAACATGCTGCTCGGCCAGGGCGGCATGCTCTCCTTCGGCCACGCGGTCTACTCGGGGCTCGGGGCGTATTTCACGGTGCATGCGCTCAACCTGATCGGCAAGGGCGCGCTCGCCTTCCCGGTGATGCTGCTGCCGCTCGTCGGCGGCCTCGCCGGGCTCGTGTTCGGCGTCGTCTTCGGTTACGTCACGACGAGGCGCGCGGGCACCACCTTCGCCATGATCTCGCTCGGCATCGGCGAGCTGGTGCACGCCTGCGTGCTCATGTTCCCCGGCTTCTTCGGCGGCGAAGGCGGCATCTCGACCAATCGCATGGTCGGCAAGCCCTTCCTCGGCATCACCTTCGGCCCGGCGATCCAGGTCTACTACCTGGTCGCCGCCTGGTGCTTCGCTTGCATGGTCGCGATGTTCGCGCTCACGCAGACCCCGCTCGGACGCATGGCGAACGCGGTGCGCGACAACCCCGAGCGCGCCGAGTTCGTCGGCTACGACACGCAGAAGGTGCGCTTTCTGCAGCTCGTGCTCTCGGCCTTCTTCGCCGGCGTTTCGGGGGCGCTCTCCTGCATCAACTTCGAGATCGTCACCGACGAGAACGTCTCGGCGCTGCGCTCGGGCGGCGTGCTGCTCGCCACCTTCATCGGCGGCACGGGGTTCTTCTTCGGCCCAATCGTCGGCTCGGTGGTGTTCGTGTTCTTCGTCGTGGCGCTCTCGGGGTTCACGCAGGCCTGGCTCCTTTACCTGGGGCTCTTCTTCCTCGCCATGGTGCTCTACGCCCCGGGCGGCATCGCCTCGCTCGTCGCGATGCAGCTGCCCGTGATCCGCGCGCGGCGCTTCGGCGAGCTGGCGCTCCCCTACCTGCTCGCGCTCGCCGCCGGGCTCGTCGCCTTCGCGGGCCTCGTGGGCGCGGTCGAGATGGTGTACCGCATCTCGGATGCGAGCCTCGACACGCACATGTCGCTGTTCGGCGTCGGCTTCGACGCCCGCTCGCCGCGCCCGTGGACCGCGTTCGGGGCGCTGCTCGCCGCCGGCCTCGTCGCGCTCGGCTTCGCCGCGCGGCGCGTCGGCGAGCGCTGGGGCGCGATCCAGGGCGAGCTGCAGGGGAACCGCGCATGAGCGCCGCACCGGCGGTCGAGCTGCGCGCGCTGCGCAAGAGCTTCGGCAAGACACCGATCATCAACGGCGTGTCGCTCGCGATCGCGCACGGCGAGCGCCACGCGATCATCGGGCCGAACGGCGCCGGCAAGTCGACGCTGTTCAACCTGATCTCCGGCCGCTACGCGCCGAGCGCCGGCGCCATCCTGCTCGACGGCGAGGACATCACGGGCCTCGAGCCCTTCCAGATCAACCGCAAGGGCCTCGCGCGCAGCTTCCAGGTCACCAACATCTTCCACAACCTGTCGGTGTACGAGAACATCCGCTGCGCGGTGCTGTGGGCGGCGGGCTACAGGTACTCGTTCTGGCACCGCGTCGGCGCCCTAGCCCAGGTGCGCGAGCGCTCCGAGGAAGTCATGGAACGCATCGGGCTCGCCGCGCGGCGCGGCGTGGCCGCCGGAACGCTCTCCTACGCCGAGCAGCGCGCGCTCGAGATCGGCATCACCATCGCGGGCGGCGCGCGCACCATCCTGCTGGACGAGCCGACCGCCGGCATGAGCCGCACCGAGACCGCGCAGGCGGTCGAGCTGATCCGCCAGGTCACGGAAGGCAGGACGCTGGTGATG
>JAKALD010000131.1 GCA_021813275.1 Pseudomonadota bacterium | reverse complement strand
GTCACGCGCCGTGAGCCGCGACTGCAGCTGCTCATCCACCCGTTCCAATGGCTTGCTGGAGGCCGCGACATGCAGGAAGTGCTCGCGAATACGTGGATCCAGGTCTTGCGCGAAAAGGAGCAGGAGTTCCTCACGAATCACGTGTACCACCGCCTGTTTCCCTCGGGAATGCCCGGGGAATGGCTTGCCGAGCTCGCGCGCCATCTCGCGGAATACAAGCGATGAGCGGCGAAGTGATTGATGTGTCACGCTTGGCGTCCGACAGGCAGGCCTACGCGGGGCCACTACACATGGTGGTAAAGAGCCTGGACCAGGTCGAGCGGCGCGCGCGCCTTGTCGAGGCGAAGCAGCGCGGGCGGATCGGGCGCATCGCGGAAAGGCCGATCGCGACCGGGTTGTGGGCGCGGGTTGCGAGTCTGGGGGACCATCGAATCGACCGTTCCACGGCGCAGGTCACGGAGTTCCGTGAACCTCGTGGGCTGGTGCAGATCGCACCCGATCGATATCTGCTCGCAGAGGTCAGTAGCGTCCTACTCGTGGATGCCGGGGCGCGTGTGGAGCGCCGCTACGCGCATCCTTTCTTTGCGTTCCTGCATTCGCTTTCGTTCGACTCGGAGAACGGCCGCTTTCTCGTCGTGTCCTCTGGATACGACTGCCTGATCGAGATGGACCTCGAGGGGCGCGTGTCGTGGGAATGGTTCGCGTGGGAGCATGGATTCAATCCGAGCCTTGACGGCGTTTACCTTTGCCGAAGCGAGGCGCTTGCGCAGCGGTGCGAGCGGGAAGGGAAGAAGGCCGTGCTTGTCGAGCCGGCGAAGCTGGGCGAGCTCGGCCTGATGACCAGCCAGCGCTCCAATCACCCCAATTCGGCCTGCTACCACCCTTCGGACCGGAACCGGGTGCTCGCGACGCTCGGGCACTCCGGAGAGGTGATCGAGATCGATCGCCCCTCTGGGAGGGCGCGCACGGTGATTTCGGGACTGGAGGCGATGCCGCATGGCATCCAGCCCTGCGGACCGGGCTGGCTGGTGACGAACACGCTGCATGGAGAGTTCTGGCTACTGGACGGCGCGTTCAACGTGCAGACGAGGGTTGTCACGCGCAACCTCCCCGGCAAGCCCGAAGAAATGGCGCAGCACGAGTGGCTCCAGGCAGCGTACCCGGTGCGCGGCGGCGTGTTCGTCGCGGCCGACGCCAATCGCGGTCTGATCGCGATCGACCTGAATGCCGGCTCGTGGCAGATCCACGCGGTGGACGAATCCTGGTGTGTCCATCATCTCGTGGTGCCGTCGTGAGCCTCAGGGCAATTCTGCGGGAGATTGACCGCGTCCTGTTCTTTGGCGCAATCAGGAACACGCGCGACTTGGCACAAGCCGGACTCGGTGCTTTGAAGCGGGGCTTGCGACTGGTGCTCATCTACGTCGTACTTCCGCCACTGTTCCTCGCTGCGCTCTATCTTCTTAAGAAGTTGGCTCCCGGACGGGCGGTTAGCCGGGCGAGCCGAGATCGCAAGCCAAGGCTCGTGTGGGGCTGCAATCCGCTGGCAAATTACAAGTTCGCGTCGCGCGCGATGGCGGCGAAGGGATACGAGGCCAAGACCTTCGTGGGCAATTTCTACGAACGCATCGCTTTCAAGGAAGACTACGATCTCTATCGCTACGAGCTATTCGACGTTTATCGACGGCTGCCTCGCGGCCTGGTCGAGCTCGTCGAGCCGTACCTTTCGTTCATTTATCTGATCTTCCGCTTCGACATCTTCCACTTCGCGTACGAGGGCGGGATCCTGGCGGCAACGCCACTGCGCTTCCAGGAGATTCAGCTTCTGCACATGTTCGGCAAGAAAGTGATCGTGGCGCCCTACGGCGGGGACGCGCACGTGCTTCAGCTCATGCGCAACACCGAGTACAAGTTCGGGCAGCTCTACCACTACAAGCACAATTCCGTCTTCAATATTCTCCGGATCAGGCGCTGGATCGACTACTTCAGTACGCACGCGGATTTCTGCATCGGCTCGATCTACTTCGACGCGATCTACCGGTACGACATCCTTCCGGTGAACTACATCGGAATCGATTGCGACGAGTGGCGGCCCCCGGAGGGCTTCGAATGCAGGAACAATGGCAGGGATGGCCCGGTCTCGGTTGTCCACACGCCCAACCACCGGATGATCAAGGGCACGGAATACATCGTCGCGGCGGTCGAGCGGCTCAAGCGCGAGGGGTACCAGATCGACCTTCGTCTGCTCGAAGGTCTAAAAAATGCCGAACTCAAGCGAATCCTCGGCGAAAGCGACATTCTCGTGGAACTGCTGATCAGCGGCTACGGCCTGTCCGGTCTGGAGGGAATGGCGCTCGGAAAGCCGGTGATCAGCAACTTCCAGACGGAGACCGCAGTGCTCCGGCACTACTCCTATTTGAACGAGTGCCCGATCGTGCAGGCAAACCCGGACAACATCTATGAAAAGCTGAAGGAGCTGGTCGAGAGCCCGTCGCGCAGGAGGGAGCTCGGCGAGGCGAGCCGCCGCTACGCGCTCAAGTTCCACTCCTTGCTCAGCCAGCAGATCATGTGGGAGCAGATCTATCGGCAGATCTGGTACGGCGAGCCGGTCGATCTGATGCTTCTCTACCATCCGCTGCTCGGCAGCTATGCCGCTTTGTACGAGCAGGCCCTGGCGGGGCACAGCGCGGGCAGTGCGTGCAAGACGGTGAATTGAGCCAGGGTGCGAGGATCCGCAGATGAACCGCCCCGCGATCGAGATCGAGAACCTGAGCAAGACGTTCCGGCTCTATCCGGATCTCGTACGGTCTCGCTTGAAGCAATACCTTTTCTTCTGGAATACGTACTACCGGGAGAAGGTGGCCTTGGACGGAATCAATCTGCGCATCGACAAAGGTGAGGTGGTCGGGGTTCTAGGGCCGAATGGCGCGGGCAAATCCACGCTGCTGAAAATCATTGCCGGAATCTCGTATCCGACGAGCGGCCGGGTGAGCGTCGATGGCCGCGTCGTTGCCGTCCTGTCGCTGGGCCTCGGCTTTCATCCGCGCCTCAGCGGGCTCGAGAACATCGAGCTCGCGGGGATGATGCTCGGCATGACGCGCGAGGAGATTCGCCGCAAGCGCGACTGGATCGTCGAATTCTCCGAGCTGAAGGAATACATCACACAGCCAATGAGCGCCTATTCGTCCGGGATGCGGGCGCGCCTTTCTTTCGCCGTGGCGGCGTGCCAGGAGCCGGAGATCCTGATCATCGATGAGGCGCTTGCCACCGGCGACATTCGCTTCGTCCAGAAATGCATCGGGCGCATTCTGGAGATTACGCGCTCCGGTGCAACCGCGCTCTTCGTGTCGCACAGCATCTGGAGCATCAAGCGGCTCACCCGCCGCTGCATCCTCCTCGCCAACGGAAAGATTGCAGACGACGGCGAGACCGCTGTGGTTGCGGATCGGTACTACGAGCTCATGTTGCAGCATGAAGTATTCGAGCCCGACGGCGCGGCATCGTACGCTTCGGAGTTCGTTGGCACGGGAGAGGTGCGGCTGCAGCGCGCCGAGCTGCTCGACGCATCAGGCCGCAGCACGCGCATCGTCGCTCCCGGCGACACGGTCGCGCTGGCGCTGGAACTCGTGTCGAGACAGAACCTCGACCATGTGGGGATGATGGTCAAGTGCTGGCGCAACGACGGCATAAACGTCATGACGATGGGGTATATGGCCGGGGGAGTGCTCTCCGAGAACTACGAGTTCCGCAACACGACCCTACGTTTGCCCGCAGGCACGAGCACGGTGAGGTTCAAGCTGCCGAAGCTCCTGCTTGCTCCCGGTGACTACTATATGAGCCTGTCCATTTTCGACGAGCCGACGTTCAGCGGGTCGACGAGCGCCGAGCAGTATTACTTCAAGCAGCACGTCATAGAATTCGGTGTGCGGATGCTCGGCAATCCAAACCGGGGGCTCGTCTATTATCAACCCGCCGCGGTCGCCCTCGAGGGCGGGAAATTGCCGCGAAATACCTGATCGTCCGTCCCTGCGACGGGCCTGCCGGATCGAATCCCGAAACGAGCTGCTATCAGACCGATGCTGTCAAAACAGGAATTCCTTTTCGAGCTTACGCGCCGCCGGGTGGTGGAGCGCTACATCGGCTCGAGCGCAATGGCTTTGTGGGTCGTGGTCGCGCCATTGATCCCCCTGGCGACCAATCTAGCGGTCTTCTATTTTGTCGCCCGGATCCCGGCGGTCCAGTCCATGGGTGTGCCCGCCTACGCCGTCTACATCTTCAGCGGCCTGCTCCCGTTCCGCATCATCCAGGGTGCGGTGATCGAGGCGACCGACCTGCTGGTCACCAATATGGAAATGCTCAAGAGCGTGAATTTCCCGTTGCATATCCTCAGCATGACTTCCGTCGCCGCGCTCGTGCTGGAATTCGGCCTCCAGCTGCTGGTAATGCTTGTCCTTCTGCTAGCGAGCGGGCACGGCGTGGGGATGAGCATCCTGCTGCTACCTCCTGCGGTGATCCTGCTCGTAATGGCGCTCCTGGGTGCCAGCTGGACCGCCTCTGTCGCCGGATATTTGCTCAGAGATCTCCGGGAGGTCCTCGGGGTGGGATTCACGGTGCTTCTCTACTTTTCGCCGGTCATCTATCCGATCGAGGCGATGCCGCGTCTCATGGCAACCGTGGCCAATCTGAATCCAATCAGCTACTTCGTGATCGTATTCAGGGACGCGTTCCTGCCCGGCGCGGGAGGGTTGCATCTGGAGAGCTGGTTGGTAGCGGGCGCCATCGCGACCGCCGCATTTGCCGTCGGCTTGATCGCTATTCAGCGCACGAGGCGCTTCGTTGGGGACATGGTCTGACTAATGGGCGCCCAGCTGCACGAATCCGAGCTAACGGTGGGCGGGATGGCAGATGCTGCCGCCTTCCTCGACACGTTCCGACGCAGACACGGTCGGCCGCTGCGGGTGCTGCATATCGGCAACGTTGCGAACAATGCATACAACAACGCGAAGCTGATGCGCAAGGCGGGCGCCGAATGCGATGTGCTCTGTTACAACTACTACCACATCATGGGGTGCCCGGAGTGGGAGGACGCGGATTTCGAAGCCGCGCCGAGCGACCAGTTTCACCCTCAATGGAGCGATGTCGATCTCGGCGCATATCAGCGACCGCAGTGGTTCGTGCAGGGGCCGATTGCGTTTTGCATGGCCTACCTAATTGCCAAGCTGGAGGGGAACAAGGCGCGCGCCGACATCCTGTGGCGTGTGCTCGGCATCTGCAATGGGACCATGCGGGCCGAATGGTTCCCGAGAGATCCGGAGTTGCTCTGGGCGCTGATCGTCGCGCATTGGGCCCGCGCAAAGGACTTCTACCGGCGCGTGGCGATCAGTAATGACCCCTGGCTGGCCATTCGGCGTCGCATGGGCATCGAGGAGCGTGCACGCCCGACCGTGAAGGTGCTGGCGGCGCACGCGACGATGGGCGCTGTCACGGTTGTTCGCGCGCTCGATCGCGTCCTGGGCGGGAAGGACCGGATGCGTGCGATGGAGATGCGAGTAGGCAGGAGGGCGAAAGAGCTCGCCGACGCGTTTGCGCACGAGTTTCCCGAACGCGGCGACCGTCTCACCGTCAAGGAGCTCCTGGAATATGGCTCGCTTTCCGACCTGTGGAGCAGGCTTCTGTCGCACTACGACATCGTGCAAGCCTATGCGACCGACGCGATTTTTCCGCTGGTTGCGGGCAAGCCGTACTTCGCCTTCGAGCACGGGACGCTGAGGGAGATCCCCTTCAACCCGGATCCCGTGGGTCGGACGACGGCGCTGTCCTACCGCCTTGCGCAGCATGTCTTCGTGACTAATGCGGATTGCATGGGCAAAGCGAGGCAACTGGCGGGCGAGCGTATCACCTTCATCAATCATCCCTACGACGACGATCAGGAAGTTGACGTAGTTGCGGCAGAGAGACTGCGACGCGAGCTCGGAGAGCGGCTCGACGCCGACTTCCTGATCTTTTTCCCGACGCGGCATAACTGGCGGCCCCCGAATGCCGAGAAGGCGAACGATGTGCTGTTGCGCGCTTTCTGCAGGTTGAGGGCCGGGGGCAAGCGCGTCGGTCTCGTATGCTGCGATTGGGGCGCCGATGCCCCGGAGAGCAAGCGCATTCTCGCCGAGAACGACTGTGGCGCCCACGTATCGTGGGTGCAGCCGCTCGGGATGGTGCGGTTCGGTCGCATGGCGAAGGCCTGCGACATCGTGGCCGATCAGTTCGTGTTCGGCGCGTTCGGCGGCATTCTGTTCAAGGCATTCGCTGTCGGGGCACCGGTCCTGACCTACCTCGACGAGTCCGCCGTCCTGAGGGTCTACCCGGAATGCCCGCCGGTCCTCAACTGCCGCACTGAGGACGAAATCGTCCGCGCCGTCGAAGCCGCGATCGCCTCACCCGGAGAGTTGCGCGCACGCGCGAGGGCCTCCAAGGCGTGGATGGACAAGCATCATCACGCTTCGCTCACCGTGGCGAAGCAGATCGAGCAGTACCGGCGCTTCCTGGAGGGCGAGTGAAGATCCTTCTAACCGGGGCGGCCGGTTTCGTCGGCAGACACGTGCTTCGCGCCTTGCTCGAGGCGTCGCACGAGGTGATCGCGCTGGTGCACGGCGAGAGCGACCTCGGCCCAGCGGGCGGAGGGCGCCTCGTGTCTGTGAAGGGCGATCTCCGTGCACGCGAGCTTTACGACCGGCTGCCGGGGCCCGTGGACGCGGTGATCTCGCTCGCGCAGTCGGCGCACTATCGCGATTTTCCCGGGAAGGCCGACGACATCTTTGCGGTGAACGTCGAAGCCGCCTTCCTGCTCGCAGACTGGGCCCGCCGCACGGGAGTGACGCGGTTCGTGCTCGTGTCTTCCGGAGGCGCGCGCGCCCAGGAAAGCCACGTATGGGGCAGCGAGCCCGCGAAGCGGGCCACGCCGATCGATTTCTACCTCAGCTCCAAACTCTGCGCAGAGGTGATCCTGCGCGCCTATCGCGGCTACTTTCGCACCCTGGTAATGTGCCGCCCGTTCTTCATCTACGGACCGGGACAGTCGCCACAGATGCTGATCCCACGCCTGGTCCGGTCGATCCGGAACGGAGAGCCGCTGCAGCTGCAGGGGCGCGACGGCCTGCGGCTCAATCCGGTATACGTAGAGGACGTGGCAAGGGCGCTGGCGCGGAGCGTCGAGCTGGACGGCTTCGCCGAATTCGACATTGGCGGTCCCCAGGAGCTTACGCTGCGCGAGATCGGCGAGGCCATCGCGCGCCGAATCGGTCGGGAGGCCCTATTCAGCGAGGCACCGGGGGAGCCGGAGAATCTCGTCGCCCGCAGAAGTGACGCGTATGCAAGACTTGGGGTCAAAGCGACATCCTTTGACGAGGGTCTGAACCGCCTGATTGAAGCGCATGGCATCGAACACTGAGAAAAGCTTTCTGGACAAGTGGCGCGAGAATCCCCGCGGGTTCTTCGACGAGACTTTGCGCGAGGGCTCGGACACCCAGAACTGGATCCTCTCGCGCAACGGCTTCGATTCGCCCGAGGCGCTGCGACGCTACCTCAGCGGCAAGCGCAGGGTTCTCGACGCTGGTTGCGGGAACGGTCGCGTTACGGCGCTGCTGCGCAGGCTTTCCTCGCCCCAGGCGACGGAAATCGTCGGTATCGACCTCGTCGGTGCCGACACCGCGCGACGCAACCTCGCCGGCGAGGGGAACGTTCGCTTCGAGACGCGCGACCTGCTCGGCGATCTTTCCGGGCTGGGGAGCTTCGATTTCATCTATAGCCAGGAGGTGCTGCATCACACTGCGGACCCGGCGCGCGCCTTCTCCAGCCTCTGCGGGCTGCTCGCTCCCGGAGGCGAAATTGCGATTTACGTCTACCGCAGCAAGGCGCCGGCGCGCGAGTTCGTCGATGACTATGTACGCGAGAAGATCTCCGGCCTGCCATACGAGGAGGCCTCCGCGCATTGTCGCGAGATCACGGAGCTCGGCCGCGCCCTGTCCGAGAGCGGCGCGAGGGTGAAAGTGCCTGCAGTGCGCGTGCTCGGCATCGAAGCGGGCGAATACGACGTGCAACGGTTCGTGTACCACTTCTTCGCCAAGTGCTACTGGAACCCCCAGGTGAGCTTCCAGGAGAACGTGATGATCAACTACGACTGGTACCATCCGCAGAACGCATCGCGCCACACGCTGCAGGAAGTCGAAGGCTGGTTCGCCCGGGCGGGCCTCGAGGTGGTGCAACGGCATGTGGATTTCTATGGCATCACGGTGCGCGGCTGGCGGCCCGCAGGATGACGGTGCGGGTGCTGCATGCGCCGCTCCTCATGGGTGGACATCCCCAGGAGCTCGTGCGTGCCGAACGTGCGCTCGGTCTGCACAGCCGCGCGGTGTCGTTGACGCCGACGCGGTTCGGCTTCGCGATCGACGAGGTGCTCTGGCGTGGCGACGAATCCTTGGTTGCTCGCGAGGCGAAGCGCTGGCGGCTTGTGTGGCGTGCGCTGCGGAACTACGACGTCGCGCACTTCAACTTCGGTCGCTCTATCTTGCCGTGCGCATCGACGGCTGGCCACAAGCCAGAGTACGTGCACGGTGGGTTGACCGCGGCGCTCGCGCGTGCCTATGCGCGCGCTGTATGCCAGAAAGACCTCTGGCTCTTGAAACGAGCGGGAAAGGCGATTTTCGTCACCTACCAGGGCGATGACGCGAGGCAGGGCGACTACTGCCGGGCGCACTTTCCGATCCATTTCGCGAACGAGGTCGGCGCAGACTACTACCCGGTGGGTAGCGACGAGGCGAAGCGTCGCCGGATCGCCGTGTTCGATCGCTTCGCGGACGGCATTTACGCGCTGAACCCGGACCTGTTGCACGTCCTGCCTCGCCGCGCGCAGTTTCTGCCGTATTCGAACATCAATCCGGACGATTGGCGGCCGGTCCCTCCGACGGGTAGTAGCCGCAAGACAGTGGTGCACGCACCGACGCATCGCGAGGTGAAAGGCACTCGCTACGTTGTGGAGGCGATGGCACGGCTTCGGGCGGAGGGCTTCGCCGCCGATCTGGTGCTCGTCGAGAAACAGCCCCATCGGGAGGCGCGTGCCGCCTACGGGCGCGCCGACATCGTGGTGGACCAGTTGCTGGCCGGCTGGTATGGCGGGCTCGCGGTGGAAGCTTTGGCGCTTGGCAAGCCGGTGGTCGCGTACATCAGAAGCGAGGATCTGCACTTCGTGCCAGACCGGATGCGGGAGGAGCTCCCCGTAGTGCGCGCGGAGCCGGGGACCATTTATGAGGTGTTGCGCACGCTCTTGTCGCGTCCGGCGGCGGAGCTCTCCGCGCTCGGGGCGCGCGGCCGCTCGTATGTCGAGCGCTGGCACCACCCGCGCGCGATCGCGCAACGCCTGAAGTCCGACTACGAGCGCGCTCTGGCGACACACTGAGCGAGCAGTCAAGCTATGTGCGGTATCTTCGCCATGATTGCGCCTTCTGGAGCCGAGGCGCGACACGTCGTCGGTGCGAGCGCGGCGGTACGCCATCGTGGGCCGGACGATGAGGGCTACGTGCTATTCCGCGGCGCGCCGCTCGAGCCGGAGGTCCACGGCGGGGCGGACACGACGAGCGCTCATGACGGAGGCGACATCGCCTACCGACCGTTTGCCAAACACGCGCGGCCCGGTGGCCCCGTGCACGTTGCGCTCGGACACCAACGGCTCTCCATTATCGACCTTTCCGCGGCAGGCCATCAGCCGATGTGCAGCCCGGACAGCCGCGTCTGGATCACGTACAACGGCGAGATCTACAACTACCTCGAACTGCGCGAGGAACTACGCGCGAAGGGGAGTACCTTCGCATCGGAGTCGGACACGGAAGTTATACTCGCCGCTTGGCGCGAGTGGGGAAGCGCATGCCTCGAGCGCTTGAACGGCATGTTCGCGTTCGTGCTCCTCGACCGGGCGCAGCGGCGGGTCTTCGCGGCGCGCGATCGCTTCGGGGTGAAGCCGCTGTACTACTGGGTGGCGCCGGACGGCGCGATCGCGTTCGCCTCCGAGATCAAGCAGTTCTCGGCCCTGCCCGGCTGGGAGGCGCGCCTGAACGGGCAGCGCGCCTACGATTTCCTCGCCTGGGGGCTCTTCGACCACGGCGACGAGACG
>JAKALD010000130.1 GCA_021813275.1 Pseudomonadota bacterium | reverse complement strand
AGTATCCCTACGAGCTCTCGGGCGGCATGCAGCAGCGCGCGGCGATCGCGCGCGCGCTGGTGCACGACCCGAAGCTGGTGCTCATGGACGAGCCCTTCGGGGCGCTCGACGCGCTCACGCGCGAGAAGATGAACCTCGAGCTGCTGCGCATCTGGAAGGAGGCGAAGAAGACGATCGTGTTCGTCACGCACGGAATCTCCGAGGCGGTGTTCCTCGGCACGCGCGTGGTGGTGCTCACCGCGGGCCCGGCGCGCATGGCAGACAACTTCCTGATCGAGCTGCCGTACCCGCGCACGCTCGACATGAAGACGCACGAGCGCTTCGGCGAGCACACCCGCCGGATCTACCGGCTCCTCGGCATGGAGTGACGCGTGCGCAAGGGGCGCGATCCGGCGCGCAATCGCGAGAGGATCCTGCGGGCGGCCACCGCGGAATTCGCGCGCCACGGCTTGGGCGGGGCGCGCGTCGACCGCATCGCGGCGCGCGCCGGCGCGAACAAGCGCATGCTCTACTACTACTACGGCAACAAGGACGGCCTGTTCCTCGCGGCGCTCGAGGAGCAGTACGCGAGGATCCGATCGGCCGAGCGCGCCCTCGAGCTCGAGCATCTCGAGCCGCGTGAGGCGCTGCGCCGCCTGATGCTGTTCACCTGGGACTATTACCTCGATCATCCCGAGTTCATGAGCCTGCTCGCGAGCGAAAACCTGCATCGCGCCGGTCACTTGCGCAAGTCCAGGCGCGTGCGCGAGATGCACTCACCCCTCGTCAAGACGCTGCGCGAGATCCTGCGCCGCGGCGAGCGCGCGGGCATCTTCCGCGGCGGCGTCGACCCGGTCCAGCTCTACATCTCGATCGCGGGCGAGGGGTACTTCTACCTCAGCAACCGCTACACGCTGTCGCAGATCTTCGGCCGCGACCTGATGGCGCCGCGCGCGCTCGCCGCGCGCGCGCGCCACATGGCGGACATGCTGGTCGCTGCGCTGCGGAGCTGAGCGGGGGGCGCAATGCGCATCGCCCTGTGCAACGAGGTGATCCGGCCGATGCCGTTTCCGGCGCAGTGCGAGTACGCCGCGAAGCTCGGCTACGACGGCCTGGAGGTGGCGCCCTACACGCTGTCCGAGGAGCCGCAGCGCATGGGCGCGGCGCAGATCGCCGCCGCGCGGCGCGCCGCCGAGGACGCGGGCGTGGCGGTGACCGGGCTGCACTGGCTGCTTGTCAGGCCCGCGGGCCTGTCGATCAGCGCGCGCGACGCCGCGGTGCGCAAGCGCACGGTCGAGGTGATGCTCGCGCTCGTCGATCTGTGCGCGCAGCTCGGCGGACGCTACCTCGTGCACGGCTCGCCGCAGCAGCGGCGCATCGACCCCGGCGACACGCGCGCCGCCGCCACGGCGCGCGCGGCGGAGTGCTTCGCGGCGGTTGCCGAGCGGGCGGCGAGCGCCGGCGTCATCTACTGCATCGAGCCGCTCGCGCCGGCGGCGACGCCGCTCATCAACTCGCTGGAGGAAGCGGCGCGCCTGGTCGAGGCCATCGCCAGCCCGGCGGTGAAGAGCATGCTCGACTGCAGCGCGGCCGGGTCGAGCGAGGGCGAGCCGCTCGCCGCGCTGGTCGAGCGCTGGCTGCCGAAGGGCGTGCTCGCGCACGTGCAGCTGAACGACCGCAACCGGCGCGGCCCCGGGCAGGGCGAGCAGCGCTTCGCGCCGCTGTTCGCGGCGCTCGCGCGCCACGGCTACGCGGGCGACGTCGCGGTCGAGCCGTTCGACTACGTGCCCGACGGCCCGGGAGCGGCGGCGCGCGCGATCGGCTACATCCGCGGCATTCTCGAGGCTCTGGAGGTGCGTCCATGATCCGGCGGAGCAGGGGCCCCGCTTGCGGGGATGCGACCCGGAGCATGGCGCGTGGCCGCCGACCAGCCGCTGTTTGTGTCCTGACCGTCGGATCGGAGGCGGCCGCATGAATGCGCCGCGCTTCCGCGTCGCCGAGCTCGAGCTCTACGAGCGCCCGGTGCGCCTGCGCCTGCCGTTTCGCTTCGGGGCAGCCACGCTGCGCGCGGCGCAGCAGGCGTTCGTGCGCGCCCGCATCCGGCTCGCCGGCGGCCGCGAGGCGCACGGCGCCGCGGCCGAGCTGCTCGCGCCGAAGTGGTTCGACAAGGACCCGGCGCTCTCCGACGAGGACAACGCGAACCAGCTGCGCAGCTCGCTCGCGCTGGCGCGCGAGGGCTATCTGGCCGGCGGCGCGAACACGGCGTTCGGTCACTTCCGCGCTCACTACGCGGAGCAGATCAAGGCGGCGGCCGGCAGGGGGCTGAACGCGCTCGTCGCGAACTACGGCCCGGCGCTCGTCGACCGCGCACTGCTCGACGCGCTGTGCCGCGCGCACGGGCTGTCCTTCTACGCTGCGCTGCGCGCCAACCTCCCGGGCATCGAGCTCTCGGGCTGGCTCGCCGAGCTCGCGCGCTTCGACATGAGCGCGTTCCTGGCGAGCCTCGAGCCGCAGCCCGCGATCGCGGCGCGTCACACGGTCGGCCTGGCCGATCCGCTCGTCGCCGCGGACCAGCCTGCGCGCGTGAACGACGGCCTGCCCGAGACGCTCGAGGAAGTGATCGCGCGCTACGGCAACCGCCATTTCAAGCTCAAGCTGAGCGGCGAGCTCGCCGCCGACGTCGAGCGGCTCGCGGCGATCGCCGCGGTGCTCGAGCGCATCGACGGGCGCTACCAGGTGACGCTCGACGGCAACGAGCAGTACGAGGACGTCGAGGGCGTGCTCGCCCTGTGGCGACGGCTCGCGGCGGAGCGGCGGCTCAGGCGGCTTGCGGCGAGCGTCCTGTACGTCGAGCAGCCCATCAAGCGCCAGGCCGCGCTCGCGCAGCGCGTCTCCAAGCTGGCCGCGGAAGTGCCGGTCATCATCGACGAGTCCGACGACTCGCTTGAGGCGTTCGCGCGCGCCCGGACGCTGGGCTACGCCGGCGTGTCCTCCAAGTCCTGCAAGGGCGTCTACCGGTCGCTCATCAACCGCGCGCGCTGTGAGCTCTGGAACCGGGCGGCGCGCGATGCGCGCTACTTCGTTGCGGGCGAGGATCTCACCGTGCAGGCGGGGCTCGCGCTGCAGCAGGATCTCGCGCTCGCCTCGCTCCTGGGGCTCGAGCACGTGGAGCGCAATGGGCATCACTACGTGAACGGCATGGCGGGCCTGCCGGATGCCGAGCAGGCGGCCTTCCATATGGCGCACCCCGACTTGTACGAGAACAGCCACGGCGCGGTGCGCGTCGCGATCCGAGACGGCCTGCTCGCGATCGGCTCGCTCGACTGCGCGGGCTTCGCGAGCAGGGCGATGCCGGATTGGCGCGTCACGCGCCGCGTCAGGTACGGAGACTAGGACGATGCGCGAAAGACGGATCGGCATCATCATGCACGGCGTCACCGGCCGCATGGGCACGAACCAGCACCTGGTGCGCTCCATGCTGGAGATCCGCCGGCAGGGCGGCGTTGCCCTCAGGGACGGCACGCGGCTCATGCCCGACCCGATCCTCGTCGGGCGCAACGCCGCCAAGCTCGAGCAGCTCGCTGCCGCGCACGGGCTCGAGCGCTGGACCACCGATCTCGGCAGGGCGCTGCGCTCCAAGGACGACACGGTATTTTTCGACGCCGCCTCGACCCAGCTGCGGCCGCGGCTGCTCAAGCGTGCGATCGCTGCGGGCAAGCACGTGTATTGCGAAAAGCCCGTCGCCACGAACCTCGCCGCGGCGCTCGAGCTTTGCCGGGCGGCGCGGAAGGCGGGCGTCAAGCACGGCGTGGTGCAGGACAAGCTCTGGCTGCCCGGGCTGCTCAAGCTCAGGATGCTGCGCGACAGCGGGTTCTTCGGCCGGATCCTCTCGGTGCGCGGCGAGTTCGGCTACTGGGTCTTCGAGGGCGACTGGCAGAGCGCGCAGCGCCCGTCGTGGAACTACCGCAAGGAGGACGGCGGCGGCATCATCCTCGACATGCTGTGCCACTGGCGCTACGTGCTCGACAACCTGTGCGGCGAGGTGAGGGCGGTGTCGTGCCTGGGCGCCACGCACGTTCCGCAGCGCTGGGACGAGGACGGCAGGAAGTACCGCGCGAGCGCGGACGACGCCGCGTACGCGACCTTCGAGCTGGAAGGCGGCGTGATCGCGCATTTCAACAGCTCGTGGTGCGTGCGCGTGCGGCGCGACGACCTGCTCACCCTGCAGGTGGACGGCACGCACGGCTCCGCGGTCGCCGGCCTGCGACGCTGCTTCACGCAGGCGCGCGTCAACACGCCCAAGCCGGTGTGGAACCCGGACGTGCCGCAGCCGATCGACTTCTTCGCCGGCTGGCAGGAAGTGCCGGACAACGTCGCCTGGGACAACGCGTTCAAGATGCAATGGGAGCTCTTCCTGAAGCACGTCGCCGGCGAGGCGGCCTTTCCCTGGGACCTGCTCGCCGGCGCGAAAGGCGTGCAGCTCGCCGAGCTGGGCCTGAAGAGCTGGAAGCAGCGCAAGTGGCTCGACGTGCCGAGGCTCGCGCCGTGAAGCGCGACGCGATTCTCACCCTCAAGCTGCCCGCGGCGGGCGGCAGTCTCGAGGACTTCACCGTGCGCGCGCCGCGCGCGTTCGCGCGGCCGACGCGCGCCTTCACGCGCCGGGCGCTCGCCGCGGCGCACGTGGTGGCCGACCCGTACTCGACGCGCGAGCCGTGGCTCGAGGCCGCGATCGACTGGGACGCGACGATCGCCTACCGCAGGCACCTGTGGTCCTGGGGCCTGGGACTCGCCGAGGCGATGGACACCGCGCAGCGCGGCATGGGGCTCGACTGGCCGAATTCGCTCGAGCTGATCCGGCGTACGCTCGAGGCGGCGCGCGAAGAGCCTGGCGCCTTCGTCGCTTCGGGCGCGGGCACCGATCAGCTTGCGCCCTCGCCAGGCGTGCGGCTCGCCGAAGTGATCGCGGCCTACGAAGAGCAGTGCGCCGCGATCGAGAAGCTCGGCGGACGCATCATCCTAATGGCGAGCCGCGCGCTCGCGGCGTGCGCCCGCTCGCCCGAGGATTACGCCGCGGTCTACGACCGCATCCTCGGGCAGGTCAAGGAGCCGGCGATCATCCACTGGCTGGGTGAGATGTTCGACCCGGCGCTCGAGGGCTACTGGGGCGCGCGCGATCACGCCGCGGCGATGGACGTGTGCCTGGAGGTGCTGCGTCGCAACGCCGCGAAGGTCGACGGCGTCAAGGTCTCGCTCCTCGACAAGGACAAGGAGATCGCCATGCGCCGCCGGTTGCCACCGGGGGTGCGCATGTACACCGGCGACGATTTCAATTTCGCCGAGCTGATCGAGGGCGATGCCGAGGGGTACTCGGACGCCCTGCTCGGCATCTTCGATGCCATCGCGCCCGCCGCATCGAGCGCGCTCTCGGCGTTCGCGGCGGGCGATGCCGGGACCTACCGCGAGATCCTCGCGCCCACCGTGCCGCTCTCGCGCCACATCTTTCGCGCGCCGACGCGCTTCTACAAGACCGGCGTGGTGTTCATGGCCTGGCTGAACGGCCATCAGGAGCACTTCGTCATGGTGGGCGGCCAGCAGAGCGCGCGCCACCTGCTGCACTTCGCCGAGCTGTTCCGGCTCGCCGACGCGGCCGGCCTGCTCGCCGATCCGGAGCTCGCCTGCCGGCGCATGAAGGCGCTGCTCGCGGTGCATGGCCTCGCCTGATTCCCGCAAGCTCGCGCTCAACACCGCGACCACGCGCGCGAAGTGGGGGCTCGCGCAGGCGATCGAGGGCTGCGCGCGCCACGGCATCCGCGGCATCGCGCCGTGGCGCGACCAGCTGCACGCGATGGGCGTGGCGAAGGCCGCGCGCGCGATCCGGGACCACGGGCTGACGGTCACCGGATTGTGCCGCGGCGGCATGTTCCCGGCGACCACGGCGCGCGGCCGGCGCCGGGCGATCGAGGACAACCGCCGCGCCATCGACGAAGCCCACGCGCTCGGCGCGCGCTGCCTGGTGCTCGTGGTCGGAGGCCTGCCCAGGGGCGCAAGGGACATCGGCGGGGCGCGCGCCCAGGTGAAGGACGGGATCGCCGCGATCCTGCCGCACGCGCGCGCCGCGGGCGTGCCGCTTGCGATCGAGCCGCTGCACCCGATGTACGCCGCCGACCGCGCCTGCGTGAACACGCTCGCCCAGGCGCTCGAGCTGTGCGACGCGCTCGCTCCCGAGCGCACGGGCGACCGCTCCACGAACGCGCGCGGCGCGTTGGGCGTGGCGGTCGACGTGTACCACGTATGGTGGGACCCGCAGCTGCGGGAGCAGATCAGGCGCGCCGGAAAGAAGCGCCTGCTCGCCTTCCACATCTGCGACTGGCTCGTGCCGACGACCGACCTGCTGCTCGACCGGGGCATGATGGGCGACGGCGTGATCGATGTGAGGCGCATCCGCGGCTGGGTCGAGGCCGCCGGATACCGGGGCTTTCACGAGGTCGAGATCTTTTCCGCGCGCAACTGGTGGCGGCGCGATCCGGACGAGGTTCTGCGGACCTGCAAGCGGCGCCACCGCCTCTACTGTTGACGGGCGCGAGGAGGGCATGAAGACCATCCTGATGACCGGCGCCGCGGTCGGCGTCGGCACCCACCTGCGGCGCGAGCTCGCCGGGCGCTACGCGCTGCGCCTCTCGGACCTGCGCCCGATGAAGCCGCTCGGGCGCGGCGAGACCTTCGTGCGAGGCGACATCGCGCGCCTCGCCGACATGCTGCGCGCGACGAAGGGAGTCGATGCGATAGTGCACCTCGGCGGCTATTCGGTCGAAGGCAGCTGGCCGGCGATCCAGCGCGCCAACATCGTCGGCTGCTACAACGTTTTCGAGGCCGCGCGCCGGAACGCCGTGCGGCGCATCGTGTTCGCGAGCAGCAACCACGCGGTGGGCTTCTACCGGCGCGACCAGGTGATCGATCACCGCGTTGCGCCCCGGCCGGACAGCCGCTACGGCGTGTCCAAGGTGTTCGGCGAGGCGCTCGCGAGCCTGTACGCCGACAAGTACGGCATGCAGGTCATGTGCTTGAGGATCGGCAACGTGAACCCGGAGCCGATCGACAAGCGGCGGCTGTCGATCTGGCTGAGCCCGCGGGATCTCGCGCAGCTGGTCGCGATCGGCATCGAGCACCCGGCGATCCGCTTCGAGATCGCCTACGGCGTGTCGGGCAATGCGCGCTCCTGGTACGACAACTCGAACGCCGCGCGGCTCGGCTATTGCCCGCGGGACGACAGCGAGCGCTACGCGGCCGAGGTGCTCGCGCGCGAGCGGCCGGGCGATGCGCGTGCCGAGCTCTACCAGGGCGGTGCGTTCGTGCACCTCGAGGAAGTCGAGAACCCGGCCGCTCCACGCGGCAAACGGAAAGGGCGCAGGACATGAACCTCAAAGGACCGCGACTCGCCGCGCTGCGCGGGGTGTGCGACACGCACATGCACTTCTACGACCGCGCGGTGCCCTCCGCCCCGGGCGGGCCGCCGATCCCCGGTCACTTCGACGTCGCGGCGTACCGGGTGCTGCAGCGGCGCCTGGGGCTCGAGCGCGTCGTCGTGGTCCAGCCGAACGCTTATCAGGACGACAACCGGGTGACGCTCGCGGCCCTGGCCGAGCTCGGCGCCGGCGCGCGCGGCGTGGCGGTCGTGCGCAGGGACACCCCGGAGGCCGAGCTCGAGCGCCTGACGCGCGCCGGGATCCGCGCGCAGCGCATCTTCGCGCTGCCCAACGGCGCGGTCGGGTTCGGCGAGATGGACGAGATCATGGCGCGGGTCCACCCGTTCGGCTGGCACGCCATCATCCAGCTCGACGGCCGCGAGCTGCCGAAGCACGAGGCGCAGATCGCGCGCCTGCCGGGCAACTTTGTGATCGATCATATCGGCAAGTTCCTCGAGCCGGTGGCGCCGGCGCACGAGGCGTTCCGCTGCCTGCTGCGCCTCGTCGACACCGGGCGCTGCTGGGTGAAGCTCTCCGCGCCCTACGAGATGTCGAGGAGCGGCGCGCCGCATTACGCCGACGTCGCCGCGCTCGCCCGGGCGCTCGCGAGGCATGCGCCCGAGCGCATGCTGTGGGCGAGCAACTGGCCGCATCCGTCCGTGCCGCCGGAGCGCAAGCCCGACGACGCGGATCTGCTCGACCTGCTGCTCGAGTGGGCGCCCGACGAGGCGGCGCGCCGCCGGATCCTCGTCGACAACCCCGCGGAGCTGTACGGCTTCTGAAGCTGCGGACCGGTCGGCCGGGTGGCCCGCGACCGACCTCGATCCGAGTGGAGTTAGTTTAGTTCATGGTTTAGAATTCAACCATGATTCGCCTGAACATTCACCAAGCTAAGACGCATCTCTCGAAGTACCTGGCGCGCCTCAAGGCCGGCGAGACGATCGTGCTTTGCAGACGCAACATCCCGATCGCCGAGATCCGAGCGCTGCCTGCACCGCCGAGAAAGCGGCGCCCGATCGGCCTAGGCAAGGGTACCGTGACGATCCCGCCCTCGTTCTTCGAGCCTCTTCCGGAGGAAGAGCTCGCCGCCTTCGAGGGCGAACGCGATTGAAGCTGCTGCTCGACACCTGCACGTTTCTCTGGGTGGTCGCGGGTGACCCGAGCCTCGCGGGCCCGGCGCGCGACGCGATCGTCGATCCGGGCAACGACGTCTACTTGAGCGTAATTTCGGCTTGGGAGATCGCGATCAAGCAGGCGCGCGGTCGGCTCACGCTCGCCGAGCCGGCGCAACGCTACGTTCCAAAGTACCGCAGGGCGCACGGCTACGAGGAGCTCGCACTCGACGAACAATCGGCGCTGCGGATCGGCCAACTGCCCGCGGCGCACAAGGATCCGTTCGATCGCATGCTCGTGTGCCAGGCGATCACGCACGGCATGGCGATCGTGACGCCGGATCCGCTGATCGCGCAGTACCCGGTGCGGACCATCTGGTAATCGGCCGGTCCCTGGCGCGAGCGACCCTCACTCTTCCGCCGCGGCCGCCGGCCGGTGCTGCGCGAGCAGCTTCTGCTGCAGCGGCGTGGGCGCCGGATCGTAGTGGCTGAATTCCAGCGTGTAGGAACCCTGGCCGGCGGTCACCGACTTCAGCCGCGGGGCGAAGCTCTCCAGCTCGGAGAGCGGCGCCTGCGCGGCGATCCGCACCACGCCCGGGCGCGGCGCGTCCGAGCCGCGGATCTGCGCGCGGCGCGCGTTGAGCTCGCCCGTAATGTCACCCATATTCGCCTCGGGCGCGTAGATGTCCACATTCACGATCGGCTCGAGCACGAGCGGCCGCGCCTTGGCGAGCGCGTCGAGGAAGGCCTTGCGCCCCGCCGCGACGAAGGCGACCTCCTTGGAGTCCACCGGGTGGCTCTTGCCGTCGTACACGGTCACGCGCACGTCCTGCAGCGGGTAGCCCGCGATGTAGCCGGTGTCGAGCACCATGCGCACGCCCTTTTCGACCGCCGGGATGTAGACCGACGGGATTACGCCGCCCTTCACCTGGTCGACGAACTCGAAGCCGGCGCCGCGCGGCAGCGGCTCGACGCGCAGGAACACTTCCCCGAACTGGCCCGCGCCGCCGGTCTGCTTCTTGTGGCGGCTGTGGCCCTCGGCGCTCGCCGCGATCGTTTCGCGGTAGGGAATCGAGGGGGGCTTCGAGTCGAGCTCGATCTTGTACTGCGTCGCCATCTTCTCGAGCGCCGTCCTCAGGTGCATCTCGCCCAGGCCGCGGATCACGGTCTCGTTCGCCTGCGCGTCGTGCTCGATGCGGAAGCACGGATCCTCGGCGACGAACTTGTGCAGCACGTCGGCGAGCTTCTGCTCGTCGCCGCGCTTCTTCGCCCGCACCGCGAGGCCGAACACCGAGGCCGGCAGCTCGAGCGCGCGCGCGTGGATGTTCGCGTCCTCGGGCGAGTCGTGCAGGATGTGATCGAACTGGATGTCGTCGATCTTGGCGATCGCGCAGATGTCCCCGGGCAGCGCCTCGGCGACCTCGGTCTGCGCCTTGCCGCGCAGCCTGTACAGGTGGCCCGGCTTGATCGGCTTGCGCCCGGCGCCGATGAACAGCTGCGCGCCCGGCGTGACGCGCCCCTGGTGCACGCGGAACACCGCCAGCCGCCCGATGTAGGGATCGATCTCGACCTTGAACACGTGCGCGAGCACGTGCTTCGCCGGGTCGGGCTCGGCGGCGA